>NZ_CALHIQ010000094.1 GCF_938030725.1 uncultured Fretibacterium sp. | reverse complement strand
CCATGCTGCGGGAAGGGATGTCCCCGGAGTCCGTCGCGCGCTTCACCCGCCTTTCCCTGGACGAGGTCGAGACCCTGAAGAGGAGTTAAGAGGTCGGCCAGTCGCTGGATTCCCGCGGCCATCTGTGGTGCGCGTCCTCTGGGGAAGCTGAAGGCGGGCCCGAAGCACGTATTGAGCCCTGAGGAGCGTGCGCAGGTGTCGGGAGGCTACATCAACAGTGAGCCGTAAGGATGTATCAGACCAAAGATTCATCGAGCGGCGCATTTGTATTTCCCAGACTAACTAGCGGCATCTGCAATGACATCCAAAAAGAGCAAGTCTTCCGGTTGGATGCCTAGGCGAGAATCCGTTCGCTTTCAATGACGAGAAACCAGCGTTGTCCGACTTGCCTTTTTCAACAGGATGGTTTATTGTACGTCAGTCTTTTGGAACTTGAGTTTTTAATTGGAATTGGGCGTTAAAGCGGACCGTTCGCTGGTCTTTCAGTTCGGACGGACCCCGTTATCGAAAAACAACAGGGAGGAATTATCGTGGCAAGAAACTTGAGAGGAAGAAGTTTTCTTAAGCTTTTAGATTTTGAGCCGTCGGACGTTCGGTACCTTCTGGACCTGGCGAAGAACTTCAAGGACCTGAAGCGCACCAGGACGCCGCACCGCTACCTTGAGGGGAAGAACATCGTCCTGCTGTTCGAGAAGACATCGACCCGGACCCGTTGCTCCTTTGAGGTCGCGGGGATGGACCTGGGGATGGGCGTCACCTACCTTGACCCCGGCAGCTCTCAGATGGGCAAGAAGGAGAGCATCGAGGACACCGCGAAGGTCCTCGGCAGGATGTACGATGGCATCGAGTACCGCGGCTTCAGCCAGAAGCTGGTGGAGGAGCTTGCGCTGTACTCGGGCGTTCCCGTCTGGAACGGCCTGACGGACGACTTCCACCCCACCCAGATGCTTGCGGACCTTATGACGATGGAGGAGCACTTCGGGCACCTCAAAGGGCTTAGCTGCGTCTTTATGGGCGACGCCAGGAACAACGTCGCGAACTCGCTGATGATCGCCTGCGCCATGACCGGCGTGAACTTCACCGCCTGTGGCCCCAGCGACCTCTTCCCGAAGGCGGAGCTCGTCGAGAAGGCCAAGGAGATCGCAAAGAGGCAGGGGTGCACGGTGTCGCTCAACTCCAACGTCGATACCGCGGTTAAGGGTGCCGATGTCCTCTACACCGACATCTGGGTTTCCATGGGAGAGCCTGACGATATCTGGGAGAAGAGGATCAAGCTGCTCTCGCCCTATCAGGTCAACCGCCGCGTGATGGACCTGGCCTCGCCGGACGCGATCTTCCTTCACTGCCTGCCGTCCTTCCACGACCGCAACACCACCATCGGCGAGGACATCTACAAGAAGTTCGGCATCCCGGAGATGGAGGTCACGGACGAGGTGTTCACCTCCGACCGCTCCCTCGTCTTTGAGGAGGCGGAGAACCGGATGCACACCATCAAGGCCGTCATCTTTGCGACGATGTGCTGAGCGGAGGACGGATCTTGAGTAAAGTTGTCGTTGCGCTGGGCGGCAATGCCCTTGGCAATACCCCGGAGGGACAGATCGAGGCGGTCCGCAAGGCAGCCCCGTCCATCATGGGGCTGGTGAAGGCCGGCCATCAGGTGGTCATCGGGCATGGAAACGGCCCGCAGGTCGGAATGATCAACAACGCCTTCGATTTCGCCTCGCAGGGAGATGGCAAGACGCCTTACATGCCCCTCGTCGAGTGTGGCGCCATGAGCCAGGGGTATATCGGTTACCACCTTCAGCAGGCGCTTCAGGCCGAAGCGGAGCGCGTGGGGCTGAAGCTGGACGTCGTGAGCGTCGTGACGCAGGTTGAGGTCAGCGCACAGGACCCCTCCTTCCAGGACCCCTCCAAGCCGGTGGGCAACTTCTGCAGCAAGGAGGAAGCGGACGCCATTGCGGCGGAAAAGGGCTGGACCTTCGTCGAGGACGCCGGACGCGGCTATCGCAGGGTCGTTCCCTCTCCTCTTCCGGTGAAGATCGTCGAGATGGACGCCATCAAAAAGATGATGGAGATGGGAATGGTCGTCATTGCGGTCGGCGGCGGCGGCATTCCGGTCATCTGCAAGGGAGATCGTTACGTGGGGATCGATGCGGTCATCGACAAGGACAGGAGCTCCGCCCGCCTTGCGTCGGACCTCGACGCCGACGCCCTGGTGATCCTGACGGCTGTTGACCGCGTGGCCATCAACTTCAACAAGCCCAATCAGAAGGACCTGGCACACCTGACGGTGGCAGAGGCCAAGGAGTACATGAAGAGCGGCGAGTTCGCCAAGGGCAGCATGTTGCCCAAGGTCGAGGCCTGTCTGGCCTTCGTCGAGGCCAAGAAGGGGCGCAAGGCCGTAATCACCTCCCTCGCCCTTGCCGCAGAGGCTTTGAAGGGCGAAGTCGGGACGGTCATCGAGGCTTAGGCCAGCTTCGCCGTAGAGAAATCACGCTTTCAAATCCGTAAGCCAAAGGGCCGCTCCGTTTTCTGCGGAGCGGCCCTTTCTCATGGGCTGGATCGGCAAGTCAATCCTCGATCACTCCCTGCCTAGCCGCGCCGAGCGAGAGCAGGCGCCGTTCGAGGTCCAGAAGCCCGACCGTGAAGCCGTCCTCACGCGGGGAGGTGGACGGAGGGTGAGGGCGTCCTTTCGGCGTGTGGAAGGGGAGCGTGATCGTCTTGAAGTCCATCCAGTCCGGTCGGTTCGCCGCGACGCGCGCGGCGGCGCGGTAGAGCTGGAAGCAGTCCGACAGGGAAACGTGCGCTGCAGCGTCCCCAACGGCCTCCTCCGCGCGCTGAATGTCCTCCGTGGCGGACAGCGCGCGGGGACCGCAGCACACCGCGTCCACGGCCTCGCTGAGCCGCGGCGGCTTGAAGCGATTCCTCCCCGGCAGGGCGCAGAACTCCGTCAGACCCCGCATGGAGCACCAGCAGGGGAGGAGGAGCTGAGCCACCTCTGGAAGGAAGGCCATGTCGAAGCGAGCGTTGTGGATGACAAGCCCCTCGACGTTCCAATGGTCCCAGAACGCCATCAGGTCGGGCCAGTCCTCGACGAAGTAGGGCGAACCGTCGGGGCGTCGGGCGCGCAGGGCCAAAAGTCTTTCGAGCGTCAGGCCGTGGACGCGGACGAGCCAGCGATTGAAAGGTTCGGTAGGAAGGTAGAAGCGGTTGAAGAAGGCGAGGAGGCGCCCCGCCTCGTCGAACACGATGGACGAGGCGGAGAGCACGGAGGTCCCAGGGTAGCCGTTCGTTTCGAGGTCGAAGGCCGCGATGTTCAAGCCGGCTTAATCCCCGTTCAGGAAGCTCCAGGCGAAGCCGGCGTGGAGGGCTGCCGCGCGTTGGAGCTGCGCCTCGTCCAGGTTGAAGGTTGGCGAGTGATGGGGGCAGCGGGTCCCCGGCTGGGCGGGGTCGCCGACGCCCAGCTGGGCGAAGGTCGCCGGCACGGCACGGCCGTAGAAGCTGAAGTCCTCGGACCCCATGTTCACGGGCGCCTCCTCGGCGTCGGCGCCGAACATCTCCTCTGCCGTTGCCTTCAGGATTTGGGTCAGCTTCGGGTCGTTGATGACCGCGGGGTAGAAGCGCATGTAGTTCAGGTCGATCGTGCAGCGCGTCGTCAGGGCGACGCCCTCCGCGATGCGGCGCATGGCGGCCTCGACCCTGTCCTGCATCTCCGGGCTCAGAGCGCGGGTCGCTCCCATCAGGGTGACGCTCTCAGGGATGATGTTTCGGGTTTTTGTGGAGCTCTCCACGCTGGTGATGCTGATGACGGCCGTATCCGTGGGCGCGACCTCGCGGGAAACGATGGTCTGGAGAGCGCAGCCCAGCGTGCAGGCGGCGACGACGGGGTCCACGGCCTTCTCCGGGGCGGCACCGTGCCCTCCCTTGCCCGTGACGACCAGGTCCCAGCCGTCGGCGGAGGCCATGCAGGGGCCGGAGCGATAGAGCACCTTGCCGGTGGGGTAGAGGCTGAAGAGGTGGAGGCCGAAGACGCCGTCCACGCCCTGAAGCGCCCCCTCCTGGATCATGACCTTGGCGCCGCCGCGGGGGCCGTCCTCCTCGGCGGGCTGAAAGAGCAGGCGCACCGTGCCGGGCAGCTCGTCCCGAATCTGCATCAGGATGCGCGCCGCGGTGAGCAGCCCCGCCATGTGCCCGTCGTGTCCGCAGGCGTGCATGACGCCGTCGTTTTTGGACCGATACTCGACGTCGTTTTCCTCGTGGATGGGCAGGGCGTCGATGTCCGAGCGCAGGGCCACGCACCTGCCGGGGCGGGCGCCCTTGATGTCGGCGATCAGGCCGCTCGACGTCCCGCCGTAGCCGCGATGGAGGACCGGGATGCCCAGTTTCCCCAGTTCCTCCTCGATGCGGTCCGTCGTCCGCGCCTCCTGCCAGGAGAGCTCCGGATGCGCGTGGAAGTGTCGCCGCAGAGCTACGGCGTCACGCTCATATTCCCTCGCCAGGTCCTTGATCCTGCTCAGCATGTTCATCATCGTGCCTCCATCTTCCTTCAATCTGTTGTCGCTTCCCCCAAGCGTTTTGTCTAAAACATTATAATCGCTAGATTGTCAAGCTAAAAGCAACAGGCAAATTGAAAAAAGGCCTCATTAGGGG
>NZ_CALHIQ010000093.1 GCF_938030725.1 uncultured Fretibacterium sp. | reverse complement strand
CGAGCTTCTGGCATAGTAGATTGAAACATAAAGCTCCTCCCCCCTCCGAGTGACATTGTATCACTGCCTGAGAACACGGGTTTTCCGCCGCCGTCGTCGTCCGCGGTCATTCCTCGTCCCGTTCCTTGAGGCGTACCGTTGGAATCTTGGACAGGCGCGAGAAGGTTGAAACCGGCAACTGCGGCGTCTCCCCGGCTCCCTGCGCCTTCGCGGAGCGCTTCGCCGCCTCCGCCGCGACCCGGTTCTCCGACACGATGACGTCCCAGAGCTCCTTGCGCCAGATCTGCGTCGCCTGAGGCGCCGTGATCCCCAGCCTCACCACGTCGCCCCGGACGTCGATCACCATCACCTCGACGTCCGTCCCGATCTGTATGGACTCGTTGATGCGTCGGCTCAGGACCAGCATCAGCCCCGTCCTCCCGCGGCCGCGGCCTGACTCCGCATCCTCGCGCGCACGTCGTCGGGGAAGACGGCGTGGCGAATAGGGTACTCCTCGTTGAGCGCGATGACCTGCACGGCCTTGCGCGTCTTGAGGTTCAGCAGAATGGGCGCCCTCAGGTTCGCCGTCATGTTCCACGGCGCGCCCTCCGGAATGGACACCACGATCAGAAGGGCCAGGTCGGCGGGGTCCATGGAGCCCACCAGCTCCAGCTCGTCCTCCGGGATGCGCGCATTATAATCCGGGCGCACCGCGTCCGGCGTCGTCACCGGCAACGCCAGAGCCAAATCCTCCAGGTTCTGAAGCCACTTGATGGCGTTGTCCTCGCTTCCCACCAATATCCAGCGATGCCGGTCCTCAAAGGCCGGAATACCCCTGGGAAACGTCAGGATGTCCTCGTCCCTGTAGGAGACCTCGCCAAACCGTTCCGTCGCTATCGTCGTTGCTGACATCTCTATCCTCTTTATCCTCATATTTTCACGCCAGCCACGAAAAGCCAGCAAAACAGGGCGGACAAGACCTTGACCGCCCTGCACCTTCCAACGCGGCCCTGTAAAGACCGTCGGTCCGTCGTTTCGGCACTATTATACACGAGGGGGCGCTGACACCGCCAAAAGCCGCAGGGGACGAACGCCCCTGCGGCTTGCAGGACCTAGCGAATGAAGTCCAGCAGGCTGGGCTGGATCAGCTGAGCGATGACGGCGAGGTTCGACTGGTAGACGTAGTTGGCCATCATGAGCTGCGTCGCGATCTCCGCCGGGTCCACCGTCGCAAGTTTGTCGTGGGTTTCCGTCAGCATCGTGTTCTCCGTCGTCAAGCGGTCCATGTTGGCCTTGTAACGGTTCTGCATGGCGCCATTGGAGGAGAGCACGCTCAGGACGTTGTCGATGAAGGCGTCGATGCGCGGCAGCATGACCTCGCTCAGGCTGGTTCGGTTCCCGGCCCGCACCGCCGCAGTGACGTCGCCGAACATCTCGTAGCCGTTCTGCATCTTCTCGTTGGCGCCGCTGCGGTTCGTCGTGTTCTGCACGAAGATCCCCTGGGGTTTGCGGTCGTTGGCCTTATCGTCCAACCTATACCCGCCCCGATAATAGGTCCCAACCTCACTGGCAGTCCCGCCAAAGAAGTCCTTCGTCCGATCTCCCACCGCCCCCGCCGGAGTGCCGTCCGCTTTCACCTTCGTGACCTCGGCCTTGATCGAGTAGCCCCGCGGGGACCACAGCACGAGATGGCCCTCCTCGTTCAGCTCCGCCCTGACGTCGCAGTCCTGCATACGGGCGTTAATGGTGGCCACCAGGTCCTTCGCGTCCATCTTTCCGTTCCCGTTCACGTCGCGCATCGCCGTCATGTCGATGGTGTGCGTGTATCCGGCCACGGTGATCGAGAAGACGCTCCCCTCCGTCTCCCCCAGTGACCACTCCATGCCGCTGACGTCTTTGCTGCCCTGGATGCCCGTGCTGAGGCCGAGGTGTTCCTCCGCGATCGTCCCCTTGACGTCGATGACGTTGACCGCCGAGCCGTCCTTTGCGGCGATGGAGAGGATGGGATAATCGCCGCTCTGCCGCCCCGTCTGCCCCAAGTGCGCGTCGAAGTAGTTGGCGTAGAGCCAATCCTTCGCCTGGGAGCGCAGCCGGTCCATGACGTCCTTCACCGTGTCGTTCTCCGACACGTCGATGGTCACGCTGTGCCCCAGGCTCTCAAAGCGCAGGACGCCGGACTTCCCAAACTTTTCCCCGTCCTTCATCGGGGTCGCGGTCTTCGCCAGGTTGGCCGAAACGCCGCCGTGGATGCCGAGCTGGGCCGCGATGCCCCCTGCGTAGTCCGACCAGGCGGGGTCGGAGAAGGGCAGGTCCACCACCGAGAAGGGCTCACCCGACAGGAAGTGGATGGAGGCGGAGTGTGGGATCTCCGCGCCGTTTTTGTCCACCGGCACGGTGAGCCCCATGACGTTCGAGCCCTCCTGGGCGTTCACCTGGTTCACGATCTCCCGCATCACCTTCACCCGATCGACCTCGCCGGTGGCGGGGTTCACGACGGCCTTCTTCGTGATGTTGACGTCGTAGGTTTTGCCGCAGTTCATCTGAACGCGCACCTTCACCCCCAGCTCGTCGTCCACGCAGGGGGCCTCTGGGAAGGCAATGCTCTTCACCCCCATGTCGGGGGTCGTGCGGAGTGACGTGGACAGCCCCATTTCGTCGGCGTAGTGCTGGTCGTTCATGTCCAGGAACAGGACCTGCTCGCCCTTCAGCCCGCGAATGACGAGGCGCTGTGTGGCCTCCTCCCGGTTGTAGCTGGTGCCAAGCCCCGACTCCGTGCTGTCCTCGCTGCGGTGGTCCTTGTTGTACACGTCCACCGTCACGTCGAGCCAGCCCGCGCCGGCGTTTCGGATGCGGGCAGCCAGGTCGTCCATCGTGTACTCTCCGGGGTTCAGGGTGATGTCTGCCGTGTGCCCGCCGCTCATCACGCGCCAGTGCAGCGGCTTTCCGGCCTCGACCTTCAGGACCCTGCCGTTCTTGAACTCCACGCTCTTCAGGGCTGTCTCCATCCCCAGGACGTCGAACACGTCCATGTGGCTGTGATCGACGGGGCGCGTCTGCGGCTTGGAGGCGATGACCCCCCGCTGCTCCCCCGTCTCGGCGTTCTCAGCGAAGGTGAAGTCGAAGAGCGCCAGCGCCCCTCCAGCCCCCGTGAGGGTGAGGGAGGGATAGTGCAGGGACTCCGCCGCGGCGTTCGTGGACAGATTGTCTGCATGCAGATCGCCGACGCGCTTCGCCACGGCCACCAGCTGGTCCGCGTCGGCAGAGGTTCTTGAGTAGACGCCCTCGATGGCGTTGAGCTTCTCTGCGACGTCCGCCAGGGTGTCGCCCTCGTTGACGTAGACCGTCACCGGCAGCTTATCCCCCACCTTGACGGCGAGGGAGCTGGTGGAGCTCTTCACCGGCCCCGCCGTGCCGAACAACTGCTGGACGCCTCCCGCAGCACCATGGTCCTTCACCGTCACCTGCCCGCGGGAGGACTGGAGCACCAGGCGTCCTGCGACGACGGAGGCTACGGGCACGTCGCCGGCGTCCACCGGGATCTTCTTATTGATCTCCGCCACCAGGTCCGAGATGGAGCGTTTTCCGGCAAACGCGAAGTCGTAGTCCTTGCCGTCCACGGTGACGGTGATGCCCTTGCCCAGTGAGTCGTCACGCCAGCCCAGGACGCTGATCTTCCCCATGAGGCCGCTGTACTTCGCGGCCTCGCTCCGGCGCGCCGCGCCGAAGAGCTGCTCCGCCGCCGTGCCGTCCACGCGGATGGATTTGCCGTCCGCGGAGGTCAGCACCAGTTTCCCGTTCCTGGTGGAGGCCGTGACGCCGGCGGGGAGATTGCCTGCCGCATTCAGCTTCGCGGTCAGCGCGTCCACGCTTGCAGCGTCCGCCGCCGCAAAGGTGCAGGTCTTTTCCTCCTTGGTCCCGTCCTTCGCGATCGTGACGACGGTCAGCATCTTGTCCTTCAGCCCCGTCAGGGAGATGTCCGATGTACCGCCCAGCATGGAGGCGTTCCAGTTCGGGGTCTCCACCGTCACCCCTCCTCCAGCCGTCGTCCCGGTCTTCTTGAACTGAATGCCGGCGATGGACTGCGGCATGGGCATGTAGTCCGTGGTGGACCAGCCGGTGATGCCCACCTTCTCGCCCGTGTGGCTCTTGATGACCATCTGCTGGCGGCCCGAGGCCAGGTCCTTCTCCACCGACGCCCGGACCAGCATGTCCGCCCCCTGCTCCTCCAGGGAGCGGTTGACGAGCGCCGCCAGGTCGTCCAAGCTGATGCCCGACACTTCGTCCGGGTCGCGGAACTGGTTGTAGTCCGTTGGCTTCGTCTTCCCCGTCGCCACCTCGTCGATCCAGCGCTCCGGGATGAAGACGGAGATCGTCCGGTTCCCGACGGTGATCTGGACCTTCTCCTCACGCCCCTTCCACTGCCAGTCCAGCGGCACGTAGTGGCTACATATGAAGTAGGCCTTCTCGTTGTTCGGGAGCACCTCGCTGCCCGTGAAGGAGACGTCCCCCGTCAGGACGTTCGAAAGCGCGTACTTGATGCGCTCGTCCGTGCCGCGGTAGGTCAGGCTGCCGTCCGCGTTGAGCACGAAGGGGGCCTCCCCCGTGCTCGTGCCGCCAAAAAGGTACTGCCCCGCGACCTTGGTGTTCAGGGCATCCAGGATGGTCTGTCGGTTGGCCTCGATCTGCTTTGCGATGATCTCGCGATCGCTCTTGCTCAGCGCGCCATCTCCCGCCTGGATCACCAGGGTCCGGATGGCCTTCGCCGCGTTCAGGACCTGATCCAGCGCGCCCTCCGCGTGCTTCAGGAGCGCCACCGCGTTCTCGCCGTTCTCCTTGTAGTCGTCGTTGGCCGCAATGGCGGATTGCAGCTCAAGGGCACGGGAGATGGCCGAGGGGTTCTCGGACAGGTTGGAGTACTTCTTTAGGGTCGCCAACTGCTTTTGGAGGTTTTGAATGTTCCTGTAGTTGCCCTGTAGCGAACTCAAAAGAGTTGCGTAGGAGCCCATGCTCGTCGCTCGGCTGTACATGTCCTTACCTCACCTCTCCTGACGACTAACGGCCCACCAGACCGAAGCCGTTGATGATCGCGTTCAGCATTTCGTCCAAGGTGGTCACGTAGCGCGACATGGCCCCGAAGCAGCGGTTGAGGGTGATCATGTCCATGAGCTCCTCATCCAGATTCACGCCGGACACCGCCTCACGCTGCAGGCCGATCTGTTCGGCCAGGCTGTCCTGCGCGGTGCTCATCAGCTGTGCGTGCGCCGCCTTGGAGCCGACCTGGGAAAGCATTGCGTCGTAGACGCCCCTGATGGTCATCGTGCCGCCCTTGAGGGCCCGCGCGGAGGCCAGGTCCGCCATGCGCAGGGCGTTGCTCCCGTCGCCCGACCCGCCACTGATGCCGCTCGCGGCGATCCCCGCAGCGTTCTTTCGGCCCATCGCCGCGCCGATCAGGGCATTGTCCGCCACCACGGCGTCGTTGACGGAAAGGTTTGAAGCCGCCTTGGTCCGCGTGCTGAGGGGTTTGAAGAAGGCGACCCCCGTCGTCGTGATGTCGCCGCCGATGCCGTACCCGGAATACTGATAGGCGTTGACGTGGTTCACCAGCCCCCAGGTCAGCTCATTTAGCTGCGCCTGGAGGTTGGGGATGATCCCGTCCCTGGCTTCTTCAAGGGCCTTGATCGTGCCGTTCCGGACGTGGTGGCGCACGGTGATGGCCGTGCTGCCGGCGTGCTTCAGGTTGAACCACATGCCCTCCTCCACCTGGACGAGCTTCGACGCGCTGTAGTCGCTGCTCCCTCCCGACGCGGGGATGCGCCTCGCCTCCTTGAACCGATTGTCCGAGGAGAGGTACCGCACGCCGTTGAAGGTGAAGGAGGCGTCCTCCGCCACCGTGCTGATGGCCGCAACCTCGCGGTAGACGGGCGTTTTGTCCGCAGCGCTGACCGTGCCGATCTGTTCGAGGCGCATCAGCCCCAGCCGCCGCAGGACCTGGTCGTTCCCGTCCACCCCCCCCATCAGCGTGATGCGCTGGGCCTCGCCCGGCACGTCCGAGGCGATCGTCAGGTACCAGGACTGGTCCGCGTCCTGCTTCAGCGAAGCGTGCACCCAGTCCTCCGGCGCGGTGAGCCCCAGCTCCGCCTGATACTTCTCGTTGATCTTGTTGCGGATCGTGGTGAGGGTGTCCGTCTCCTCCACGTCGATGGTGACCACCGGCGCCTTGTTGACGATGCCCATCCGCTTCGCCAGGCTGCCCTCCACGTCGCTGATGGAGATCAGGCGGTGGTCCTTCGACTCGACGTAGAACTGCGTGGCTGTGCCTCCGGCCGGCCCCGACACGACGGTGAGCCCGGATATCCCGGCGCTGGGCAGCGCCTGGTTCATAAAGCCCGTCAACTCCGCGACGGTCAGCGCGCCCGAGGCGCTGACCGCGGGGTAGGGCGAGGGTATCGTCCGGGTCGTCTTTGCTCCGGACGCGAACACGTCGCTCGTCAGCTCCCACCTTTTGGAAGTATCGTTCCAGGACGCGGTGATGTCCACCTGATCGTCCGCCACGCCGATGCGGAACGTGTGCCGATCCCCCGGCTTGCCGGGGCCGATGATCTCCCCCGCCTTCAAGCCCTCGGCGTCGTTGGTCCGGAAGATGCCCGACGTGACGCGCATGCCCTGGGTCCCCACCTGAATGCGGAAGGAGCCCTTGATGCCGAGGGGCTCCGTGGGGGACATGGGGCGGCTCCGCATCCGGGTTTCGCCCTTCTTCACCACCTGGACCGGCGATAGCATCCCAAGCGTCCCACCCACGTCCCGAACCTCCAGCGAACGGGTCCAGCCTTCCGCGTCGCTGCCCGCCTCGATGCGGAGGGACGTGGGCGGCGTGACGCCGTCCGGCAGCTGCACGACCTTCAGTCCGGAATTGTTCAGGTCGGGGTTCGCCGCGATGACGTCGTTCAAAAATTCGCCCAGCTCTTTAACGGTCAGCTCCGCATCGCCCGAATCGCTGTTCGCGCCCAACGCGGCTCCGTCAGAGTCCGTTGCCTTCAGGGTCCATTTCGAGTTCGCCGCATCCCAGGCGATGTCAACGGTGAAGCTGACGGGCGTCCCGTCCGTCTTCGTCGTTCGGATGGTGATGCTCCGCGTCCTCGCCTGGTCCGATGCTTTGTCCAGCATGACGCCGTCCTTAAAGCTGGAGGTGGTCACGGCCCGCGTGTCGAGGCAGAGGGGGTCGCCGCCGCCCAGGGCCCACTCCTTGCCGTTCGCGAGGCGGTCGACGGTGAGCTGGTGCACCCCTTCAGGCCCCGTGGCCAGGACGTCGGCGACGTAACAGTTCTCCACGATGTCGAACTCGTTCTCCGCCACCTGGACGTCGTAGTAGACCTGCCCGTCCCACTGGAAGGCGTGCGCTCTCAGCTCGCGGACGTGGTCGCCCTGGATGAGGGCGCGTCCGTTCAACGTCAGGAAGAACTCGCCGTTCACTTCGCCATACCGCAGGGGTTCCTGTGTGGTGACGTCCAGCATCTCGGACAGTTTGTCGAGGAGCAGGTCCCGCTGGTCCATCAGGTCGTTGGCGTTCTGGTCCAGCGCCTCGGCCTTGTATATCTGCTTGTTGAGGGCGGCGATCTTGTGCAGCATCTGGTTTGCGTCCTGAACTGCGGTCAGGACCTGCTGATTCAGGTTCTTCGCGTACGTCTCAAACCCGGTGACGATCGTGTCCAACACCCCGCCGATGGACCGGGCCGACTCCACGAGGCTGCGCCGCGCGGCGGCGTCCTCCGGCTTCTGCTGCAACGTCCGCATGGCGGCGTAGAACGTGTCCATCGCAGCACTGAGCCCCTTGTTCTTCGGCTCAGGAATGTAGTTTTGCAGGTTCTGGTAGACGGCGTTGATCGTGTCCCAATACCCCTTGGTGGCCAGGTTGGAGCGGTACTGAAAGTCGAGGAACTGGTCCCGGATGCGGACGATCTCGTCGGCCTTCATCCCCTGGCCAACCTGCCCAACGCCCGGAAGGTCCATGGGCTGCACCGTGGAATAGAGCACCCTCTGGCGGGAATACCCCTCCGTCCTCATGTTGGAGACGTTGTGTCCCACGGTCTGCATACCGAGCCTGTAGGCGTTCAGCGCCCTCTTCCCCATCTCGATTCCCGAAAAAGCGTTGAGCATCTTCTACCCCCTGAAATCCGCCGCTCCCGCGTCCGCGGCGCCCTCCCCCATGAGACGGCGCCACTCCGACAGCAGCATCGCCGTATACCGTTTATTTTGCTCGATCAGCCCGCTCAGGATCGCCATCTCGGATTTCAGCACGAACACGGACTGGGTCAGCCGGTCCGCCGCGCCGTTGAACAGGGCGCGCTCGGCCTCCTCCATGGGCACAGCCAGGGACTCCGCGCAGGGCTCGCAGCCGAACTGCGCCGCCAGCCTCTTCGCCCTGTCGCTCCGCCGGAGCTCCTGGGTCTGCACGTCGAAGACGACCTCATGCATCTCCCTCATCAGGCCGTCCATCTCCTCCGCGTCCCCGACCTTCACGGCCTCGCGCTGATCCCGAACGACGTCCACCAGGTCGTCGATCGCGTCCGCTTCCTCCAAGACCGCGCTGATCAGAGCCTCAACCTCGCCGCGCACCGGCTCGCCCCCCGCTAGCGGACGTTCAGCAGCCCCGCCACGAGCAGGGAGTGGGCCACCTGGTCCAGCGGCGGGACGTAGGTCCCCGCCTCCACCTGCTCCTTATAGGCCGCGACGACGTCCTCCCGGACGTCCGGAACGTTCTTCAGCTCCGCGTCGATGCGGGCCAGCTCCACAGAGAACGAGCTGAAGTCCGCCTCGTCCGAGCCGACGGACGTGCCGCCCGCGCCGGTCCTCCGCCGCGCCTTCTTCGCGTTCGGCGCGTCGAAGCCGAACTGCCCGTATATCCTTCCTATCAAAGGGAACACGCTCCTTTCCGTCCTTCCCCGTTCGCGTTCACCCGTCCGCCAGGGCGTCCATGCCCTGTCTGCACCCGGACGGCCTCATTCCGGGTAGAGTATCGGAACTTTCTCCCCCGCCCTTTACCCGCCGGCCCATCATCCGGCGCTTCCCGCGGCGACGAAGGCGCCCAGCACGGAGGCCCCCGCCGCCTCGCAGGCCCGCGCAAGGCAGGCCAGGGTCGCCCCCGTCGTGCACACGTCGTCCACCAGAACCACGCGGGCCCCGCGGACGCGGGGGAAAACCTCAAAGGCCTCCGGGCGCAGCGACAGCCGCTCCGCCC
This sequence comes from uncultured Fretibacterium sp., assembly GCF_938030725.1. Classification (GTDB taxonomy): domain Bacteria; phylum Synergistota; class Synergistia; order Synergistales; family Aminobacteriaceae; genus Fretibacterium. The sequence goes on along the minus strand of NZ_CALHIQ010000093.1, from coordinate 272 downwards.
GGCTCAGCCCCGTCCGGGGCGCCAGGGCGACCGCCCAGCGGGCCGCCTCCTCCGCCCTGACGCCCCAGGCCCTCCCCAGACCCTTCGCGATCTCAAAGGCCTGGTTGTACCCCCGCCGGCTTCCCCGGTGCAGGGGCACGGGGAGCAGGAGGTCCGCGGCCGGGGCCTCCCAGAGGGCGGCCATCCCCTCCCCCAGCCGGCGCCCCAGCGCGCGGAAGCCCCCGTACTTCAGGCCGAGGATCACGCGGCTGACGCCGCCCTCGTAGAGGGCG
>NZ_CALHIQ010000092.1 GCF_938030725.1 uncultured Fretibacterium sp. | reverse complement strand
GGTTTCTGGCCCCATCCCGCTGCCCACCGAGATCGGCCGGGTGACGATCCTGAAGTCGCCCCACAAGGACAAGGACGCTCGGGAGCAGTTTGAGATGAGGACGCACAAGCGCCTCATCGACATCATTGAACCGACGCAGAAGACCATGGATGCGTTGATGCAGCTTAATCTTTCCTCTGGAGTGGACATCCAGATAAAGCTCTAGCCCTGGGGCTGGAGCCGACGGAAAGCGCTTAGGCTGAAAGGAGAGAAAACGATGGGTATAGGAATCCTGGGGAAGAAGATGGGCATGACTCAGATTTTCGACGCTGAGGGACAGGCTGTCGCGGTGACGGTTATCGCGGCGGGCCCGTGCCCGGTCGTGGCCGTCCGAACCCCCGAACAGAACGGATACTCTGCCGTTCTTCTCGGCTTTGGGGCCGTGAAGCCCCACAAGCTGTCCAAACCCGTAAAGGGCCTGTTCGACAAGAACAAGGTCGAGCCCAAAAAGACGCTTCGCGAGTTCCGCCTCGACAAGGCGGAGGGCTACGAGGTGGGGCAGGAAATCAGGGTGGATTTGTTTGAGGCGGGCGAGAAGGTAGACGTCAGCGGAGTCAGCAAGGGCAAGGGGTTTGCCGGAGTTATGAAGCGATACCACTTCGGCGGCCAGCAGTTCAGCCACGGAACCTCGGTGGAGCACCGCCATGGCGGCTCAAGCGGCGCTATCTCCTACCCCGGGCGCGTGTTTCCGGGGAAGAGGATGCCCGGACACATGGGAAGCGACAAGGTCACGGTCAAGAACCTGACGGTGATGGCCGTCGATCTGGAGAACAACCTCCTCCTTGTCAAGGGGGCCGTGCCGGGCGCTAAAGATGGCCTGGTCGCCCTGTACAAAAAGTAAGGGATAAGGGGAAGGAGGTAACCCGATTATGCCAACGATTAAAGTGGTTGATTTTAGCGGCCAGAGCGCCGGTGAGATGGAGCTCTCCGAGGTGGTGTTCGGCGCGCCGATTAACGTTGCCGTCATGCACCAGGTGGTGGTGGCGCACCTCGCGAACTGCCGCCAGGGGACGCACGCGGTGAAGACCCGCGGCGACGTCAGCGGCGGCGGCAAGAAGCCCTGGCGCCAGAAGCACACGGGCCGCGCCCGTCAGGGGAGCACCCGTTCGCCCCTCTGGGTCCACGGCGGCGTCGCTCACGGCCCCAAGATGAGGGACTACAGTCAGAAGGTGAACAAGAAGGTTCGCCGTCTGGCGTTGTTGAGTGCCCTCTCCGTGAAGGTCCGTGACGCGCAGATGCTGGTGGTCCGGGGCATGGAGATGGAGGCCCCCTCAACGAAGACGATGAAGGGCTTCATGAACGCCATCGGCGCCGAGAAGGCCCTCGTGATCTATAGCGGCAACGGCGAGAACGTGGCCCGCTCCGTCCGGAACATCCCCGGAGCCAGGTATCTGAACGTTGCGAGCATCAACGTTTACGATCTTCTGAACTCCAGGACGCTGGTCGTGACTCCGGAGGTCGTCGCCCGCCTTGAGGAGGTTTACGCGAGATGAGTCTTTCAGCTCACGATATCATTATTCGCCCCGTCATCACGGAGAAGAGCAGCGCTTTGATGGAGCTCAACAAGTACACCTTTGAGGTCCGCCGGGACGTGAACAAGATTCAGATCCGTAACGCGGTCGAGGAGGCCTTCAAGGTCAAGGTCTTGAGCGTCAACACCATCAACGTCAAGAGCAAGCCCAAGCGCATGGGCGCTTCCATTGGCAGGACGCGCTCCTGGAAAAAGGCGATCGTATCCCTCCCCCAGGGGCAGCGCATCGAGTTCTTCGAGGGCGCTTCGATCTAGAAAGGGGTAAGTCGATATGTCAATCAAACAGTTCAAACCCTATACCCCTGGCCGCCGTCAGATGACCATTCAGGGGCGTGAGGACATCACGGCGGACAAGCCGGAGCGCTCCCTGACCTGCGAGCTGCGCAAGCACGGCGGACGCAACAACACGGGGCGCATCACGATGCGCCACATCGGCGGCGGTCACAAGCGCACCTACCGCATCATCGACTTTCGCCGCGACAAGATCGGCGTCCCCGGCAAGGTGGCGACGATCGAGTACGATCCCAACCGCAACGCCCGCATCGCCCTGATTCACTACTTGGACGGCGAGAAGCGCTACATCCTTCTCCCCAAGGGGCTGAAGGTGGGGGACACGATCCTGGCCGGTCCGGAGGCGGACATCACGCCGGGTAACGCCCTGAAGCTGAAGGACATTCCGGTGGGCGCCATCGTTCACAACCTTGAGCTTCAGCCGGGCCACGGCGCGAAGCTGGTCCGCTCCGCGGGGACCTCCGCGCAGCTCATGGCCAAGGAGGGGAAGTACGCCTACCTCCGCATGCCGAGCGGCGAGCTCCGCCTCTTCCTCCTGGAGTGCATGGCCACGGTGGGGCAGGTCGGAAACGAGGAGTATGAAAACATCTCCCTGGGCAAGGCGGGGAAGACCCGCTGGAGCGGCCGTCGTTCCTCCGTCCGCGGCATGGTGATGAACCCGGTGGACCACCCGTTGGGCGGCGGCGAGGGAAAGAGCAAGAGCAACAAGCATCCCGTTTCTCCTTGGGGTACGCCGGCTAAGGGATATCGTACGCGCAAACACAAGGCCTCCGACAGGCTGATCGTGCGTCGCCGTTACGATAAGTAACAGACGAGGAGGACGTTAGAGGATGGCTCGTTCTACTAAAAAGGGACCTTTCATTGAACAGAGGCTCCTGGCTAGAATTGAGGATATGAACATATCGGGAAACAAGAAGGTCATCAAGACCTGGTCCCGTCGCTCCACGGTGGTCCCCCAGATGATCGGGCACACCATCGCCGTGCACAACGGCCGGATGCACCTGCCGGTGTACATCAGCGAAAACATGGTGGGGCACAAGCTGGGGGAGTTTGCCCCGACGCGCAAGTCCGCACGCCATGCCGGCCAGGAGCGCGTCGCCAAGGGCGTTAAGTAGGAGGGGGCCGCTGATGGAAGCTAAGACGATAGCAAGGGCCATGGCTCGCCAGGCCCGAATCGCCCCGACGAAGGTGAGGCAGGTTCTCACCCTGATTCGCGGCAAGGGCGCCGAGGAGGCCCTCACGATCCTTCGCTTCAGCCCCCAGAAGGCTGCGCGGATCGTGTACAAGGTCCTGCAGAGCGCGGTGGCGAACGCAGAGCACAACTACGGGATGGATATGGATAAGCTGTACGTCCTCACGGCCTTCGCGGACCAGGGACCCGTGATGAAGCGCTTTCGTCCCGTCTCCATGGGGCGCGCTCATCCTTATGTGCATCGCACATCCCATGTGACCGTTACGGTTGCGGAACGTTAGGAGGGTTTATTCGTGGGACAGAAGGTTCATCCCGTAGGATACAGGCTTGGTGTCGCCTCGGACTGGCAGTCCAAATGGTACGCGGGGCGCAAGGAGTACGCTGCAAAGCTCCATGAGGACCTCAGGCTTCATGACTGGATCATGAAGAAGTGGGAGGGGGCTGCCATCTCCCGCGTCGAGATCGAGCGCGTGGGGCACGTGATTCGTTTCACGATCTGGACGGCACGTCCCGGCGTCGTGATCGGCAAGGGCGGCACGGAGATCCAGACGATCAAGGACGAGCTTCAGGCCATGACCGGCGGCAAGGTGATGGTGAACGTCCATGAGTTGAAGAACCCCGACGTGGAGGCTCAGCTGGTTTCGGAGAGCATCGCCTCCGCCCTGGAGCGCCGCGTTTCCTTCCGCAGGGCCATGAAGCAGGCCATCTTCCGGGCGACGAAGGCGGGCGTCCTTGGGATCAAGGCCCAAGTGGCGGGGCGCCTTGGCGGCGCGGAGATCGCGCGCACGGAGTGGTACAACGAGGGGCGTCTTCCTCTCTCCACGATCAAGGCGGACATCGATTACGGCTTCGCCGAGGCCCGGACGATGTACGGCGTGATCGGCTGCAAGATCTGGATCTACCGCGACCGCGAGCACGAGCGTCCCATGATGATGCGCGGGTCGCGCCGCGATCGCGACAAGGCAAGGGGGTAGTTCTTTATGCTTATGCCCAGCAGAGTCAAATACCGTAAGTCGCACAGGTCCCCGCTGCGCGGCGTCTCCAAGGGAGGCACCACGATCGCCTTTGGCGACTGGGGGATTCAGGCGCTTGAGAACGTGTGGCTTACAGCGCGGCAGATCGAGGCGACGCGCGTCGCCATCTCCCGAAAGATGAAGAAGGGCGGCAAGATATGGATTCGGGTTTTTCCGGATCGCCCCTACACGAAGAAGCCCCTCGAAACCCGTATGGGAAAGGGAAAGGGCGCTCCTGAGTTCTGGGTTGCTGCCGTCAAGCGGGGCCGCGTGCTCTTCGAGTTCTCAGGGATCTCTCCTGAGCTCGCGGCGGAAGCCTTCAGAACGGCCTCGCACAAACTGCCCGTAAAGGTGCGCATTGTATCACGGGAAGGCATGGGTGGTGAAAACTGATGGATGCGACGAAACTTCGCGAACTCACGCTGGATGAGCTTCAGGAGAAGTACAGCCAGTACAAGGAGGAGCTCTTCAACCTTCGTTTTCAGAACGCAGTCGGGCAGCTCAAGAACACGAGCCGCATCCGTGACGTTCGCAAGACTATAGCCAGAGTGCTGACCATCGCGGGGGAAAAACGCCAGGCGATGGCCTCAGATGCCGCCAGGAGGTAGGTTTCCATGGAGCCTTATAAGGAGACAGCTCCCGTGCACCGCAAGGTCCGCGTGGGAATTGTCGTGAGCAACAAGATGGACAAGACGGTTGTGGTTAAGGTTTCCCGCCTCGCGGAGCACCCTCTCTACGGGAAGCGGATCCGCCGCGCGAAGAAGTACGTGGCGCACGACGCGGAGAACACCTGCCGGGTGGGCGACGAGGTTCGCATTCGCGAAACCCGGCCCCTGAGCAAGACGAAGAGATGGGAACTGGTTGAGGTCACGCGGCGTGCTCCCGTCTTCGATTCTGATACGCCCGGAGAGGAGTAACTTATGATTCAGCTGACGACAGTACTGAACGTTGCTGACAATTCGGGCGCGCGGAAGCTGTTCTGCATTCAGGTCATGGGAGGCAGCAAGCGCAAGTGGGGCACGATCGGCGACGTCATCGTCGCCTCGGTGAGGGAGGCCATCCCCAACAGCAACATCGCGAAGGGATCGGTCGTCAAGGCCGTGATCGTTCGGACCCGCAAGGAGGTTCGTCGCCGCGACGGCTCCTACGTCCGTTTCGACGACAACGCGGCAGTGATCATCGACGCCAACGGCGAGCCCAAGGGCACGCGCATCTTCGGGCCCGTCGGCAGAGAGCTGCGCGCCAAGAAGTACATGCGCATCCTCTCGCTTGCGCCTGAAGTGGTTTAGGAGGCTGTGCCATTATGTCTGTAAGGCTTAAGAAAAACGACCGGGTGCGCGTGATATCCGGCAAGGACAAGGGGAAAGAGGGCAAGATCCTGCGCCGCATCCCGGACTGTGATCTGGTGGTGGTGGAGGGCGTGAACCTGGTTTCGCGTCACGTGCGCCCGACCCAGAAGAACCCCCAGTCCGGAATCCACAAGCAGGAGGCGCCCATCTACGCCTCGAAGGTCATGCTGGTCTGTCCCCATTGCGGCGCAGCGGTGCGCGTGGGCTCCTCCTTCCTGGAGAGCGGCAAGAAGGTTCGAGTCTGCAAAAAGTGCAGTGAGATCATCGACAAGGCCTGAGTGGGGAGGAGTTAGAAATGGTTCCGCGCATGTTGGAAAAATACAAGAAGGAGATCTCTCCCGCCCTGCTTAAGGAGTTTGGATACAAGAACGTCATGCAGCTCCCCAGGGTCGAGAAGGTCGTCGTGAACATCGGGGTGGGCGACGCGAAGCTGGACATCAAGTTCATGGATGCCGCCATTGCGGAGCTCCGCGCCATCACGGGCCAGCAGCCCCTCCTGAAGCGCGCCAAGAAGTCCGTTGCGGGCTTCAAGGTCCGCGAGGGGATGCCCGTGGCCTGCTCGGTGACGCTCAGGGGAAATCGCATGTGGGAGTTCCTGGACCGCCTCATCTCCCTCGCGCTGCCCAGCATCAAGGACTTCCAGGGGGTTTCCCGCAGGGGCTTTGACGGGCGCGGCAATTACAACCTCGGCCTTCGGGAGCAGCTGATCTTTCCGGAGATCAGCTACGACAAGGTGATCCGCTCAAGGGGCATGAACGTTTCCATCGTAACGAGCGCGTCCACGGACGAGGAGGCCCATGCGCTCCTCAAGGGCATGGGAATGCCCTTCAACAACCGCTAAAGAGGGGGCACGATCTGAAATGGCAAGGAAAGCGTTGAAGTACAAGGCAAAGCTGCCCCCCAAGTTTGAGGTTCGGCAGCACAACCGCTGCCCGCTCTGCGGCAGAATCCACGGATATATGCGCATGTTTGATATGTGCCGCTGCTGCTTCCGCAAGCTTGCCCGCGAGGGCAGAATACCCGGCGTTGTCAAGTCGAGCTGGTAGCCTAAGGGGGCAACGGAATGTACGTTAACGATCCTATCGCGGATATGCTCACGAGGGTGCGCAACGCGAACATGATTTACAGCGAAAGCGTGGATGTTCCCGCAAGCAAGATGAAACTGGCCATCGCCAGGATCCTGAAGGACGAGGGGTACATCAAGAACGTCAAGACGATCACCGATCCGAAGAAGCCCTACGCCTCCATCCGCATCTTCCTCTCCTACGGGCCGGAGCGTGAGCGGGTGATCCAGGGGCTGCGCCGCATCAGCAAGCCCGGCCGACGCCTCTACGTGGGGAAGGACAAGCTTCCGGTCGTCATGGGCGGCCTGGGGCTCGCGATCCTCTCCACCTCTCAGGGGCTCAAGACCGGCACCGAGGCCATGAAGCTGGGCCTCGGCGGCGAAGTCCTGTGCTACGTGTGGTAAGGGGGCTTCTCTATGTCTCGTATTGGACGAAAAGCGGTGGTCCTGCCCAAGGGAGCCGCGGTCTCCGTCAAGGGAGATAAGATCGCAGTCAAGGGCCCCAAAGGCGAGCTCTTCGCGCCCCTGATGCCGGGCATCGCCGTGGACGTTGAGGGCGAGAAGGTGCACGTCACCCGATCGGGCGACGACAAGCAGACCTGTGCGTGGCACGGCATGACCCGTGCCCTGATCGCGAACATGGTCACCGGGGTGACCGAGGGCTTTCAGAGGACGATGGAGATCGTGGGCGTCGGCTGGAGGGCTCAGCTGCAGGGCAAGAAGCTGGTCATGAACCTGGGCTTTTCGCATAACGTCGAGTTCACCCCTCCGAGTGGCGTCGAGATCGTGGTGGAGAACCCGATCAAGATCGTCGTCAAGGGGATCGATAAGGAGCTGGTGGGGCAGACCTGTGCGCTCCTGCGTCAGTATCGCCCGCCGGAGCCCTATCACGGCAAGGGCATCCGCTTTGAGAACGAGCACATCATCCGCAAGGCCGGAAAAACGGGTGCGAAGTAGCTAGGGAGCGCAGAAGATGAGAAAACGAAGCAGAAACGATATGCGCATTGTGCGGCATGAGAGGCTGCGCCGCACGTTGGCCGGCACGGCAGAGAAGCCGCGGATGGCCGTTTTCCACAGCCTGAACCACCTTTATGTTCAGATCATCGACGACGACCTGGGACGTACTCTGGCCTCCGTTTCCACCCTTGAGAAGTCCCTGAGGGGTGAGCTCAAGGGGACCTGCAACGTGGAGGCTGCCAAGGTCGTCGGCAGGCTGGCCGCGGAGCGCGCGAAGGCGAAGGGGATCGAAACGGTGGTCTTTGATCGCGGCGGGCATCAGTATCATGGCAAGGTCAAAGCCCTGGCTGACGCGGCGCGCGAGGCCGGCCTTAAGTTTTAGGATCAGGAGAGCAGGCTGAACATGATCAAAAAGCGAATCGATGCTAAATCACTGGACCTCAAGGAGCGCGTTGTCGCCATAAATCGCGTCAGCAAGGTCGTCAAGGGCGGAAAGCGCTTTAAGTTCGCGGTCCTCGTGGTGGTGGGCGACGGCGACCGCTACGTCGGGGCTGGAATTGGCAAGGCCAAGGAGATCGCCGAGGCCGTGCGCAAGGGGATCGAGAAGGCCAGCAAGGAGCTCGTCGCCATCCGCAGGAACGGCGACACGATGCCGCACCCCGTCACCGGGTGCTTCGGCGCGGCGAAGGTCCTCCTCAAGCCCGCACCCGCCGGAACGGGAGTCATCGCGGGCGGAGTGGTGCGCGCCATCATGGAGCTCGGAGGGGTGAAGGACGTCGTCACCAAGGTGGTGGGGCGGACCTCCAACTCCATCAACGTGGCCTGGGCCACCCTTGAGGCGATCAAGGAGACCCGGACGGCGGACGAGATCTATAAGCTTCGCGGCAAGAAGGTGGCGGAGCCGGCGTCCGTCTCCGCGGATTAGGAGGGTTGACCATGGCTAAGATTAAGGTCAAATGGGTCAAGAGCGCCATCGGTTTCGCGGAGCGTCAGAAGCGGACGATCAAGGCCCTTGGCTTCAAGAAGTTGCAGTCCACGGTGGAGCACGAGGACACCCCGCAGATCCGCGGCATGATTGAGCACGTCCGGCACCTTGTGGTCTGGACTGTGGAAGACTGAGGAGGAGGACGGGTATGAACCTTCATGATCTCAGGCCCGCACCGAACTCCCGCACCAAGGCGAAGCGCCTGGGGCAGGGCATCGGCAGCGGGACGGGCAAGACCTCCGGCAAGGGCAACAAGGGACACAAGGCGCGCACGGGCGGCGGCGTTCGTCCGGGGTTTGAGGGCGGCCAGATGCCCCTCGTGAGGCGGACGCCCAAGCGCGGCTTCAACAACGCCCGCTTTGCACGGACCTATCACATCGTCAACATCGGGTCCATCGAGGACAAGTTCGAGGCCGGCCAGGAGGTCACTCCCGATACCCTCCTGAGGGCGGGCCTGATCTCGGACGCCTCCCTTCCCGTCAAGGTTCTGGCGAAGGGGGACTTGCACAAGGCCCTCACCGTGAGGGCGAACGCCTTCAGCAAGGGTGCGGAGGAAAAGATCAAGGCGGCTGGCGGGAAGGCTGAGGTGATCTGACGTGTTCGGGTCTCTCGGCGACGCCTTCAAACTGCCTGACCTGAAAAGACGCCTCCTCTTCACCCTCGGCATCCTCTTCATCTTCCGGCTTGGGGCTCACATCCCAACGCCGGGAGTTGACACCGCCGCCATGGCGAACCTCTTCAACAGCGTCGGGGGCGGTGTGATGGACTTCCTGAACCTCTTCTCCGGCGGCGCGCTGAGCCAGTTCAGCATCTTCTCCCTTGGCGTGGCACCCTACATCAACTCGAGCATCGTGATGCAGCTCCTCGTGGTGATCTTCCCCGCCCTGGAAAAGATGCAGAAGGACAGCGCGGACGGCCGCAAGAAGCTCATCCAGTGGACGCGGTACGGCTCGATCGTCTTTGCGGTCGTGCAGGCCGTGGGCATGACGGCGTGGATCGGCAACCAGGGGATATTCTCAGGCACACTGGGGGACGCCTTCATGATCGTCACCACCCTCACGGCCGGGTCCCTGGCGGTGATGTGGCTGGGCGAGGAGCTCTCGGACCACGGGATCGGCAACGGCATCTCCCTCCTGATCTTCGCCGGCATCGTCGCTCGTATTCCGGAGGCCTTCATCCGCGTGGGGACGATGCTGCGCCTCGGCGAGATGAACTTCCTGGCGCTCCTTGCGGGGCTCGCGCTGATGATCGTCGTGGTGGCGGGATGCATCCTGCTGCAGGAGGGGCAGCGCCGCCTTCCGGTGCAGTACGCCAAGCGCGTCGTGGGAAACAAGGTCTACGGCGGACAGAGCACCTTCATCCCCTTGAAGATCAACCAGGCGGGGGTCATCCCTATCATCTTCGCCTCCTCCATCCTGATCTTCCCCTACACCATCGCCAACTTCTTCAGCGACAGTTCCGTTGGGGCCTTTATCCGTGACCTCTTTGCGGCGGGCAGGATATTCTCCTTCTACACGCTCTGCTACGTCGTGCTGGTCGTCTTCTTCTCCTACTTCTACACGGCGGTGGTCTTCAACCCGACGGACATCGCCTCGAACATGAAGAAGTACGGCGGCTTCATCCTGGGCATCCGTCCGGGGCAGCCGACGTCGGACTACATCAGCCGCGTGATGGAGCGCATCACCATGGCGGGGGGCATCTTCCTGGCGATCGTCGCCATCATCCCCAACGTGATGACCTCCATCGTGGGGACCCGGAGCTTCTACTTCGGCGGGACGGCGGTCCTGATCGTGGTGGGCGTCGCCCTGGACACGATCAACCAGATCGAGGCCCAGCTCCTGATGCGCCACTACGACGGAATCCTGAAGAAGTCCGGCGGAAAGGCCGGAAGCCTGCTTCGCATGTAGGGGGCGGGACGAGATGCGACTAGTCCTTTTAGGCGCTCCCGGCGCCGGCAAGGGGACGCAGGCCGCCCTGCTGAAGGAGCGGGAGGCGTGCGTCCACGTTTCGACGGGGGACATCTTCAGGAAGAACCTGGGGGATAGGACGCCCCTTGGGCTGGAGGCGAAGAAGTTCATGGACCAGGGTGCCCTGGTGCCGGACGACCTCGTCCTGAAGATGGTGTCCTCCCGGCTCCTGGAGCCCGACGCGACGGAGGGCTTCCTCTTGGACGGCTTCCCCAGGACGGTGCCCCAGGCGGAGTTCCTGGAGTCCTTCCTGACGGAGCACCACGCGAAGCTAGACGCAGTGCTCCTGTTCTCCATCGACGACGAAGCCCTCGTCCGCCGCCTCTCCAACCGGAGGACCTGCCGCTCCTGCGGGGGGATCTTCAACCTCCTCACGATGGGCGGGGCCGTCAGCGCGAAGTGCCCCTCCTGCGGCGGCGAGCTCCATCAGAGGGACGACGACCAGGAGGCGGTGATCCGCAACAGGCTCAAGGTCTTTCACGAGCAGACGGAACCCCTGATCGCCTGGTATCGGGACCGGGGGCTCCTCTCCGAGATCGACGCATCGAGCGACCCGGAAACCATCTACGCAGGGGTAAAGGCTGCGTTGAACCGGCATGCTGCACCTTAAGACCCCCGACGAGATCGACCTGCTGCGCAAGGCGGGCAGGGTTGTGGCGGATATCCTGGACCACATCGGCACGGTGGTCCGTCCCGGCATCTCCACGGGAGAGCTGGACCGCATCGCGGGCGAGCACATCAGCGCCTGCGGCGGAACGGCCGCCTTCAAGGGGTATCGGATGACGAGCAGTACGCCTCCCTTTCCGGGGATCGTCTGCGCCTCTATCAACGACGAGATCGTACACGGCATCCCCTCGGATGAGCGGAAGCTCGAGGAGGGGGACATCCTCAGCATCGACGTGGGGGTCTGCCTGAACGGCTACTTCGGGGACGCGGCCTGCACCTACCCGGTGGGAGCCATCAGCCCGGAGCGTCAAAAGCTCCTGGAGGTGACGGAAACCTCCCTGAACAGGGCCATCGAGGCGGCCAGGGTGGGAAAGACAGTGGGCGATATCGGCTATGCGGTGGAGTCCTACGCCGTGCCCCTGAAGTACGGCATCGTCCGGGACTACACGGGACACGGGGTGGGGCAAAAGCTGCACGAGGCCCCGCAGGTCCCCAATTTCGGGCGTCCGGGACGCGGCGTCATGCTGCAGAAGGGGATGACCCTGGCCATCGAGCCCATGATCATGTCGGGGCGCGAGGCGGTCCGGGTGGGCGAAAACGGCTGGACGGTCCTCACTGCCGACGGTTCTGACGCGGCGCATTTTGAGCGGTCCATCGTCATCCTGGACGACGGACCAGAGATATTGACCCCATGGACAAGCCGGATGGGCCGTTAGGCCCGGACCCCGTTCCCTGCCGTCTTGGGCAGGTGGTCCGATCCACAAAGGGAAAGGACCGAGGCAGGCTTTATGTGGTCGTGGGTTTCTTAGACGGAAATCGACTGGCTTTGGCGGATGCGGAGCGGTTCAATGTTCTGCAGCCCAAGAAGAAGAATCCAAGGCATGTTCAGGTGACGCCGCAGTGTGCGGCGGAGTTGGTCGCTTTGATAGAGGCGGGTAAGAACATCGACCGAGGCCGCTTCTGCCAGATTCTCGCAGGGCTCGGGATGCGCTTAGATTGAGATTTCAGAACGGAGAGGCAGGGCAGCATATGGCAAACGCAGGCGGCAAAGAGGAAGTCATCGAGGCTAAGGGAGTGATCTCGGAACCTCTCCCCAACGCCATGTTTCGCGTGGAGCTGGAGAACGGGCACAAGCTTCTGGCGCACGTTTCGGGGAAGATGAGGATGCACTTCATCCGCATCCTCCCTGGGGACAGGGTGCTGGTCGAGGTATCTCCCTACGATTTGAGCCGGGGAAGGATCATATATCGCTATAAATAAGGGCTGACCTTATTTTAAGTTTGTTTTTTCAAGGAGTGGGAGCAATGAAGGTTAAACCGTCGGTCAAGCCGATCTGTGAGTTCTGCAGGGTGATCCGCCGCCATGGCGTCGTTCACGTCATCTGCAGCCGTAACCCGCGTCATAAGCAGCGCCAGGGTGTGAGGAGGTAATCGAATGGCTCGTATTTCAGGTGTGGACCTTCCGCGCGAGAAGCGCATCGAGATTGCCTTGACGTATATCTTCGGCATCGGAGTGCCCTCCGCCAGGAAGATACTGGCGGCGACGGGCGTGAACCCTGACGTCCGCGTGAAGGACCTCAGCGAGGACGACGCTCAGAAGCTGCGCCGCGAGATTGAGGAGCACTACGTCGTGGAGGGCGACCTGCGCCGCGAGGTCAGCATGAACATCAAGCGCCTGATGGACATCGGGTGCTACAGGGGGCTCCGGCATCGCCTGGGACTTCCCGTCCGCGGGCAGAAGACGAAGACGAACGCAAGGACGCGCAAGGGCAAGCGCCGCACGGTGGCCAACAAGAAGGTCGCCACGAAGTAGCGGCCGGGCCTGAACGGAATTTTTAGAGGAGGCGAAACTCGCGTGGCGAAGAGAACGGCAGTCCGCAAGGGCAAGAAACGTGAGAAGAAGAACATAAACTATGGAGTGGCTCACATCTACTCCACCTTTAACAACACGATCCTCTGCATCAGCGACAAGGAGGGGAACGTCATCTCCTGGTCCAGCGGCGGCAACGTGGGCTACAAGGGGACCCGCAAGTCCACCCCCTACGCGGCGCAGATCGTGGCCCAGCAGGTGGCCAAGGGCGCTCAGGATCACGGCGTGCAGGAGATCGACGTCATCGTCAAGGGCCCCGGCCCCGGCCGTGAGTCCGCGATTCGTTCCCTGCAGGCGGCGGGACTTCAGGTCAACCTCATCAAGGATACGACTCCCATTCCTCACAACGGCTGCCGGCCGCCGAAAAGACGCCGCGTCTAACAGCGCCCCTTGATCAGCGGCTGGAAGTTGATGGGCGCGATGGAATGCGGCCCTTGGCGTCTGCGAAGAATAGGAGCGTAAACTATGTTGGAAACCTTGGAGATCTTGCGCCCGGTGCTTAAGCTGGAGGAGAACACTCCGACTTACGGGCGCCTGTACCTGGAGCCCCTGGAACGCGGGTATGGAATGACGTTGGGAAATGCGCTTCGAAGGGTGCTCCTCTCTTCGATCCGGGGCGCTGCGATCACGTCGGTGCGCATCGACGGGGTGCTGCACGAGTTCAGCACGGTCCCTGGCGTGCGGGAGGACGTGATGGAGATCCTGATGAACCTGAAGCACATCCCCGTCCGCTCCAAGAGCAAGGAGGTTCGCGTGGTCTCCCTGGACGTTGAGAGGGCGGGGCTCGTGACAGCCGGAGATATCCCGGAGAACGGCGAGATCGAGTTTATCGACCCGGACGCGAAGATCTGCACCATGGAGGAGGGCGCCCACCTCAGCATGGAGCTCTACATCGAGCAGGGGACGGGTTACCTCTCCGCCGAGCGCCCCAGGCCGGCCTATCTTCCCCTGGACGCGCTGCTCACGGACGCGATCTTCTCCCCCGTGCTCCGGGTGAACTACCGGGTGGAGGCGGCGCGGGTCGGACAGAGGACCGACTTTGAACGGCTGGCGATGGACGTCTGGACCAATGGGATCATCGCCCCGGACGCGGCGGTGGGCGAGGCGGCCCAGATCGTTCAGACGTACTTCGGCTACATCGTGGCCAGCGTCGGCCAGGCCGGCGCGGACGGGTCCGGAAGCGGCGTCTACGACCTGGACCTGGGCGCGGACAGGAGGAGTGGGCCGGCGGGGAACGAGGAGCTCCTTGCCAGGCCGGTCCGCGAGCTGGAGCTCTCCATACGCAGCGAGAACTGCCTGCTGCGCGGAGGGGTCCAGACGATCGGGGATCTTCTTCAGAAATCCCGCGAGGACCTCTTGAAGATCCGCAACCTCGGCAAGATATCTCTGACCGAGATTGAGGAAAAACTGGAAAGCGCGGGGTTAAAGCTGCGCGAGAAAAAGGAAAAAGCAGGTAAGGAGGATTAACCTATGAGACACCGTGTGGATCATAGAACGCTCGGCCGATACGGCAGCCACAGGATGGCGATGCTGGGCAACATGGCGGCCAGCCTGTTCCTGAGCGGACAGGTCAGGACCACCGTCACCCGTGCCAAGGAGCTTCGCCGCGTTGCCGAGAAGCTCATCACCCGCGCTCGTGGCGGCTCGGTGCACGACATTCGCGTCGTGTTCTCCCGAATGCCCCACAAGGAGGCCGCGACGAAGCTCTTCAAAGAAGTGGCTCCCCGCTACATGTCCTTCGACAAGGGCGGCTACACCCGCATCGTCAAGCTGGGCGTCCGCGCGGGCGACGGCTCCGAGATGGCCGTCGTCCAGTTGATCGAGAAGTAAGCGCGCCGTCCGAGAGCCTTGAACGGATCGAAGGCCTCCCGTCCCCCCATGCTTGAGCTGCGCTCCGTTTCCTTTTCCTACGACGGAGCGCGCCAGGCACTTAAGGACATCTCACTCAGGGTCGGCTGCGGCGAGCGGGTCGCCGTCCTGGGCCACAACGGGTCCGGAAAATCGACGCTCGTCAAGATCATGGGCGCCCTGCAGGTTCCATCGCGGGGCGCCTGTTTTATATCCGGACGTGACGCGCAGGACCTCCCCTTCCGGGAACTGCGGGGGCTGGTGGGGGTCGTCTTTCAGGACCCGGAGAACCAGATCGTCGGGGCGGTGGTGGAGGACGACGCGGCCTTTGCTCCGGAGAATCAGGGCCTGCCCCCGCAGGAGATTCAGGCCCGCGTGGACTGGGCCCTTGAGAGGGTCGGGATGCGGCACAAGCGCAGGGCGATGGTTTCCGCCCTGTCGGGCGGGGAGAAGCAGCGCGTCGCGTTGGCCGGCGCGCTGGCCGCCCGCGTGCGCTGCCTGATCCTGGACGAGCCGACCTCGATGCTGGACCCGGAGGGGCGCCTGGAGGTGGAGGAGGTCCTGCGGAGGGTCCACGCTTCGGGCGTCACCCTGATCCAGGTGACACACCAGCTGGAGAACTTCGACG
>NZ_CALHIQ010000091.1 GCF_938030725.1 uncultured Fretibacterium sp. | reverse complement strand
ATAAACTGCCTCCGTTTGGGTGTGTTGAAGGCGGTTGTTGCCCTGCACGAGCGGCCTTTCGCCCCTGTTCTTACCCAATTTAAAGAATGAACTGAACTAGACCTCCATAATAATAGCATAGTATTGAGGGGCTGAATCCTCTCATCATCGACCAAAAATCCACAGGTGCAAAAGCCTTATCGAGGATTAAGTTCTTCATTATGTATGGGGCAGCTGCTTTTGATCTGCACCCGCGCAGAAAACGTGTGAAGCCTGTCTTCGTCACATCCTCAAAGCTTTGCCTGTGGTTTGAGGCCTGATGTTTATCGGCGTCGGATGGTTGTGCTTCAAGGACACTCGTTGTTTGTACGTTATATAATAAGGTGCGCACCAATATCGGGGAAGGGGGGAAGTGAGGGGAGCGGGGAGCGGATCGTTTTGAAGGCGTGCCGCTTTTCCGTGAGGATTCTGCGCTCTCCCGCTCACGTCGTGTCCTTATGTATCTGATAACAAGCCACCTCAACACGGACTTTGATTCGCTGGCCAGCATGATCGCCATCCAGAAGCTGTATCCCGACGCCGTGATCTGTCCGCCCGGCGCGATCGGCCGCAAGGTGAAGGACTTCCTGAACCACTACGGGCATCAGTGGAACCTGCTGAAGCCCAAGAAGGTCCCGCAGGACCAGGTGACGCTCATGGTCGTGGTGGACACGCGGGCGCGGAGCCGCATCGGGCCCTTCGCGGCCCTTGCGGGGCGTCAGGACGTCACCGTCCACTTGTACGACCACCATCCGCCGACGATGGACGACATCCCGGCAGAGAAGATGTGCTATGCCCCGATCGGGGCCACGGTAACGATGATCGTGGAACAGCTCGTCAAGGAGCGCAAGAGCATCTCGCCGGAGGAGGCGACGCTCTTTGCCCTGGGCATCTACGATGACACGGGCGCGTTGACCTACGAGTCCACGACGGAGCGCGACATCCTGGTCGTCGGCCGCCTGCGCGAGATGGGGGCCGACCTGTCCCGCACCCTGTCCCGCGCGGAGGTCTCCATGTCCGCGGCCGACCTTCGCCTGCTGGATACGCTGGCCGAGAACGCCAGGGAGAGCTACATCAACGGGGCCAAGGTGCTGCTGACCTGGGCCAGGACGGAGGAGTACGTGGACGGGCTTTCGCTCTTCGTGCACCGCCTGCGCGACTATTACGACTCTCAGGTCACCGTCTGCGTGGTGTGCAACGGGGGAAAAAAGGACAACGTCATCGTCAGGAGCTCGCCCGACGTCCTGAACGTCAAGGACTTCCTCACGCCCTACGGCGGGAGCGGTCACCTTCAGGCGGGCTCTGCGACGGTGCTGGACCGCGACCCCCAGGAGCTCCTGGCGGAGATCGAGTCGAAGCTCCCTGCGCACATCCCGCAGCTGGTGGACGTGGGGAGCGTCATGACCTCTCCGGTGCTCGCCGTGTCTCCGGACGCCCGCGTCGACGAAGCCTACCGAACGATGTTGCGCTTCGGGCATCAGGCGCTGCCCGTGGCGAGCGCGGACGGTGAGGTGCTGGGCATCATGACCCGCAAGGACCTGGACAAGGCCCACATGCACGGCTTGGACCGCGCACAGATTCGAGACTTCATGACGGAGGGCGTCATCGGCATCACCTCAAAGGCGTCGCTGGATGAGGCGCACCGCCTCATGGCGACCTATAGCTTCGAGCGACTGCCCGTCATGGATGGGGGCAAGCTCATCGGCATCCTGACGAGGGCGGACCTCCTTCGCGCGCTCTATCGCTCCTTCCAGCCGGTGGCGGACCGCAGCGCGGGAAGCGGCTTCATGTGGATGGAGAGCGTGTCCGGGCTGATGGAGGCCTCCTTCAGCCCAACGGTGCTGAACCTCCTGCGCCGCATCGGCGCGAGGGCGGAGTCCCTGGGAATGAGGGCGTATCTGGTCGGCGGGACGGTTCGCGACATCCTGCTGGGCGTCCCGAACGTCGATATCGACGTGTCCGTCGAGGGCGACGCGGAGAAGCTCGTGACCTCCTGGGACGAACCGGGGTGTCGCGGCACGGTGCACGGCCGCTACAATACGGGGACGATCGCCTTTCCGGACGGGGAAAAGGTAGACGTTGCCACGGCGCGGCGCGAGTTCTACGAGTACGCCGCGGCCCAGCCGACGGTGTCGAGCGACTCCCTGAAGCAGGACCTGGCCCGACGCGACTTCACGGTCAACGCGATGTCCATCTCCCTGAGCGAAGCCGACTGGGGTACGCTGGCGGACTACTTCGGCGGGAGGGCGGACCTGAAGGACGGCATCCTGAAGATCCTCCACAACCTGAGCTTCGTCGAGGACCCCTCGCGCATCCTGCGGGGCATCCGGCTGGAGCAACGGCTGGGCATGAGCTTTGAGGACAACACGATGCGCCTTCTGAGGAGTGCCCTGAAGGGCGGCCTCCTGGAGTGCCTTTCGACGCCCCGCATCCGCGCGGAGCTTGAGATCGACGCCAACGAGCCGCGCTTCAGAAAGATCGCGCTTCGGATGCAGGAGCTTGGCGTCTGGACGGCGCTCTTCCCCGGAATCAGGCTGGGGGAGACCCTTGAACGCAGGCTCCGCGTCATGGAGCACCTCCTGTCCTGGGCGCATCGCCTGGGCGTTGACTTTAAGGGGATGGGATGGCTTGTGGGAATGGCCGTCGTGCTGACGGAAACGCCGCCCAACGTCCGCTTTTCCGTGATGGACCGCATGAGCCTTACCCCGGCCGAGCGCCGCGAACTGACGCAGTGCTTTGAGGTCTGGCCGCAGGTGGAGCGCTTCTGCACGCTGAAGAAGACGCCCAAGAATTCGGAGGTCTACCTCTTCTTCAAGGATTACGGCACTGTGCCGTTGGTCTATTGGATGACCTGCATGAGGTTCGCGAGGTCCCGCCGGCTCGTGGTGCAGCACCTCCTGTCCTGGGTCCCACTGCGGGGGGAGCTGACGGGGAACGACCTGAAGGCGATGGGCCTGAAGGGACCGGAGATAGGGAAAGCGCTTCAGAATATCCGCCTGGCTCGCATGGACGGGCTCATCTCAACGCGAGATGGCGAAGCCGGCTTCGTGGCGAGCGTCGTCGCCGAAGGGCGCGGACGAGAGGACGCGGAATAGGCCTTCGACGTTTCCGTCGTTCTGCAGAGGCTTATTCCCCGAAGCCATATATATTGAACGGAGGTGCCGCTAGCGGCAGCGGTGGCTTTTGCTACTATCTTATAGCGTTGGGAAGTGAATTCGTTTGAGGTTGCTGGACGATCCCGTTAGCCTTTTGTTGTCGATTCCCGCCCTCCTGTGGGCGCTCTCCTTTCACGAGTTCTGTCACGGCTTTGCGGCCAAGATGGTGGGGGACCCCACGGCCGAGCGGCAAGGCAGGCTCTCTCTGAACCCACTGGCCCATTTCGACCTCGTGGGCACGTTGATGCTCTTGTTCGTGGGCTTTGGCTGGGCCAAGCCGGTGCCCGTCAATACGCGCTATTTTCGCCATCCGCGGCGGGACATCGTCATCGTCTCGCTGGCGGGCGTGGCGGGCAACCTGCTTACGGTGATCCTCACGGTGCTCTTTCTGCGCTTCTTCGGCAGGGCCTGGTTCGGCCTTGCCGGAGAGCCCGGGTTCGCCGTCCTGTGGCACATGATCCGAATCAACCTGGGTTTGGCGGCCTTCAACCTCATTCCGATCCCTCCCCTCGACGGCTCCAGGGTGATCGAGGCCTTCCTGCCCTACAAGTACCTGTACCACTACCGCTGGCTGGAACAGTATGGGATGTTCATCCTGCTCGTCCTGGTGGCGTCGGGACTCATCAATCTCCTCTTCGACCCGATCTTCAGCGTCCTGTGGCGCTTGACCATGTGGCCCATCGGATCGTGACTTAGGCTTGGTTCAAACGGCCAATGGGCTGGGGGCGGGGCCTGCGGTGAATCGCTTTGCGGACCCCGCTTCCCGTCCTCTATTGGGCGTGCCTGCTCTGGTTAAATGCGTGAGTAAGGCGGCTTCGGTCCTCCCGTCGGACAATTTTAGGATCATCCTTGACAGGTGTGACGCTATGCTATAGGGTATGAGCATTGCATCAACTTGATGACATCTTCAAAGAGTGGAGGCGTTTCAAAATGAGGTCGAAATTCGTGTTGTTGAGCGTGCTTTTCTGTTCCGTATTCGTTTGGAATATTGAGGCAACGGCGGAGGTCCCCTTTCACATCGGGATCATGACGGGTACCGTATCTCAGTCGGAGGACGAGCTGCGGGGGGCCGAGCTCTTGATTCAGAAGTATGGAAACGCGGCTGAGGGCGGGATGATCACCCACATCACGTACCCGGATCACTTCATGTCGGAGATGGAAACGACCATAGGACAACTGCTGGGGTTGGCGGACGACCCTCAGATGAAGGTCATCGTGGCCAACACGGCGGTGCCTGGGACGGCCGAGGCCTTCCGCCGCATACGCGAAAAACGTCCGGACATCCTCCTCTTCGCGGGATCGGTGCAGGAGGACCCTGAGGTCATCACGACTGCGGCGGACCTGTCCCTCACCAAGGACAACATCAGCCGCGGCTACACGATCCCGCTCGGCGCAAAGAAGATGGGGGCGAAGACCTTCGTCCACATCTCCTTCCCCCGGCACATGAGCTACGAGCTACTGGGGCGCCGCCGCGCCATTATGGAGGCGGCCTGTAAGGACCTTGGCCTTCAGTTCGTCTTTGAAACGGCCCCGGACCCGACGAGCGACGTGGGGGTGGCTGGCGCGCAGCAGTTCATCCTGGAGAATGTGCCCACATGGCTGGAAAAGTACGGCAAGGACACGGCGTTCTTCTGCACGAACGACGCGCACACGGAGCCGCTGCTCAAGCGCATCGCTGAGCTGGGCGGGTATTTTGTGGAGGCGGACAGCCCCTCGCCGCTGATGGGGTACCCCGGAGCCCTGGGCGTGGACCTGGCGCAGGAGAAGGGCGACTGGCCGGCGATCCTGAAGAAGGTCGAAGAAGCCGTTGTGAAGGCTGGTGGAGGGGAACGCATGGGGACCTGGGTGTATTCCTACGGCTACACCACCAGCGCGGCGATGGCGGAGTTCGGCAAGCGCATCGTTGAGGGCAAGGCCAAACTGGACAGCATGAAGGACCTCATCGCCTGCTACGACGACCTCACCCCTGGGGCCAAATGGAACGCCAGCTACTACACGGACGCCGGGACGGGAGTGAGCAACAAAAAGATGGTGCTGGTGCGCCAGGACACCTACGTCTTCGGCAAGGGATATCTGGGAGTGGCGGACGTCGAGGTCCCGGAGAAGTACTTTCAGATCAGCAGGTGACGTTTCGTTGGGGCAGGCGCTCACGTCGCCTCCTGCGGATTGGGGCGCGCCCCTTTTCCTTGCGTTTCTAATAGAAAGCATGTATACTATTCAATACTTCGATAAGTTTTTTACTTGAGGAGTGGGTTCGTGCCCGCTCCTCGTTTCTTGTCAGAGTATCGCTAGGGGAGGAAGGAGCGTGCTGCCGTTGGGTGAGGGGGAAAAGAACGAGGAAAAGAGCCTGATGTCCTCCGTGGCGGAGGTCGTCGAGCGGCTGGGGTATGAATGCGTCCACGTCGGGGTGAAGGCGGACTCCGTCCGTTTGAGGCTGCAGGTCCTGATCGACTCCATGGGGGGGATCAACGTCCAGGATTGCGAGACGGTGTCCCGCGCCGTGAACCGCCTTCTCGACGAGAGGGACTTCACGGAGCTCAGCGGACGGTACTACCTTGAGGTCAGCTCCCCCGGCCTGGAGCGCCCCCTCTTCACGCCCGAACAGTACGGGCGGTTTCGGGGGAAAGAGGCTCGAATCAGGCTGAGCAACCCTGTGGAAGGACGGAAGACGCTGACGGGCTCCATCGTGGAGGCGACGGAGGAGCGCGTCGTCGTCTTCGTGGAGGAGGAGGAACGGGAGGTCGCGGTCCCGTTTCAGTGGATCAAAAGCGGCAATCTGGTCTATCGTGGACTGGAGCAGGAGGCGCCGCGGGGGAAGCGGAAGGGCGCGAAGCCGCCTGTCGAACATCGTGGGAGGGAGCTTTAATGCAGCTGGGGCGCGATTTTGTACAAGCGCTGAATCAAATTGCCGAAGAGCGAAACCTGGCGCCGGAGCTGATCGTTTCGAGCCTGGAGGCGGCCTTGATCTCGGCCTACAAGAAGTATCAGAGCGGCGACCAGAGGGTGGAGGTCCACGTCAACACCGAGACGGGCGACATCCTGATTGAGGAGCTGCGTACCGTCGTGGAGGAGCTTGAGTCGCCGGATACGGAGATCACGCTGGGGGATGCGAAGCGACTGGGCTTTGCGGATGCGTCCGTCGGGGACGAGCTGCACCTGGAGAAGGACCCCGGCCATTTCGGGCGCATCGCTGCGCAGACGGCGCGGCAGGTGATCATCCAGCGGCTGAAGGACGCCGAGCGGCAGGTCATCTACAGCGAGTTCTCCGACAAGGTCGGCGAGATGATGACGGGCACGATCGTCAAGGCCGAGAACGACCAGGTGCTGGCCCGCATCGGCGAGCGCACCGAGGCGATCCTTCCGCGCAAGGAGCGCATTCCGGGGGAGGAGTACGTCCCCGGCCAGACGATGAAGTTCTACGTGCTGGACGTCCGCCAGATGACGCGGGGGCCGAAGATCGTGATTTCCCGAACGCATCCGGGGCTCCTGCGCAAGCTGATGGAGCTTGAGATCCCGGAGGTCAGGGACGGGGTCATCGAGATCCGCAACATCGTTCGTGAGGGCGGCGGGCGCGCCAAGGTTTCGCTCTCCACGATGGATCAGAACGTGGACCCCGTGGGGGCCTGCGTCGGAGCCGGTGGCGCGCGCATCAAGGCCATCAGCCAGGAGCTGATGGGGGAGAAGGTGGACATCATCGTCTGGAGCAGCGACCCCCTGGCCTACATCCGCAACGCTCTCTCTCCGGCCCAGGTCGTGAAAGTGGAGCCGGTCCTGGATCAGGAGCACGCGGCCAAGGCCTACGTGGAGCCGGAGCAGCTGTCGCTCGCCATCGGGAAGGCGGGGCAGAACGTGAGGCTGGCCGCCCGCCTGACCGGGTGGAAGATCGACATCAACGCCCTGCAGGCGGAGCGCATGCCGACGCTGCAGGACATCTTCCACGAGGTCGCGGAGGCGGACTAGTGACCGCGACTCGACAGAGGCCGCGCACGTGCGTCGCCTGCCGCACGGAGGCGCCGAAGAGGGCACTGGTCCGCATCGCCCGCACGCCGGACGGCAGGGCGGTGCTGGACGTCACGGGCAAGCTGCCGGGACGGGGAGCCTACCTGTGCCTCAACCTGGAGTGCCTGAGGAGGGCCAGGAGGACGGGGGCCCTTTCCCGCGCCCTGAAGGCGGCGCTGTCGGACGAATGTTGGGCGGACCTGGAGCGCTGCATCGCCTCCTATGCGTCGGAGCGCGGTCCGGAGGAACGCATGAAGGAGCTTCGCTCGCTTTTGGGGCTTTCCCGCCGCGCGGGGCAGATACTGGTGGGGAGAGATGACGTCCATGCCCACGCCGGGCGCCCCCTCCTGCTCTTGACGGCGCAGGATGCGTCGGGATCGGTGAGATCGTTCGCGGAAGGACTCGCGGCCTCGTCCATGGAGCGGGGCGGCGGTCATGAGCATCGGGTGCTGCCCTTGGGCGGGGAGAGGCTTTCAACGGCTCTGGGAGCCGGGAACGTGCAGATTATAGCCCTGCCGGCCCGAAGCGGGCTGGCGGACAAGATCAGGGCTTTGCTTGGAGAAGGGGGAGACGCCCTTGAACAACAAGATACGGGTTTACGAACTGGCGAAGAAGCTGAACAGGAGCAATAAGGAACTGATGGCGGTTTTGGAACAGCTTGGAATTCAGATCAAGACGCATATGAGCTCCATCACCAACGAGGAGGCTCAGATGGTGGAGTCCCTTCTGGCCGAGGCGGAGAAGAAGAAAAAGCCGTCGCCGGGTGCCGGGAAGGCAACGGCAGATGGGAAATCCGCACCACAGGCGAAAACGGAGGAGGCGAAAAAGACGGCTCCCAAGGAGAAGCCGGCGGCGCCCAAGGTGGATGCCAAGGGGTCCGAGGAGGCTCCGGAGAAGGGACGGCGCGTTGAGATTCACGCCGGGGACGCGATCAAGTCGGCGGCGCAGGCCATGGGCGTATCGAGCGCCGACGCGGTGAAGGCGCTGATGGATTCGGGGATGATGCTCTCCGCCATGACGGCCGTCAACGACGCGGTTTTGGCGGTCTTCTCGAAAAAGTTCGGCGTGCAGTTCGAGGTGCTCCCCGCCGTGAAGAAGGCCGAGGCGGTCTTTCACGAGAAGAAGGCGGGGAAGGGCGCCAAAAAGCACGGCGCGGCGGACGCTGCGGCCCGGAAGCCAGGGGTCCTGACGGCCCGCCCCCCCATCGTGACCGTGATGGGGCACGTCGATCACGGCAAGACGACGCTTCTCGACTCCATTCGCCATTCAAACGTCACGGCGCAGGAGGCGGGCGGCATCACGCAGCACATCGGCGCTTACGTTGTCACGCACGAGGGCAGGCCCATCGTCTTTCTGGACACGCCGGGGCACGAGGCCTTCACGGCCATGCGCGCGCGGGGCGCGAACGTGACGGATATCGTCATCCTGGTCATTGGGGCGGACGACGGGGTCATGCCCCAGACGAAGGAGGCCATCAACCACATCAAGGCGGCCCACGTGCCGCTGGTGGTCGCCATCAACAAGGTGGATAAGCCGACGGCCAACCCGGATCGGGTACGTCAGCAGCTCACGGAGCAGGAGGTCTTCCTCGAAGGCTGGGGCGGCGAGGTTGGGGCCGTCGAGGTTTCGGCCAAGACGGGGAAGGGCATCCCGGAGCTGCTGGAGCGCGTCCTGCTGGAGGCGGAGATGCAGGAGCTCAAGGGGGACGCCGGCGCATCGCCTGAGGGCGTCGTGATCGAGGCGGAGCTGGACAAGGGGAAGGGCCCCGTCGCTACGGTCATCGTCCAGAAGGGGACGCTGCAGTTGGGAGATATCGTCCTGTTCGGCACGGCCTGGGGCAAGATACGCGCGCTCTTCGACTGGGCGGGGAAGCCCACCAAGAAGGTCGGGCCCAGTATGCCGGCGGAGATACTTGGCCTTGACGAGGTCCCGCAGCCCGGTGAAACCTTCACCGTCGTGGGAAGCGAGCGCGAAGCGCGCGCGATGATGGCCGAGGCCCGCGCCCGGGAGCGGGACGAGGGGACGACGACGGCCAGGCGTACCTCCCTGGACGACCTCTACTCGCAGCTTAAGGAGGGAGAGCTTCCGCAGCTCAACCTCGTGGTCAAGTGCGACGTACAGGGCTCGCTGGAGGCCCTCTGCGCCTCTCTGGAGAAGCTGGCCACGAACGAGGTGGGCGTTTCCATCATCCATCGAGGAGTGGGGCGCATCGCCGAGTCCGACGTCATGCTGGCCTCCACCTCGAACGCCGTCATCGTGGGCTTCAACGTCCGTCCCGACGCCAACGCAAAGCGCGCGGCGGAGGTGGATGGGGTTGAGATCCGCACCTACAGCGTCATCTACGACGCCATCGATGACGTGAAGGCGGCCATGTCCGGCCTCCTGAAGCCCGTCCTCCGCGAGGAGTCCCTGGGCGAGGTGGAGATTCGGGAAACGTTCAAGGTGCCGAAGGCGGGCAAGATCGCCGGCTGCCACGTCATGCAGGGCCTCATTCGCCGCACGGCGCGGGTCCGACTTGTCCGGGACGGTGTCGTCTTGTGGGACGGAAGGATCGCCACGCTGCGCCACTTCAAGGACGAGGCGAGGGAGGTCAAGGCGGGTATGGACTGCGGCGTGGCCCTTGAGGGGTATCAGGACTTCCTGGTGGGCGACCTGCTGGAGGTCTACGACGTCGTCGAGGAGAAGCGCAGCCTCTAAGGCGCGTTCGGATTTTAGATTGAGCCCGCGGGAGGAGGAACGGGTTTGGGTACTTTTCGTATGGCAAGGATCAACAAGCAGCTTCAACGGGAGATATCCCTCCTTCTTGAGAGCCGGATCAAGAAGGAGACGGTGAAGGATGCGATCATCACCGGCGTGGACTGCAGCCGGGACCTCGACGTCGCAAAGGTCTTTTTCACCGCCCTGACCCCGGAGCGGAGGGGGGAACTCCGCGAGGAGTTGGCGAGCGTCCGGGGCGCGCTTCGGACGCTCCTCGGACAGGTGCTGAAGCTGCGCCGAATCCCCTCCCTCGACTTCGTCCCCGATGAGAGCGCGGACTACGGCGAGCGCATCGACGGCATCCTGAATCGCCTGGGTATGGATTCCGCTCGCGCCGATGCCCAGGAGCCTGATGTGACGGAAGAAGGGGCGGGTGAGTCCAATGATTGAAGGCCCCTCCTTGGAGGAAATACGCCGGGTGTCCGACCTCCTGACGGAGGCCCCTTCCTGGACGCTCTTTACCCACCAGAAAGCGGACGGCGACGCCCTGGGCTTCCTCACTGCGCTCTTTGGCGCGGGGATGCTCCAGGGGAAGCGCATCCGCTGGATGGGGCTTGACAAGACCGTCACCCCCGCCTATCGCTTCCTCGACCACACGGAGAACTATGCGCTGTGCCCCGTCCCCTTCAGCTTCAGCGACCCGGAGGAGCTCTACGTCTTTCTGGACTGCGCCAACGTGGAGCGGAGCGTCAAGGACTTCACGGCACCGGCCCCCGGAGTGCGGGTGCTCAACATCGACCACCACGAGGACAACACCCTGTTCGGCACGACGAATTGTGTCGATCCCGGAAGCTCCTCAACGTCCGAGCTGGTGTTCCGCATCCTGAGGGCGGGAGGGTGGCCGTTGTCGCGGGGCATCGCCCAGAGCCTTTACGTCGGGATATGGACGGACAGCGGCGGGTTCACCTTCTCCAACACGTCCCCTGAAACGCACCGGCTGGTGGCGGAGCTCATCGAACTCGGCGTGGAGCCGGACGTCGTTGACGACGAGATCAACCAGACGCGCACGCCGGCGGGGGTCGCCCTGTGGGGGCGTGCCTTTTCTCACGTCCGGGTGTTTGGCCCGGAGAACGTCTTCGCCCTGGGATGGCTGGGGCCTGAGGACTTCAAGGCGGTTGGCGCCGAGGCGTCGGACACGGAGGGGCTCCCCGGCAGCCTGATGAAGATCCACGGGGTCCGCCTGGCCGTGTTCCTGACGGAGCTGAGCCCGGCACAGATCAAGGCGAGCTTTCGATCCCGTGGTGGGATATTTCCCGCGGCGGAGGTCGCCCGCTCCTTTGGAGGCGGCGGCCATCCCCGCGCGGCCGGGGCGACGTTGACCGGCGACCTTGCGGGCTACCTTGAAACGATCCCGAAGCTTTTGGAAGATCGCTATGCTGAGTGGGATTCTGCTGATTGACAAGCCCCTGGGGATGCGGAGCGCGACCTGCGTGGGGCGCCTGCGTGGCCTCCTCGGGAAGGGGACGCGCGTGGGGCACGCGGGGACGCTGGACTCCACGGCGTCGGGGCTCCTCGTCCTTCTGGTCGGCGTGGCCACCCGCGCCTCGGACTACGTCATGATGCTGCCCAAGCTCTATCGTGCCCGGGTGCGCCTGGGCACGGCTACGGATACCTGCGACTACTCAGGCGGAGTCCTTTATCAGGGCGACGCGAGCCGTGTGTCGGCCGGGGACGTTGACCGGGTCCTCCTCTCCTTCCTCGGATGGCGCATGCAGCGTCCGCCCGAGATCTCCGCGCTGAAGCTGGGGGGGCGCCCCTCCCACAGGCTGGCGCGCGCGGGGCTGGACGTCCCCCTCCAGCCCAGGGCCGTCTTTGTCCGGTCCATTCGTCGGACGTCGACCCTTGAGGAAGGGTGCTTCGACGTGGAGGTCCTCTGCGGCAAGGGGACCTACGTCCGGAGCATCGCGCGGGATATCGGGGAGCGGCTGGGCTGTGGAGCCTGCATCGAGTCTTTGAGGCGCCTGTCCACGGGAGGCTTCCACGTGGACGCGGCCCTGTCGCCGGACCGCGCGGAGGTCCTGCTGCGCGAGGGGCGCCTGAAGCTTCAGCCCCTGAGCACCGTGTCCCGCCTGTTTCATCGCGTCGAGCTGTCCGGGGCTGCTGAGGCGACGCTGCTGCATGGCCTTCCCGTCCCGCTGGCCGAGGCGGGCCGCTACGTCCCAGGACCGGTCCCGCCGGACCAGGCGTTCTGCGCCGAGGGGCGAGGGCTCCTGAGCTTCGTGGACCGGCGGGACGAGGGCGACGGGACGATGCTGCGGCCCCGCGCGAACGTCCTGCTTCAGGACGGAGCGGAACACCCCGGTGCCGCGCGGGGCCCGATCCTCGCCATCGGGGCCTTCGACGGGTTTCACCGGGGGCACGCGCGGCTTTTGGAACGGGCGCGGGACCTTGCGACGCTCCTGAACGAGGATTGGGGCGCCGTGACCTTTGAGCCTCACCCAGGGGTCTTTCTGGGGAAGCTCGACGCAACGCTCTTCACCCTCCGCGAACGGGAGCTGGTCCGTCGCGTCCTGCGGGTCCCCCGCCTCCTTGTCCTGAACTTCGACGAGGAGGTCCAGGACCTTTCGCCCGACGCCTTCTGGCGCCGGCTGCGGAAGACGTTTCCCGTGGGCGGGGTGGTGGTGGGGCGCAACTTCCGCTTTGGCCGCGGGCAGGAGGGCACGGCGGAAGCGTTGCTCTCCCTCTGTCGGGACGATGGGCTTCCCGCGGAGGCCGTGGAGCTCCTGACCTGCGACGGGCTTCGCCTCTCCAGCACGGAGGTACGCCGCGCCGTCATGGAGGGGGATGCGGCGCTGGCCGAGAAGGTCCTGGGCTTCCCCTGGTTCTTCTGGGGGACGGTGGTCCACGGCGACCGGCGCGGGCACGAGTTGGGGTTTCCGACGGCGAACGTCGACCTCTCAAAGGCGCTGACCCGTCCTGGCGCGGGCGTCTACGTTGCCCTTATCCCCATCGACGGACGCTGGCACTGCGGGGCGCTCTCGGTGGGCGAGAACCCCACCTTTGGGGACGTTCCGGAGATGAGGGCGGAGGTTTTTGTCCTCGACTTCGAAGGTGACCTCTACGGGAGGGAGCTGCCCGTATTTCTGATCCGGCGGCTGCGCCCCATGGTCCGCTTCCCCAACGCGCAGGCGCTGGCGGCGCAGATCGCGCAGGACGTCGAGCGCTGCCGCGAGGCGGGGCGC
Organism: uncultured Fretibacterium sp.; assembly: GCF_938030725.1. Classification (GTDB taxonomy): domain Bacteria; phylum Synergistota; class Synergistia; order Synergistales; family Aminobacteriaceae; genus Fretibacterium. The sequence goes on along the minus strand of NZ_CALHIQ010000091.1, from coordinate 2,273 downwards.
GAGGAGCTCGCCGGGCACGCTTCGCTCTATGCCGCCTTCGCCGAATCCCTGGCGGCCATGGAGGCGGAGGGCGCCTTTGAGCCGAGGACCTGGAGGCTTGCCGAATGTTGATCGATTCCCATTGTCACCCGAACTCCGACGAGCTGCGGAAGGACGCTGAGGCGCTGATGGAGCGGGCCGCCTCCGCGGGCGTGGGGCGGATGCTGATCGTGGGCTGCGACCTGGAGGACAGCCGTGAGGCGGTCCGGATGGCCCATCGATTTGAAGGCTACGGGGCCTGGGCTGCCGTCGGAATCCACCCTCATGAGGCCTCCCGCTACGCGGAGGCCCTTCCGGAGGAGCTGCTGCAGATGGCGGAGGACTGCCGCACTCTGGCCCTTGGGGAGATGGGGCTGGACTACCACTACGACCTTTCGCCCCGAAAGGTGCAGCGAGAGGTCTTTCAGCGGCAGCTCGCCTGGGCCGAAGGGGTGGGGATGCCCGTGGTCCTGCACGTCCGCGAGGCCATGGAGGACGCCCTGGCGATCCTCGGAGATTTTCGGGGCCTCAAACTGCTCTTTCACTGTTACGACGGCGGGCTGAAGTTCCTTGACGAGGTGCTGAGCCTGGGGGCGCTCTGCGCCCTGGGCGGCGCCGTGACGTGGAAGAGGAGCGTGGAGCTTCGCGAGGTGGCGCGCCTCATCCCGGCCGATCGCCTCCTTGCGGAAACGGACTGCCCTTGGATGGCGCCCGTCCCCTTTCGGGGGCGGCTCAACGAGCCGGCCTACGTGCGCTACGTCTACGAGGCGTTGGCGGAGGTGCGGGGCGTGCCGCTGGAGGAGCTCTCGGGCCAGATTGCGCGCAACGCGGACGGGTTCTTCGGCTGGGGGAGGGAAGCGCATGTTTGAGTTCAAGGTCCTTGCCGTCTGCCCGCAGACCGGCGCCAGGGCGGGGGAGTTGACCACGCCCCACGGCGTGATCCGGACGCCGGTCTTCATGCCGGTGGGCACTCAGGCTACGGTGAAGGCCATGGCGCCCTGGGAGCTGGAGGAGATCGGTGCCCAGATCGTCCTTGGGAACACCTACCACCTCTACCTCAGGCCCGGCGCGGAGCTGGTGGCGGAAGCAGGCGGGCTGCATCGCTTCATGAGCTGGGACCACCCCATCCTGACGGACAGCGGCGGATTTCAGGTCTTTTCTCTGGCGGACCTCAACAGGGTGACGGATGAGGCGGTGGTGTGCCGGTCGCACCTGGACGGCTCAAAGCACGTGATGTCGCCTGAGTGGTCCATGCGCGTCCAGGAGCTTTTGGGCAGCGACGTCGCCATGTGCTTCGACCAGTGCGGTCCCTTCCCCGCGGACCACGCTCAGGCCGAGACCGCTCTCGCCCGCACCACGCTCTGGGCCCGCCGGTCGCAGGAGGCACACAGTCGGGAGGATCAGGCGCTCTTCGGCATCGTGCAGGGGTCCGTCTACGATGACCTTCGGCTCCGCAGCGCGGAGGAGATCGTGGAGCTGGGCTTCCCTGGCTTTGGCATCGGAGGGCTGTCCGTCGGTGAGCCCCATGAGGTGATGTACCACGTTCTGGACCTGCTGAACGGCGTCATGCCGCGGGATAAACCCCGCTACCTCATGGGGGTGGGCTACCCCTCCAACGTCGTCGAGGGCATCGCCCGCGGGGTGGACATGTTCGACTGTGTCCTTCCCACGCGGAACGGGCGCAACGGGACGCTCTTTACGTCCTTTGGACGTGTTAATATTAAGGGGAAGCAGTACGAGCACGATTTCGGTCCGGTCGATCCGGAGTGCGGCTGCCGCCTCTGCCGCGGTTTTTCTCGCGCGTATCTGAGGCACCTTTATCACTGCGGCGAAATTCTGGCGGCCCGTCTGTGTACGCTGCACAACTTGAGCTTCACGCTGAACCTCGCTGCCAGGGCCAGGGAGGCCATCCTCAACGGGACCTTTCCGGCGTTTCGCGCCGAGTTCAACGCGAAGTTTGTGGACGGACCGGCAAGGGACGCCGGAGGGGAGCGCTGACTGCGGGATGAAGACGCTGAGGATTGAGGTGGACCCCTGGAACCCCAGCGGGGAGTTGATGGCCCGCGCGGCGGACGTGCTGAGGGAGGGAGGCCTGGTGGCCTTTCCGACGGAGACGGTCTATGGGCTTGGGGCGAACGCGCTGAACCCGGAGGCGGTGAAGGGGATTTATCGGGCCAAGGGGCGTCCCTCGGACAATCCTCTGATCCTCCACCTCTCTCGCGTGGAGCAGGCGGAGCCTCTCGTCCACGTAGACG
>NZ_CALHIQ010000090.1 GCF_938030725.1 uncultured Fretibacterium sp. | reverse complement strand
CCTCAGCTACCGCCTCACCCTCAATATCTCACCTGTAAATCTTTTGTCAAGGTACGTGACCTAAACCTTTGCTATTACCGGTTTTTGGTCTGTCACCCCGCCCTTCAGCGGCGCAACGGTGAATATTATACCCTCTTTCTCCAAAGTGTCAAGGGCTTTTTTGAAGCCGCGAAATTCATCCCTCCTCCGCTCCCTGGTCCTCCAGCGCCATCAGTTCTGTCCAGACGGCATTGCCCACGCGCATCCCCGCTGGGGTCAAGGCCAGAGACCTCTCGTCCACCCGCAGGAGGTGCGGCGGAAGCCCCAGCAGTACTCCCTCCACCTCCCTCAGCATCCCTGCCCCCCAGCGGCGGGAAAACTCCAGCCGGTCGATGCCCCACCGGGTCCGAAGAGCCAGGATCGCCGCCTCCAGGACGCGAGCCCGCGGGGACAGGCGCTCTGCCCCCGCAAAGGGATTGGGGAAGCCGTGGCGTGCCGCTTCGAGGTAGGCCTCCAGCGTCGGCGGGTTGGACCAGCGCCATCCGTCCAGGTACCCCCAGGCAGCAGGCCCCAGGGGCAGAACGGGTTCCTGGCGCCAGTAGGCCAGGTTGTGCCGGCACTCCGCCCCCGCGGGCGCAAAACTTGAAATCTCATATTGAAGGAATTTCTTTTTGGCGAGGAACCACTGTGCGTAGCGGTAGAGGGGGTAGCCATCGGGCAGGGGAAAAACCTGCCGGCTCATGGGAGCGTCCGGCTCCAGGGTCAGTTGATAGGTCGAGAGGTGCCCTGCACCCACAGCCAGGACGCCCCGAAGCGAAGCGGACCAGGAGCGCAGCGTCTGGTCCGGCAGCCCGAAGATGAGGTCCACGCTGAGGCGTAGGCCGGCATCCAGGACCACCTCCATCGCCCGAAGCGCCCCCGCTGCATCGTGAAGCCTTCCGATGCGGCGCAGCTCGCCGTCGTCCAGGCTCTGGACGCCCAGGCTGACGCGCGTAAAGCCCCCGTTCCTCCAGGCCGTCAGGTGTTCCTTCGTGAGGGAGGAGGGGTTGGCCTCCACGGAGGCCTCCTCAAGGGAGGAGAGGTCCGCCATGGCCTCCAGGGTGCGGAGGACCCGGCGCCAGTCCCCCGGCGTCAGGAGGCTGGGCGTCCCACCGCCGACGTAGAGGGTGCGGAGGGAGGTGCGCCCTCCAAGCCGCGAGCGCCAGGCGCTGGCTTCGGCCTCCAGCGCATCCAGCCATGCAGCCACCTCGCCGTCACCCGCGCACCGGCTGTAGAAGGAACAGTAGCCGCACTTCGCCGCGCAGAAGGGCACGTGGAGGTAAAGGGAAGGGCGCGCTCCGCGAGGAAGAACCGGCTCGGCCTTCCGTGGAAAGGCGCCCCTATTTTCCATCCCCCTCCACCTGCATGAAGGCCAGGAAGGCCTCTTGGGGGATGGCGACCTTTCCGATCTGCTTCATCCGCTTCTTGCCCTCCTTCTGCTTCTCCAGGAGCTTGCGCTTGCGCGTGATGTCGCCGCCGTAGCACTTGGCCAGCACGTCCTTGCGCAGCGCCTTGACGTTGACCCGCACGATGATGCGCTTGCCGAGCGAGGCCTGGATGGGCACCTCAAAGAGCTGGCTGGGGATCAGTGCCTTCAGCTTCGTCACGGCGGCGTGGCCCCGATTGTACGCCTGTTCCCTGTGGCAGATAAAGGAAAAGGCGTCCGCCGCCTCGCCGTTGACCAGGACGTCAACGCGCACCAGGTCGCTGGCCCGCAGGCCGATGAATTCGTAGTCCAGCGAGGCGTAGCCCCGGGTCTGGGACTTCAGCTTGTCGTGAAAGTCGATGATGAACTCGGAGAGGGGCATCTCGTAGATCAGGCGCACCCGCTCCGGCGTCAGGTAATCCATGGACTTGTAGACCCCGCGCCGGTCCTGCACCAACTGCATGACCTTCCCCACGAACTCGGACGGCAGGAAGACGGAGAGCTTGATGTAGGGTTCCCGCACCTCCGCGATCTCGCCGGCATCCGGAAAGTCGCTGGGGCGATGGGCCTCGATGACGGCGCCCGACGGCGTCACCACCTCGTAGACGACGTTGGGGGCCGTGGCCACCAGCTCCACGCCGTACTCCCCGCTCAGGCGTTCGCGCACCACCTCCATGTGCAGCATCCCCAGGAAGCCGCAGCGGAACCCGAAGCCCAGCGCCACGGAGGTTTCCGGCTCGAAGGTCACGGCGGCGTCATTGAGGCAGAGCTTCTCCAGCGCCTCGCGCAGCTGGGGGTAGTTGTCCCGCTCCACCGGATAGAACCCGCAGAAGACGACGCTCTTCACCTTCCGATAGCCTGGCAGGGGGTGAGCGGCCGGACGGGCCGCCTCGGTGATCGTGTCCCCCACCGGCGCCTCGGCCAAGGTCTTGATGCTGGCAGCGATGTAGCCCACCTCACCGGGGCCCAGCCGCTCCACGGGGGTGAAGCCTGGTCGGAACACCCCCACCTCCTCCACGGAGTAGATGCTGCCCGTCTGCATGAACAGGACGTTCTGCCCCTCCCTGATGACGCCGTTCACGACCCGCACGTAGGAGATCACGCCGTGGTAGTTGTCGTAGACGGAGTCGAACACCAGGGCCTGAAGCGGGGCCTCGGCGTCCCCCTCAGGGGCCGGTATCCGCTCGACGACGCGCTCCAGGATCTCGTCGATGCCGCGCCCGTCCTTCGCGCTGGCCAGGATGGCGTCTGAGGCATCCAACCCCACGACGTCCTGAATCTCCTGCTTCGCGTTCTCCTCCCGCGCCGAGGGAAGGTCGATCTTGTTGATCACCGGCAGGATCTCAAGCCCCTGCTCCACCGCCTGATAGGCGTTGGCCACCGTCTGGGCTTCCACTCCCTGACTGGCGTCCACCACCAGGAGCGCCCCTTCGCAGGCCGCAAGGGAGCGGGAAACCTCGTAGGCAAAGTCCACGTGCCCCGGCGTGTCGATCAGGTTAAGCACCCACTTCCTGCCGTCGGGCGACGTGTAGTCCATGCGGACCGGCACCAGCTTGATCGTGATGCCCCGCTCCCGCTCCAGCGAGAGTGAATCCAGAAGCTGGTTCTTCATCTCGCGGGACTGCACCGTTCCCGTCCGCTCCAACAGGCGGTCCGCCAGGGTGGACTTGCCGTGATCGATGTGGGCGATAATGCAAAAGTTTCGGATATTCTCCTGTTTCATACGTGCTCCTCTGCAACGTTAAAAGCGTTCAAAAAATTAAGGAGGGGACTCCGCCCCTCCTCATATAAGCCTGCCTCGCCCGACCTGCCCCAAAGGATCAGGGTTCAGACGAGCCTGGCGATCTGTTCCACCAGGACCTCCGGCTCAAAAGGCTTCACGACGAAGCCGTCGATTCTCAGCTCCCTGGCTTTCAAGGCGACGGGAAGTGAGGAGTTCGCGGTCACCAGCAGCACCTTTGCTGAGGGGAATATCTCTCGGAGCCTTCGGACCGTTTCAAAACCGTCCAACTTCGGCATGTGAAGGTCAACGATCACGATATCCACTGATGTCGGCTTGGGGGCACCAGCCAACTCCCTCAACTGCGACAGCGCGACCGTGCTGTCCGTTGAGGCCCCCACGACCCTGTAGTCCGCGTCCTCCAGGATCATGCGTATCATGTCGATCATGAAGTCCGCGTCGTCGATGATGAATACGTTTCGAGGCACCCGCTTACCTCCGGAGTCCCGCCTGGGACTCCGCTACTTTCCGTTCCCCTCGGCCTCAGCAGCCCCCAGCTTCTTCAGGGATTCAACGCGCTCCTTCTGCGTCGCGAGCTGGGACTCAAGGGACGCAAGCTGAGCCTCCTCCGCCTTCAACAGCTGGGTCGAGCGATTCTCGTACTCCTCGGACATCAGCTTGAGGGCATTCAACTCGCTGCGAATGGCCTCCACGTCCGGGAGGGCGTCCTTCTCCAGCTTGGCCAGGCGGGCCTCGATCTTCGTGAACTCCTCCCTCAAGGCGTCAACCCGAGGCGTGAACTTGTTCTGCAGAACCGTCCACATGACGTTCAGGATGACGAGGACCACCGCGGCCCCAATGAGGATGAGCTTCTTCTTGTTTACAGGAGCCGAAACCTTCTTCGCAGTCTGGTTGCTCATAACAAAACCTCCGTTTCCTTGATAGCAAAAACACACGACCTCGTGGTTGTTCTTTCACCCCTGAACAACGAGGAAATGGCACCACGAGGCAATCGAAAGCAAGGCGGGAAAGCAACTTCTCTAAAAGTATTGTACCACAAAAGAAAGTGCCGTCCATCTCCGCCGACGAAGACGGACGTACTCGTGGGGAGTCCGGTCGGGCGTTAAAAAAGCGGCCCACCTGGGCCGCTTTTTTAATCGTTACTTCAACTCCACGTCGGCGCCGGCCTCAGCAAGTTTCTTCTTCAGCTCCTCGGCCTCCTCCTTGGAGACGCCCTCCTTGATAGGCTTCGGCGGGTTATCCACCAGCTCCTTGGCCTCCTTCAGGCCAAGGCCCGTGATCTCGCGGACCACCTTGATGACGGCGATCTTGTTGGAGCCGGGCCCCTTGTAGACCACGTCGAACTCCGTCTTCTCCTCACCTGCAGCGGCCGCAGCGCCCGCAGCAGCGCCGGGCATGGCCATCATGGCCACCGGAGCGGCGGAGGCGGACACGCCGAACTTCTCCTCAAGAGCCTTCACCAGCTCGGAAAGCTCGAGAACGGACATCTCCTCAATCGCCTTAATCAGTTCCTCGTGAGTCATAAAACGTTACCTCCTAGAAATTTAATGTTCAAAATGGCAAAACATATTAAAGACAAACAGCTTGGTCCATTGTTTCCGCAGAGGGTCCGCCTAGGCGGCGTCCTTCTTGTCGCGAATCTGGGCAAGGCACGTGACCAGGCCGCGCATCGTGCCGGAGAGCACGTTGACCAGGCCGGAGATGGGCGCCGCAATCGTGCGCACCACCTGGCCGATCAGGACGTCCTTCGACGGCAGGTCTGCCAGCGCGTGAAGCTGCTTGAGGTCCAAAACCGTGCTTCCCAGCATGCCTCCCTTCAGGACGAAGGCTTTCTGGGTCTTGTCCGTGGCACACTCCTTCAGCACCTTGGCCACGCCCACGGGGTCGCCATAGGAAAGGGTAAAGATGTTCGGTCCCTTCGTGAGGTCCTCCGGGAGCTCCGGAAGCCCCGCCTCCTTCATGGCAATGGAAAAGAGGGTGTTCTTCGCGACCTTCATCTCCCCTCCCGCCGCGCGGACGCGAGCGCGAAGGGCCGTGCTGGCCGCCACCGTCATGCCGCGGTACTCGGCCACGAAGACGGCGTTCGAACGCTCAAGCTTCTCCTTCAGATCTGCGACCAACTCGTATTTAATCGATGCAGGCATATCGTTTCACCTCCTCCGACGTCAATCTCTCAGTTTAAAACTTCCGTTCAACTCCACCTTCGGAGCTGAACTCATTGAGGCACCAAGTAAAAAAACTCCCCGTCGCCGGGGAGCTCTTTCAGACAGAATGGGCACAAGTCCTGTACGAACTCATAGCCTTCTATCCCCGGCACCTCGGCAGGCATACATTGAGCCCACGAGGGGCGCCTGCGGTCTACAACATCAGGGAGTTTCTATTTTAAGTAAGATTCAACGGTTAAAGGACGCGATCAGGCGGTAACCTCCCGCTGAACGTCCAGTGGGTCCACCGCGATCCCCGGTCCCATGGTGGGGGCGATCGTGACGCTCTTCACGTAGGTTCCCTTCACGGAGGCAGGACGGGCCTTATAGATCGCCTGCAGGATGGCCTTCGCGTTCTCAAAGAGCTGATCCGCCGTGAACTCCCGACGCCCGATGGCGTTGTGGGTGATGCCGGCCTTATCGACGCGAAACTCAACGCGGCCCGCCTTGATCTCGCCGATGGCGTTCGTCAGGTCAAAGGTCACCGTTCCCGTCTTGGCGCTGGGCATCATTCCGCGGGGGCCAAGGACCTTGCCGAGCCGTCCGACGGACTTCATCATGTCCGGCGTGGCGATCACTGCGTCGAACTCCAGCCAACCGCCCGCGATCTTCTGCACCAGGTCCTCGCCGCCCACGATGTCGGCGCCTGCGTCCTGAGCTTCCTTCTGCTTCTCGCCGGCCGCCAGCACCAGAACCCTCCTGGTGACGCCGGTACCATGAGGCAGCCCCACCGTGCTTCGAACCTGCTGATCCGCGTGGCGCGGATCAACGCCCAGGCGGACGTGGACCTCCAGGCTCTCATTGAACTTCGCCGTGGCGATCTGCTTGTAAAGCTCCACCGCTTCACGCAGTCCGTAGAGCTTCCCCACCTCGACCTTCTCGGCGGCAGCTCTGTATCGCTTGCTGTGCTTCATCTCAAAAAACCTCCTGTGGTCGATCGCGAATCCCGAAGGACTCTGCCACAAAAATCACTCAGCTCCCAATCTTTGGGGGAACCTCCCAGCAACGGGCCGTCAGTCCCTCACTTCGAGGCCCATGGAACGGGCCGTGCCCTCAATCATGCGCATCGCCGCCTCGACGTCGTTCGCGTTGAGGTCCCGCTGCTTGTACTCCGCGATCTCACGCACCTTGGCGCGCGACACGGAACCCACCTTCGTCTTGTTGGGGACGCCCGACCCCGACTCAACGCCAGCGGCCTTCTTCAGGAGGACCGCCGCAGGCGGCGTCTTGAGCTCAAAGGTGAAGCTGCGGTCGGCGTAGACGGTGATCACCGCTGGAATGATCAAGCCCGCCTGATCGGAGGTCTTTGCGTTGAACTGCTTGCAAAACTCCATGATGTTAACGCCGTGCTGCCCCAGCGCGGGGCCCACGGGAGGAGCCGGCGTCGCCTTTCCGGCAGGCAACTGTAACTTGATCTGCCCTACGACCTTCTTAGCCATGAAATAAAAATCCCCTCTCTAAAACAAAACGTGACGTTTATCTTCACCGCTCGAACCTTGCATTAACCTCAAGAAGTCCAAACGGCGTTCAGCAAATTTTTTCGAGAAGGCGATAGTCGGCCTCCGTCACCGTTTCCCGACCAAGGATGTTCACGGTGAACTTGACCTTCCCCTTCTCGGAGTTGATCTCCACGACGGGCCCCGTCTGCCCCGCCATGGGGCCGCTCTTGACGGTGACCGTATCTCCAGGCTTCAGAGCGATCTCCACCTTGGGGCGATCCTTCTCCAGGATCGACATGAGCCGGGTTACCTCATCCTCCGAGAGGGGGATGGGATGCGTCCCCGCTCCAACGAACCCCGTCACCCCCGGCGTGTGCCGCACCACGTGCCAGGACTGCTCGTCCAAGATCATCTCGACCAACACGTAGCTAGGGTAGAGCTTTCTCGTGACCTTGCGGCTCTTTCCGTCCTTCACAACGACGCGATCCTCTATGGGCACGAGCACGTTAAAGATGCCATCCTCCATGCCCATCGTGGCGATACGCTGTTCAAGGTCGGCCTTCACACGATTCTCATAGCCCGAATAGGTTTGAACAACATACCATCGGCGTTCGCCGCGCTGCGTCATCACAAAGGCCCCCTAGCGCCTGCAAAGAATAAAAGACCTCCGGCCACCTATCCCAGGATGCCGGAGAAAGCCCACGTGAGGAGAAAATCGATGAGCCCCAGGTAGAGGGAAACCCCTAAAGTAAAGACAATGACGATCAGCGTCCAATACCAAACCTGTTTTTTGGTGGGCCACGTGACCTTCTTCATCTCCGCCCGGACCTCACGCAGAAAAGCGATGCCCGGTATAGAATTCACGGCCTCTTTAGCCATATACGCCCCTCCTGAGGGCATCACAAAAAGACACCCATAATAAAATGGCAGGCCCGGCAAGACTCGAACTTGCAACCCCTGGTTTTGGAGACCAGTGCTCTACCAATTGAGCTACGGACCTACGCTGAAAACAACGGTAGGTATTTTACAACACCCCTGCAAGTTATGCAAGGCGTCGGGCGCGAAACGCCGCCCTCTCGCCGCCTACTTCGACTCCTTGTGCAGGACGGAGGCGTTGCACCACTTGCAGAACTTCTTGACCTCAAGCTTCTTCGACTGCTTCTTCTTGTTCACCGTCGTGGTGTAGTTGCGCCTCTTGCACTGCGTGCAGGTCAGTCCGATGATATCCGCCATGGCTAAAACCTCTCCTTAAATCCTTAAATTTTAAGATGGTGCTCCAACGGCGGCCGGAGCGCGCCCCGGCCGCCAGGAATTCAGCTATTCCAGGATTTTGGTGACGACGCCGGCGCCCACCGTGTGGCCGCCCTCGCGCACCGCAAAGCGCAGCCCTTCCTCCATCGCGATGGGCACGATCAGCGACACCTCGAACGTGGCGTTGTCGCCGGGCATCACCATCTCCACTCCGTCGGGAAGCTTGATGTCACCCGTCACGTCCGTCGTCCGGAAGTAGAACTGCGGCTTGTATCCCGCAAAGAACGGCGTGTGACGGCCGCCCTCCTCCTTCTTCAGAACGTACACCTCACCCTTGAACTTCGTGTGCGGCGTCACCGTCCCAGGCTTCGCCAGCACCTGACCGCGCTCCACCTGGTCCTTGTCGATCCCGCGAAGCAGAATCCCAACGTTGTCCCCAGCCTCCGCGTCGTCCAGGATCTTCCGGAACATCTCAAGCGACGTCGCCACCGTCTTCTTCGTATCACGCGACATCCCGACGATCTCCACTTCCTCGCCGGCCTTCACCTTGCCGCGCTCCACGCGCCCCGTCACCACCGTCCCGCGTCCCGTGATCGTGAACACGTCCTCGATCGGCATCAAAAACGGCTTGTCCGTGTCGCGCACAGGGTCAGGAATGTAGCTGTCGCACGCATCCATCAGGTCCCAGATCGGCTTGCAGATCGGGTCCTCACGCGTCCCGTTCCCCTTCTCCAGCACCTCGAGGGCGGAACCACGCACGATCGGCGTATCGTCGCCGGGAAACTCGTACTTGTTCAGAAGCTCGCGAATCTCCATCTCCACCAGGTCCAGAAGCTCAGGGTCGTCCACCTGGTCCGTCTTGTTCATGAACACCACAAGCGCAGGCACGTTCACCTGACGCGCCAGCAGCACGTGCTCCCGCGTCTGAGGCATCGGGCCATCCGCCGCGCTCACCACCAGGATCGCTCCGTCCATCTGCGCCGCTCCCGTGATCATGTTCTTGATGTAGTCCGCGTGACCCGGGCAGTCGATGTGCGCGTAGTGGCGCTTCTCCGTCTGGTACTCCACGTGGGAAATGTTGATCGTGATCCCGCGCTCCCGCTCCTCAGGCGCCTTGTCGATCATGTCGTACGCCGTGAAGTCCGCAAAATTCTGCGTCGCAAGACACTTCGTGATCGCCGCCGTCAGCGTCGTCTTGCCGTGGTCAATGTGTCCGATCGTCCCGATGTTCAGGTGCGGCTTCGTCCGCTCAAACTTCTCCTTTGCCATCTCCGATTCCTCCTGGTTAAGATACTGAATCTATTTTGTCAATGCGTTGCTTACTCAAGGCTACTCGTCGGCCCTGCGGCCCTGAAGAACCTTCTCCGCAACCTCGGCCGGCGTCTGCTCGTAGTGGTCGAACTGCATCGAGTAGGTCGCGCGGCCCGACGTCTTGCTCCTCAGGTCCGTCGCGTAGCCGAACATCCCCACGAGCGGCACATAAGCTCTTATTATACGCGCGTTCGCCCGCATGTCCATACCCTCGATGCGCCCGCGGCGGGAGGATATGTCCCCGATGACGTCGCCGACGTAGTCCTCCGGCGTCACGACCTCGACGGACATGATGGGCTCCATGAGGATGGGCCCCGCCTTCCTCATGGCCTCCTTGAAGCCCATGGACGCGGCGATCTTGAAGGCCATCTCGGAGCTGTCCACCTCGTGGTAGCTGCCGTCCACCAGGGCGATCTTGACGCCGATGACGGGGTAGCCACCCAGCACGCCGCTCTGAATGGCCTCCTCGAGGCCCTTCTCGACGGCGGCGATGTACTCCTTCGGCACTACGCCTCCCACGATGCGGTCCTCGAACTCGTAGCCCTTGCCCTCAGGCAGAGGTTCCATCTCGAAGACCACGTGGCCGTACTGGCCGCGGCCGCCGGACTGCCGGATGTACTTGCCCTCCGCCCGCGCCGCGCGCTGAATGGCCTCCCGGTAGGCGACCTGGGGGTTGCCGACCTTGACGTCCACGCCGAACTCCCTCTTCAGGCGATCGACGATGATCTCCAGGTGGAGCTCCCCCATTCCGGAGATGACCGTCTGGCCGCTCTCCTCGTCCGTCCGGACGCGGAACGTGGGGTCCTCGTCGGCCAGAGCGATCAGGCCTTTGCTCAGCTTGATCTTGTCGCCCTGCGTCGCCGGCTCGACGGCCAGCGAGATGACCGGCTCCGGGAACACCAGGCTCTCCAGGACGATGGGGTGGGCCTCGTCGCAGAGGGTGTCACCCGTCTTGGTGAGCTTCAGGCTGGGGACGGCCACGATCATGCCCGCCTCCATCGTGTCGATGTCCTCGCGCTTGTTGGAGTGCATCCGCATGATGCGGCCGATGCGCTCCCGCTGCCCCGATGTAGGATTGTACACGGTGCTCCCCTTCTCCAGCTTTCCGGAGTACACCCGCAGGAAGAAGAGCTTACCCAGGAAGGGGTCCACCGCCACCTTGAAGGCCAGCGCCGTGAAGGGCTCGCCGTTGTCGGGGTGGCGCTCCAGCACCTTCTCCGGGTCCGTCGGCGAGGTGCCGGTGACCGGGGGCAGGTCGAGGGGGCTCGGCAGGTACGTCACCACCGCGTCCAGGAGGGGCTCCACGCACTTGTTCTTGAAGGCGGAGCCGCAGAGCACCGGAACGGCCTTGAGCCCGATGGTAGCCTCCCGGAGGACCTTTCGGATCAGCTCGGAGCCGACCTCCTGCCCCTCCAGGTAGAGCGTCATAATGTCGTCGCTGAAGTCGGAGAGGGCCTCCACGATGGCGTCGCGCCCCTGCTTGGCCGCCATGGCCAGCTCCGCCGGGATCGGGGCTTCCCTGGGCTCCTGTCCCAGGACGCCGCTGAAGAGAAGCGCCTTCTGCTCGATCAGGTCCACCACTCCGGCGAAGTCGTCCTCCGCGCCGATCGGGAGCTGCAGGGGGATGGCGCAGGCGCCAAGGCGTTCATGGATGGCGGCCACCACGGCGTTGAAGTCCGCGCCGATGCGGTCCATCTTGTTCACGAAGGCGACGCGGGGCACGTGGTACTTGTCCGCCTGACGCCACACCGTCTCGGACTGAGGCTCTACGCCGCCCACGGCGCAGAAGACGGCGACCGCTCCGTCGAGCACGCGCATGGAGCGCTCCACCTCGACCGTAAAATCCACGTGTCCGGGCGTATCAATAAGGTTGATCGTATAGCCCTTCCAGCTGCAGGTCGTGGCCGCCGAGGTGATCGTGATCCCCCGCTCCCGCTCCTGCTCCATCCAGTCCATCGTGGCCGTCCCCTCGTGCACCTCGCCGACCTTGTAGCTGCTGCCGGTGTAGTAGAGGATCCGTTCACTCGTCGTCGTCTTGCCCGCGTCGATGTGGGCCGCTATTCCTATGTTCCTGAGCTTGTGAATGTCCAAAAAACGCACCTACCCAATCAAATCACAAAAAATCTTCGCTACCAGCGGTAATGAGCGAAAGCCTTGTTCGCCTCCGCCATCCTGTGGGTGTCCTCGCGCTTCTTGATGGAGCTGCCCTCGTTCTTGTAGGCGTCCATCAGCTCGTGCATCAGGCGATCCTGCATGGGCATTCCCTTCTTGGAACGGGCGAAGGAGACGATCCAGCGGATCGAGAGCTGCACGCCGCGCTCCGGCGTCACCTCGACGGGGACCTGGTACGTGGCACCGCCCACCCGGCGGGGCCGCACCTCGATCTGGGGGGCGACGTTGCCCATCGCCTTGTCGAAGACGTCAAAGGGCTCCACGCCAAGCTTCTCCGCGGCGCTGTCCAGTGCACCGTAGAAGATCCTCTCCGCGATGCTGCGCTTGCCCCCCAGCATCAGGCTGCTGATGAAGCGGGACGCGGCCTCGCTCCCGAACCGGATATCCGGCACCGACTCGCGCTTTTTTACATGACCCTTACGAGGCATGACGATCTCTCCCCCTAGTTGGCCTTCGGCCTGCGCGCGCCGTACTTGGAGCGGCTGCGCTTTCTGTTCTCCACGCCGCCGCAGTCCAGCGTGCCGCGGATGATGTGGTATCTGACGCCGGGAAGGTCCTTCACGCGACCGCCCCGAACCAGCACGACGGAGTGCTCCTGCAGGTTATGGCCGATGCCCGGAATGTAGGACGTCACCTCGATGCCGTTAGTAAGGCGCACGCGCGCCACCTTGCGCAAAGCCGAGTTGGGTTTCTTCGGGGTGATCGTGTACACGCGGGTGCACACTCCCCTGCGCGCGGGGTTGGCCTGCAGCGCAGGCGAATCACTCTTGGTCCTCTTTTCGTCGCGCCCGAGGCGGACGAGCTGGTTGATCGTTGGCACAGAATCTCCTCCTCAAAAAATTTTCCTCAAAAAACCTGGCAACATCTATGAGATCAAGGTCTCAGCAGCCCCGCTGCCGAGGCCGACCTGTCGATTGCGCACGCGCGCCCCAACACGAGGCGGGAATCGGCCCATTCGACCTCCACGCCCAGGGCACGGGCCCCTTCAAGAAGCGGCTGCAGCCTCTCCGGCTCAACGTCCTTCGCCACGAAAAGCTTTTGCAGCCCGTCCCGACCAAGGGCGCGCAGGACCTGCTTCTCCCCCACGACCCTCGTGCCCGCGGCCAATTCGTTTAAGGGCATGACAATACCTCCCGCGCACAAGACGTGAGAGGTATCATAGCAAAATAAAGTCTTGGATGTCAAGCTAGGACGCGCCGATTGGCCTTAAAAAGTTGTTGAAAGCAATCGAAAGCAATCATCATTATAAAAGAGTTCGAAGACATCGGCATCAATCGCTTGGACCTTGTACGCATCTGACGGCTGTGAGGGCCAGAAGCAGGGAGAGCAGCAAAACTCTGGCGGCCCGTTCCCGGAGTGAGGCTGTGGGCATGTCATGGCAGACCGACCAGGACGGGACGGAACGGCCTTCGAGGGCCGCGGCGAGGGCTTACCATATCTATACGGTACGCCGCTCACCTCTTGAGGCCCGATGTGCACCGTCACTTTTACCGGAACCTATCATTTTTTCAAAATGGCCCTTGACAAAACGAGGAGTGTCGATTAAATTAGATTTAAACTAATTCCAGGAAGGAGGTGAGGCATGACAAAGTATGCCAGCGGGATCCTGGACATCGTCAGCAAGCCGGGCGGGCACCTTACGGCCGAACAGATCTTCTGGGAGATGAAGCGCCAGTACCCCGCTATCGTCATGGCGACGATCTACAACAACCTGAACGCCCTCTGCTCTCAGGGGGCGATCCGGAGGCTGAGGCTGGAGGGACAGCCGGACCGCTACGACCGGACCATCCGGCACGACCACATGGTCTGTCGGCGCTGCGGAGAGTTGACGGACGTCTTCATCGGGGACCTGACGGACCGCCTGAAGGCGGAGACGGGGGTTGAGGTCGACTTCTACGAACTGAAGATCTCCTGGATCTGCAAGAAGTGCCGCGAGAAGGAAGCTTCCGCGGAGCGTGAGGAACGGAGCAATCCGACCGGAAGGGAGCGCGGAACGGGTTCTGCCTCTCGATAGAGCGGAGGGCCGGGCAAGCCGGCCAAAACATTCATAGTAGTAGTATATTTGGGAGGATTTTTTTCATGTCGATGATCAACAAAGAAGTGAGCGATTTCAAGGTTCAGGCGTACCACAAGGGCGAGTTCAAGACCGTGACGAAGGCGGACATCCTGGGCAAGTGGAGCGTCTTCTTCTTCTATCCTGCGGACTTCACCTTCGTCTGCCCCACGGAGCTCGAGGACCTGCAGAACAAGTACGCCGACTTCCAAAAGGCGGGCTGCGAGATCTACTCGGTCTCCACGGACACCCACTTCGTCCACAAGGCGTGGCACGACGAGTCCGATCGCATCGGGAAGATCACCTACCCCATGCTGGCGGACCCCACGCACGCGCTGAGCAAGGACTTCGAGGTGCTGATCGAGGACGCGGGGCTGGCGGAGCGCGGCAGCTTCATCGTCAACCCGCAGGGCAAGATCGTGGTGTATGAGGTCAACGCCGGCAACGTGGGGCGCAACGCCGACGAGCTGTTCCGCCGCCTTCAGGCCAGCCAGTTCGTGGCCGAACACGGCGACCAGGTCTGCCCGGCCAAGTGGCAGCCCGGGGCGGAGACCCTGAAGCCCAGCCTGGACCTCGTCGGCAAGCTCTAATGGACGATCGGAACTTTTACGACGTCGTCGTCGTGGGAGGAGGCCCTGCCGGTTTAACGGCAGGCCTCTACCTCGCCCGCGCCTGCTACCGGGTTCTGGTCGTCGAGAAGGAAACCTTCGGAGGGCAGATCACCATCACCTCCGAGGTGGTCAACTACCCTGGGGCGGGCCGGACAGACGGCAGGGCCCTGACCGAAACCATGCGCGCCCAGGCGGAGAGCTTCGGGGCGGAGTTCCTGATGGCGGACGTCACGAACCTGGAGCTGGACGGGGACGTCAAGAAGGTTCACACGGATCGCGGCGTCTTCTCCTGTTTCGGGGTGCTGATCGCCACCGGAGCACACCCCCGCGTGCTGGGATTCCCCGGCGAGACGGAGTTCCGCGGCCGCGGCGTGGCCTACTGCGCCACGTGCGACGGCGAGTTCTTCACGGGCAAGGAGGTCTTCGTCGTCGGGGGCGGGTTCGCCGCAGCGGAGGAGAGCGTCTTCCTGACCCGCTACGCCCGCCACGTGACGGTTCTCGTGCGCGAGGACGCCTTCACCTGCGCCGAGGCGACGGCGCGAGAGGCGCTGGAGCACCCCAAGGTCACGGTGCTGACCAACACGCAGGTGTCGGAGGTTTCGGGCGATAGCGCCCTCCGCCAAATCCGATACAAAAACTCCAGGACCGGTGAGGAAACCGTCTTCTCTCCGGAGGATGGCGACACCTTCGGCGTCTTCGTGTTCGCCGGGTACGTCCCGGCCACGGACCTCGTCAAGGACAAGGTGGAGCTCAACCCCCAAGGCTACGTCGTCACCGACCGCAGCCAGAAGACCAGCCTGGACGGGGTTTACGCCGCAGGGGACGTCTGCGTGAAGAACCTGCGTCAGGTTGTGACCGCCGTGGGCGACGGGGCCACGGCCGCGACGGAGCTGGAGCGGTACGCAGCCGCCATGCAGGCCAAGACGGGCATCCACCCCAAAAAGCCGGTTCGCACCGCCGCTGCGCCGACACGGGAGGCGAAGCGCGAGGCCCCCGCGGAGGGCGGCCTGTTCTCCGAGGACATGCGCCAGCAGATGGAGGCCGTCTTCGCCCGAATGGAACAGGACCTGATCCTGGAGCTCTTCCTCGACGACCGCCCTGTTTCGCGCGAGCTTCAAGGCTACATGACGGAGCTGGCGGGAGTGACGGACAAGCTCACCGTGAGGACGGGCACGGGGCTCCCCGAAGCCGAGCTGCCCTGCGTCCGGGTCCTGAAGGCGGACGGCACGGAGACGGGGTTGGCCTTCCACGGCGTCCCGGGCGGACACGAGTTCACGTCCTTCATGCTGGGGCTCTACAACGCCGCGGGGCCGGGACAGTCCTTGGACGACACCACGAGGGCGCGCATCCGGGCCATCGACCGGAAGGTCGGCATGAAGGTCCTGGTCTCCCTCTCCTGCACGATGTGCCCGGAGTTGGTGGCGGCCGCACAGCAGATCGCGGCGCTGAACCCCTCGGTGACGGCGGACGTGTACGACATCAACCACTTCGGAGCGCTGAAGGAACGTTACAACGTGATGAGCGTCCCCTGCCTCGTGATCGACGACGACAGGGTGACGTTCGGCAAAAAAGGCGTCCAGCAGCTTCTGGACGAGATCGGTTAAAAAATTCGGCCATCGGCCAAAAACAAAGGAGATTAAAATTATGGAAGCCAAAATGAACGCGCTGCTCTCGGACCTCGTGTTTTTCTATCACAAGCTGCAGAGTTACCATTGGTACATCAGCGGCCACACGTTCTTCCAGACCCACGCCAA
>NZ_CALHIQ010000089.1 GCF_938030725.1 uncultured Fretibacterium sp. | reverse complement strand
TTTTGGGGGCCGGAGCGTTCCGGCCCCTTTTGCGTCGCCTTCGACCCTACCGCTTGTCCCGCCGGTAGACGAACCAGTAGGCCAGAGCCACGAGGACGCCGCCGCCCACGACGTTGCCCAGGGTAACGGGCAGGAGGTTCGCCTGGAGCATGGCGCCCCAGTTCAGGTTTGCCAGGGCCTCCGGCGACAGGCCAACGGAAGCCGCCCGCCCCGCCAGGGCCGGTTCCGCCGCGGCCAGGATGCCTGCGGGGATGTAGTACATGTTGGCCACGCTGTGTTCAAAGCCCGACGTCACAAAGAGCCAGATGGGGAAGAAGATCACCAGCACCTTGCCTGCGATGTCCCGCGCGGCGAAGCTCATCCAGACCGCAAGGCAGACCAGCCAGTTGCAGAGGACGCCCAGAAAGAAGGCGTTCCGGAAGGACAGGGCCGTCTTGCCGACGGCCGTCTTGATGACCGAAGCCCCCAAGAGCCCCCCCGACATCCCCCACTGCCCGGACAGGCACACCAGCCCCGCCGTGAGAAGCGCGCCCGCGAAGTTTCCGGCGTAGACGACGAGCCAGCTGCGCAGGAGCTGCCACAGGGAGATCCGCCCCTCAGCCAGGGCCATGAGCATGAGGGAGTTCCCCGTGAAGAGCTCGCCTCCCGCCACCACCACCATGATGAGCCCTGCGGCGAAGAGCGCGCCCGCCAGGGCCTTTGCCACTCCGGCGGACTCCACCGTGTGGACGGCGACGCAGGACCCGGCCGCCCCAAACGCGATGAAGGCCCCCGCCATCACGCTCAAGATCAGCTGGTTCGTCACGGACATCTCTGCCTTCCGCTGCCCCACGCCCACGACCAGCTCCGCGACCTCCGCGGGGCTCAAAAAGTTGCTCTGCATTCAAAAATCCCTCCCTTCTCCATCTAAACTAACAGATCGACCGGCTAAATGCAACAGCCCCAAACCTTCGGGAGCAGCTTTTGAGCGATCCGATCCTGAAACGAGGAGAGCCACCGACGCGGCACTCCTCAGGTGAAGGCCGGCGCTTCAGCAGTAGAAAAAGCCCCCGACGGGCTTTACTATGCCGTCGGGGGCTTCGCTTCAGAATGTGGACGTCAGCGATTCTTTTTCGGGACGATATCGCCCTGTTTGTCGAGGAGGAACGAGCCGATGAAGCCCTGCAGCTTCTCCGCCGTGGTGGCCAGGCCCTGTGCAGCGCCGGCGATGGACTCCGCGGCTTTGGTCGTTTCGCGGGTCGCGGTTTGAATCGAATCGGCGGCCTCCACCACGTTGTGGTTGGCCTCTGCGACGTGCTGTATGGATGCCGTCATCTCCTCGGAGGAAGCAGCCTGCTCCTCCGATATCGCGGCGATGTTCTGAATGGCATCGTTCAGACGGGCAATGGCATCCATGGCGCCGTTCAGCTTCTGCTGCGTCACCTCCGCCGCTTCCGATGTTTCGATCAGTATCTTTTCCGTTTCCTTTGTCGCCTCGACAGAGCTTTCAGAGTGCTTTTGAAGGCCCGCTATCAACTTCTCGATCTCCTGAGCCGCGTGAGCCGATTCCTCGGCCAGCTTGCGCACCTCCTCGGCGACGACGGCGAATCCCCGCCCCGCGTCGCCGGCCCTCGCGGCCTCGATGGCGGCATTCAAGGCGAGAAGGTTTGTCTGATCGGCGATGGAGGTGATCGTAGTCACGAAGGAGGATATCGCGTTCACCGACTCGCCAAGCTCTTGAATCTGAGCGATGCTCTGGCTGGACTTGTCCTTCGCCTCCCTCATTCCCGTAACGACGGCCCCGACCTCATCCACGGCGTTCTTCGAAACGTCCGCAACGCGGGACGCCTGCTCGGCGCTCTCGGTGGCGCTCTGTGCGCTGGACTGGGCACTGTCGGCAATCTCCCCGACGGACGCGCGGGTTTCCTCCGTCGCTGAGGAAGCGGAACTGACGACGCCGTTGACGCGCTCAATGGACGCTGAAACCTCCTCCATCGACGCGAGGGTTTCCTCGGAGAGGGCCGCAAGAGTATCGGCCTGTCTTGAAGTTTCGTCAGCCTCAGTTCGAATGTTGCGAAGCGTTTCGGACACGGAAGCGATCATCGCGTTGAGCTCCCTTGACATGCCCGACAACTCGTCGCGCCCCGTCTCATCGAAGCGAACGGTCAGGGTTCCCCTGCTCAGGTCGGCCGTCACAGCGCTCATGCCCTTGAGGGAGCGGGAGAGGCTGCGCATGATGGCGAAGATGAGAAAGCCGATGACCAGGAGCGCCACCACAGCGATGAGGACAAGAAAGACTGTCAGACCACGCACCATCGCCTGAATCACTGATATCGGGAAGAACACGATGAAGAAGAGATCATGACCTGCAGGCGCGAAAAAGACGCGCCGCCTTTCTCCGTTGTTGAGGTAGTCAGCAAAACCTGTCTCGCCGCTCAGAGCTTTGACCGCAAACTGATGGACGGACGCATCGAACTCCTGCCCATTGAGGAGGTTGGCCTTCAAAACGTAGTCCTTGTTGCTGTGGGCAATGAATGTGCCGTCCTTCTGCACGAGGGCGCCCGATCCCTGACCGAAGACCTTCTGGCTAACCACAAAAGCGCTCAGCTTGTCCAAATCCACCTCAATAGACGCCACGCCCACCAGTTTGCCGGAGTCATCATAAACGGCCTTTGTGGCTGCAATCACCAGCTTCCCTGAAGCAGCCTCAATATAGGGAGTGCTGAATCTGGTGGTCCCGCGGTCGGCCACAGCCTGCTGATACCAGCCTCGCGTCCGGGCGTCATATCCCGCCGGGGCAACCCACTTGCCCTCGGAGCTTGCGATGGCCAGTAACCCGGTGGACTCGAGCGCCAGGTACAGGTTCAGGATGTTCTTGTCCTCGGCGTTCTTCAGCATCTTTTCGCAGATCGCCTCGACGTTCTTTGCCCCGGCATCGGGGTTACCCGCGTCGATGTAGGCTTGGCGCATGGCGGCCGCAGCGACGTTTACGGTCGCGATGTAGCGGTCCAGCTGATCCTGGACGATGTGCGCAGCGCCAACTGCAATTTCGGTGCCGGAACTCTTCAGAAAGCTGTCGAGCATCGCTCCCGATCGAACGTAAGTCACGCCGGTCATCAAGAGGATCACCAGGGAAATCGCCCCTGCGATCAAGCGCAGTTTTCCACGAATAGACATAAAAAGCCTCCCTCCAGAATTTTACAAAGTTACAATACAATTCATCTATTAAAAATTATAATTCCGCCACATCGGTTTGTCAAGCAAAACCAGCCAATTCCTCGTCATCTCCGCTTTAGCACAAGCAGCCGTTCCCTCAATCGCAACGATCCTCAATGATCGCTTTCCAATGTCAACGCCGCGCTGCGGCCGGAGGGCTCCCGCCGGCAATCTTTTGCTTTTTTCGAGATATCTGTCATAATAACAAAATATCATCGTGCAAGTCGATCGGCAGTCGTGAATCGTGAAAAAACTTTCGGACAAATTTTAAGGAGGCGGAGCAGGATTTGTACTCTTGCGAGCTCATCATCAACTGCTGCGGGCTTGACGACGTTTCCCTGAGCGTCCTGAAGGGGATGTCACCGCTTCCGCGCTTCATCCACCGCTTCCAGCCCTTGAAGCCGCTGGGAGGCCTACCTCGGAAGGATCGCCAGATCGTCATCCTCGACGAGAGCGCGAGCCTCTCGGAGGAGGATTTGCGCGCGTCCATCGAGGAGGGCGCAAAGCGTATCCTCTGCACCTCCCGCCCGAAGAACCTATCCGAAAAGGAACTGGCGCTATGGGACGACGTGTGGATCAAGCCGCTCTCCCCCGCGATGCTGCGCTTTCGTTTTCAACACATCCTGCGGGAGATCCAGGCGGAGAAGGCCCTCTGGACGGCTCAAAACCAGCTGAACCAAACCATCGATCCCCTGCCGGACCTCATTTGGTACAAGGACCTGAAGGGCGCCTACGTCAAGGTCAACGACGCCTTCTGCCAGCTCGTCGGCAAGACGAAGGAGGAGGTCCAGGGGCACGGACACTACTACGTCTGGAGGATGCCGGAGGGGGAGTGTGCGAAGGACGAGTACGCCTGGCCCGAAACGGACAAAGAGGTCATCCGCCAGGGGAGAACCTGCGTCTTCGACGAGGAGGTCAGGGGGCAGGAGGACCTGCGCCGGTTGAAGACCTATAAGACTCCCCTTTTCGACGAGGACGGCACGATCATCGGTATCGTCAGCGTCGCGCGGGACATGACGAAGGAGCTGAAGTTTCAGCAGCAGATACTGGAGATCGCCCGGCAGGATGCCCTCACCGGGCTGGCTTCGCGCTGGTACTTCCAGAACTACATGCAAGCCCACCAGGACGAGGAACACGTCGCCTGCGTCTACCTGGACCTCGACCACTTCAAGGAGGTCAACGACACCTGGGGACACCAGACGGGCGACGCGGCGCTCGCCGCCACCGCCGAGATGATGCAGCACAACTTTCCGGACGCCTTCATCGCCCGCCTGGGCGGGGACGAGTTCATGATGGTGTTCCTTGGGGATCTGTCGCTGGAGGACCTCAAGGGGCGGGTGGACCAATTCATTCAGGACATGGCCGCCTACTTCCACAGCTCCGACAGGACGAAGAACCTCACCGTCAGCGGCGGGATCACCAAGACGACGGAGAACGAAACCGGCTCGGCCATCGACCACCTCATCCACCGGAGCGACCTGGCCCTCTACCAGGCCAAGCACAGCGGGCGCGCCTGCTGCGTCATCTACGACCCCTCCATGGAGAAGGAGCGCCGCGTCAGCGACAAAGGCGCCCCCGGCGGCGTGGACCGCCGCAAACGCCTCACCCCCAACTGGGGAACGGGCTGCGGGCCGGAGGGCGAGCGGGACAGGAGAAGACAGGATGAAAGATAGCGGGGCCAGGCCCCGCTATTTCATTTCTTAACGCCCATGTGATTGATCCGGTTGGCGCAGTACCCCGCTCCAAAGCCGTTGTCGATGTTGACCACCGTCACGCCGCTGCTGCAGGAGTTCAGCATCGCAAGGAGCGCCGCCAGACCGCCGAAGGACGCCCCGTAGCCCACGCTGGTGGGCACGGCGATAACCGGGCACTCCGCCAGGCCGCCCAGCACGCTGGCCAGGGCCCCCTCCATGCCCGCCACCGCAATGAGGACGCTGGCGCTCATGATGTCCTCCAGGTGGGAGAGGGTGCGGTGCAGGCCCGCCACGCCGATGTCGTAGAGGCGCTGCACCTCGCTACCCAGCGCCTCGGCCGTCAGCGCGGCCTCCTCCGCCACGGGGATGTCGCTGGTCCCGCCCGTGGCCACGACGACGCGCCCGATCCCGTCGGGCTGCGGCAGGTCCCCCACAATGCCGACGCGGGCCTCCTCGTGGTAGTCCAGCGCGCAGGACCGGCCGACGGCCTCCGCGGCCTCCGGCGACAGGCGCGTGATGAGGACGGGGCCCTGCCCGTTCCGCCGCATCGCCTCCAGGATGCCCGCTATCTGTTCCGGCGTCTTGCCCGCGCCGTAGATGACCTCCGCCGCGCCCTGACGGACCCTGCGGTGCAGGTCCACCTTGGCGAAGCCCAGGTCCTCAAAGGGTTTCTCCTTCACGTGCAGCAGCGCGTCCTCGACGCTCATCGCCCCTTCGCTCACCCGCTGGAGCACCTGGCGGACGGACAGGGACATGGGCCTCAGCGTTTCATCAAAAGCCGCGCGGCCCGCAGCGTGTTCCTGGCCAGGACGGACGTCGTCACGGCCCCAACGCCGCCAGGCACGGGGCTCACCATGCTGACGACGGGCGAAACGGCCTCAAAGTCCACGTCGCCGCAGAGCTTGCCGTCCGGCCCCACGTTGATGCCCACGTCCACGACGATGCTCCTGTCCGTCACGCAGTCCGCGCCGATCATGCCCGCCTTCCCCGCCGCGGCGACCACGATGTCCGCGCGGCGGCAGACGGCCGGCATGTCCACGGTCTTCGTGTGGCAGATCGTCACCGTAGCGTTCGCCGCCAGCATCAGCATCGCCAGTGGGCGCCCCACCACCATGCTGCGCCCCACGAGGGTCACGTTCTTTCCCTTGAGGTCCACCTCGTAGTGCGCCAGCATCTCCATCACCGCGCCCGGCGTGCAGGGGGCAAAGCCGTCCTTCGCGCCCGCAAAGACCATGGCCGAGCTGATGGGGCTCATTCCATCCACGTCCTTGCGCGGGTCGATGGTCCGACGCGCCGCCTCGTCGCTCAGGCCGCCCGGCAGCGGGCGGAACAGGAGGATGCCGTGGACGTTCGGGTCCGCGTTGATCTTCCCGAACTCCGCGTCGAAATCCGCCTGTTTGATGTCCTCCGGCAGCTCGTACACCTGCGCTGTGATGCCCAGCCCGGCAAAGCGCTTCAGGGCTCCGCGCTCATAGGCCAGGTCGTCCCCCCTGGCCCCCACCCTCACGATGGCCAGCTTCGGGTCCACGCCCATCCCCTTCAACTCCGCGTGCTCCGCCAGAAGCGCCTCCTTCATCCCGGCCGCCACCTCGGCCCCCTTCATGAAGACAGTCACTTGAACCAGCTCCTTTCTAAATTCAGCTTGTAAATGTTATTGTAGCGTATCCAGCTCGTTATTTCGAGCCTGACGTCCGCCGGGGCGTCGTGTTATACTGCGTTTAAACTCATACTGACGAGGACGTGAAACGATGAGTACGGCTGCGATCGACACGGTGATCTTCGACATCGGAGGAGTGCTGGCGAACTTCGACTGGACCGGCTACGTCCACCGCTGGGTCGGGGACGAGGGGGCCATCGAGGAGATCAACGAGGCGCTCTGGGGGACGGGACTGTGGGACGAGCTGGACCGGGGCGTGCTGAGCACGGAGTCGATCATCGAGGGCTTCATCGCCGGCGCACCCCGTCGTGAGGGCGAGATCCGAACGCTCATGGAGCACATAGGGGGCTGCGTGAGCCGGCTGGACTACGCCATCCCCTGGATTCAATCGGTCAAGGCGACGGGCCGGCGCGCCCTCTTCCTCTCCAACTACTCGCACCTCATCATGGACGCCAACCCTGGCGTGTTGGACTTTCTGCCCGTCCTGGATGGCGGCGTCTTCTCCTGCGACGTGAAGCTCCTGAAGCCAGACCGGGCCATCTACGCCGCCATCTGCGAGCGATACGCCCTGACGCCGGGCCGCTGCGTCTTCATCGACGACCTGGAGCCCAACGTCCAGGGGGCGCGGGACTTCGGGATGCAGGCCATCCAATTCCAGAGTTACGAACAGGCGCAGAGGGACTTGAGCTCGATGCTCAGAAGCGACGCCTGAGCGGAGTCACCTTATGATGACAGAACGGATAGAACGAGGAGGCGGAACGAAAGTGAGTGCGACGGACGATACAATGGAAACGGGGTGCTGTCCCTGGGCCCTGATGAACCCGGAGATGCGCCGCTACCACGACACGGAGTGGGGCGTCCCCGTCCACGAGGACGGGAAGCACTTTGAGCACCTGATGATGGAGGTCATGCAGTGCGGGCTGAGCTGGAACACGGTGCTGCAGAAGCGCGATATCTTTCGCCAATGCCTGGCGGGCTTCGACTGGAACCGCCTGGCGGCCTTCACCGATGAGGACGTGGCCCGCGCCATGGAAACTCCCGGCATGATTCGGGCCCCGCGCAAGATCCAGGCCATCATCGCCAACGCCCGCTGCTTCCAGAAGGTGCGGGAGGAGTTCGGCAGCTTCAGCGAGTACCTGTGGGCCTTCACCAAGGGCAAGACGATCCTCTACGACGGACACCAGGCGGGGAACATC
Source organism: uncultured Fretibacterium sp. (assembly GCF_938030725.1). Lineage (GTDB taxonomy): Bacteria > Synergistota > Synergistia > Synergistales > Aminobacteriaceae > Fretibacterium. Next base: position 13,988 of record NZ_CALHIQ010000089.1, on the reverse strand, counting down.
CCCGCCAGCAACGCCCTGTCCGCAGCCGTCAGCCAGGACCTGAAGGCGCGCGGCTTCAAGTTCCTTGGGGCGGTGACGGTCTACTCGCACCTTCAGTCCTGCGGGGTGATCAACGATCACATCGAGAGCTGCCCGCGCCGACGCCAGCTCATCGCAATCGCCGATGTCGCCCATCGGCCCCCGGAGGGCGAGGAGGGCATCGGACGCGCGGAGCGCAGGGCAAAGGACAAGCCCGGCATACGGCAGGAATGAAGGGTCCGGCGCAGGCGGGGGGGAAGGAACCTCCGGCTCGTCTTTCACGCCCCGTCTTTGCTTCGATGCTCCATTGCCCTTTTGCCCATCTCTCTCGGCGCCGATTTTGTCCGCCACCCGCCGTTTAAAGCACGCCAACTCTTTTAATCGCGAGGTGTCAACAAACAGAGCCACCGGCTCAACCGATGGCTCTGTTTGTTAACATGCTTAAAAGCGATGACCACAACCCCAACACTTACAACCTCCGCTTCGCGTACCTCAAGAAGTTCTTCAATTGGTGTCTCTCGGAGGGTCTGCTCTCCTGTGCTCACCTCCTGGCCGAGCTCCTGAGGCTCCCGAACAGGCGGACCTTCACGGGGCTCAGGGACTACGCCCTCATGCTGTTCTCCCTGGACTGCGGGGCGCGGCCTGGGGAGAGCCTCCAGCTTCGAGCGAGGGACTTCAACCTGTCGGGGCTCCTGGTGACGATCCCGGCCCCCGCGGCCAAGACAAGGCAGCCCCGGACCTACCTCAACCGCAGTCGCCTTGACTTCGGTTACCCCATTGGTCAGGGGGAGCAGGGGCCGTCCTCCAACCGTCGTCAAAATGACGACACTTGAGCCCCTTGGCCGCCCCCTAACGAACCGTGAGGAACCAAGGGTATCAAACGAATTGACCCCTCTGAGGGGATCAAGTGCTGACCCTCGGGCCAAGGAGCGGGGCCATCCTGCAGGGGCTCATTTTAAGCCTTAATGCCGCTTGCTTTTTTAAACAATCGGTCTATTTCCTCCGGGGTATTCTCACCCTCCAGGGGAATGAATCCGGCAATATGCGCGAAGGGAATACTCCCGACCCCAGCTATGGGGACTCCATTGATCTCGACGTCATAAACCCGCATTCCATACCCCATAAACTCTTTTTCTTCCTCGTCATCAATGTCAATAGCATGTTCGTCGTAGTACCATGCTACGCAGGTCAAGACATCTCCCAACGGGAACAGGGATGAGGACTCTTTGAGTTTCACCTGCACGCGCCGTCCGCAGTAGCGCATAATTTTGTCATCCAACTCATGCGCCGACAAATACTGTTCCGCCATGTTCCCGTTTCATCTCCTGCAGCCGACCGGTTCTCCCCCCCATGATCACAGGGAGAGGGCTCAAGGGGCCTGCGTTTAAGGCAGTCCCTTTCCCGTTCCGAGGACGCCTCCGTTATCTCCTGAGCCTTGTCCAGGGCATGGCCTGACGCTCTTATCCACAAGTATGCGCCCCCAGCCAAGAACGCAGACCGTTGAAATCAAGCGTCCCCTGCGCCAAGGACAGCGCCGTTTCGGTAATCTCTCTTTCGCTTGCTTGGAGCCGCACGCCATTCTCTGAGAGGAACAGCGTCATCAGGAGAATCCCCAGACGCTTGTTGCCATCCTGGAGGGGGTGCCCCTGGATGATCGAGCGCCCTATCACTGCGGCCAGGGACAGGAGATCGCTGCCGTAGTAATGCGAAACTGCGGCCAAGTTGGCGATATAGCCGATGGGGTTGAGGTTGATAATCCCGATGGAGTCTCCGGCATACTGCTCCTGCAGAAGGAGCACCGCGTCAAGTATGGCCTCCTCATTGAGCCATTCAATACCTTGCGAGCTCATCGAACGCTCCCTTGTGCTCCTTGATGATCTGGGACATCAAGGTCCTTCGGGCCTCGCGGCGTCGACTCCCCTCTCCCTGCGGCTCTCCGTCGTCCCCTTGGCGGCAGATGACGCCGGTATTCCCATGCTTCAGCAAAACGCCTTTAATGGTCATCCCTCTATCTCACCTCCGTGTTTCCCGGAACGCTCCCAAGACTTCCAGCTTGGGGCCTTGCCCCTGTGCGTAATTCGGCTGGGTACGTTTTAAACGCATCCAGCAATGCAGAATCTTCCCCGGCCTACCTGTAGACCTCTCTTTTGTGTCCGATCTTCAAGACGAGACGACGAGCTCGCAGTCCCGAAGGTCGCAGATGAGCCGGTAGTTTCCCACGCGGTAACGCCAATACCCTGAGAGCGGGCCAGTCAGGGCTGCGCCCCTTTCTCGTGGAGAGGAAGCGAAGGACAGCGTACTCAGAAAATCCACTATCCGCGTTCGGGCGGATTTGTCCAGGCGCCCTAAAGTCTTCTCTGCTTCCCTCGAAAGCCTAACTCCCCAGGCCAAGGCGTACTCTCACATCTTCCAGGCTATAGGTTTCCATCCTGCCGCTCCTAACTTCCTCGGAAATCCTCACGGCGCCCCGGTAGTCTTCCAGGTCTTCAAGGTACTGCTCGATAGCTGCAGCAATAAGATTCTCTGGCGTCTGCCGCGCTGCACGGCTCTCCGCTCCCAGGCGTGCCTCCACCTGCAGGAAAAATCCGTATTGCTCCAAGTGCCTCACGAGGTCGCGTCGGTTAATCGACATGCGATGCCCCCTCCATGGCCACAGGAAGGGGTTCAAAGAGGACCGGCGTTTGAGGTGGGACCTGCCCCGTTTCCAGATACGCCCTTGCCATCTCCTGGGCGGCGTCTATCAGCATGGCCCGGCACTCCTCAAGGGTGCTCCCCTCAGTGATGACCTCCGGCCATTCGAGAAGCTGCCCCATGTAGCCCGCCTCTATCTTCGTGTAGCAAGCCGTATAGGTCGCCATCCCTTACCCCTCCTCTCTCTTGGCCGCAGACACCGCAGCCGCGACAGTGTTCTGGGTTTGCGTAACGGCCTCCCTCATTACGTCAAGGGGAACTTGATACAAGATTGCCATCTTTTCAGCGCCCCCCGTTGGAACATCGTTTACCCCGTTTTCATACCACGCTAACGTCGTAACCCCAACATGTAATCTCACTGCTGTCTCGTTGCGCGAGAGATAAGCATTTGCCTTAGGAAGGCTAACGGAGTGCGGTCCGCTTCCGTCCATCTTGGCATTATCGTTCCTCCTCTTCATTCCATTATAACCCCTTCCAGATGGACTGTTATAATTATACATAGTAAAAGACGAAAAGCCGTTTCTCCCGAATGGAAAAACGGACATTTTGAAAGCGAGGCGACAGGAATCCTTGCGCTGCAAAGCTCCCCATGAGCGACGGCCTATTTTCTCTATTTCTGCTACTTTTTCCCTGTAAACCCCTGCAATTCCTCTATGGCGAGCTTGGGCAGATTCGAACTGCCGACCTACGGCTTAGGAGGCCGTCGCTCTATCCACTGAGCTACAAGCCCGCAAAGGAACTATGTTAATATAACATAAAAAGCCGTACTGTCAAATACAATTTCGATCGGGAGGCTGAGGGGCAATGCACGAGGCGTTGATACGATCCTTCGACGGGACGGAGCTCTATCGCTGCACGGACGAAACCTCAGGGGCAGCGCTGGGGAGCGTCCTCCTCCTCCACGGGCTGGGGGGGCACTGCCGGCGGTTCGACGCCGTGGCGGCCGCGATGGCCGACGCAGGGTGGCGCGTGACGCGCTTCGACCTGCGGGGACACGGCCGCTCCGGCGGAGCGCGGGCCGACGTCCAGGACTACCGGCTGTTGGTAAAGGACGTGCGCCTCATGGCGGACGCCGCCCTGGCGGAACGACCCGGCCCGCTCTTCACCGTCGGCTACAGCATGGGGGGGCTTCTCTCCCTCCTGCTCGGCGTTCACCTTCCCGAAGGGCTATCCGGGCAGGTCCTGGTCGGAGCGCCCACCCTGGAAACTGGGCGCTATCGAAACTTCCGGCGTCCTCAGATAGAGCACCTGCTGATGCGTTGCTCCCCATCCGTCGGGGAGGAGTCCCTGACCCTGGACGAGGCGGCGCGGCGCGAGTACGAAAAAGACCCCTGGGTGCTCCGTGCTTTCGTCAACCGACTGCTCGTCGAGGTCTTCGTGAAGGGCATGGACGACCTCACGGCTTCGCTCCCCACCCACCGGCTGCCCTTCCTGGCCCTCCACGGCTCAGAGGACCGCATCGTGCCGCCCGCGTCCGCGGAGAACCTCCGGGCCCGCTCCGCCTCGCCGGACGGGACTCTGGTCATCCTGGAGGGCGCGTGGCACGACCTCCTCCACGGACCGGAGCGGGACAGGGCGACGGAGCTCATCCTGGGCTGGCTGAGAGCCCACGCCGCAGCAGAGGCGTGACCCCCTTCTCTCCCTCAAAATCGAGGCCGCTCTTTGGAGTAGGCCTGAGAATTTTTCTCCTGTTTCAGGGACAATTTGGATATAATGAGAGAACGCGCCGGGGCAACAGGGCGCGGCACACAAACGGCTGGACTCGATTTAGCGCCATAGGGCGCCGATCTTTTTAGATGGACTGGGGGCAATTCTTATGTGCGGCATTCTAGGTTACAGCGGGAGCAGACAGGCCTCCCCCGTTCTGTTGGATGGACTGGCGAAACTTGAATACCGAGGCTACGACTCCGCCGGGCTGGCCGTCCGCGACGGCACGGACGTGAAGGCCGTCAAGGCGAAGGGGCGGCTGAAGGCCCTGGCGGAGCGGATCAACTCCGGCAAGGCGCTCTCCGGCACCTGCGGCATCGGTCACACGCGCTGGGCAACTCACGGCGTCCCTTCGGAGGAGAATGCCCACCCCCACTGGAGCGACGACATGACCGTCGTGGCGGTCCACAACGGCATCGTCGAGAACTACCAGGAGCTGAAGGAAGAGCTGCTCAGGAACGGGTACACGTTCTACTCCCAGACCGACACGGAGGTGGCCGTCAAGCTCATCGACCTTTACTATAAAAAAAGCGGCAACAATCCCGTTGCCGCCCTCACGAAGGCGATGAAGCGCATCCGTGGCTCCTACTGCTTCGTCCTTATGTTCAGGGAGTTTCCTGACGCCGTGTGGGGCGTGCGCAAGGACAACCCCCTCATCGTGGGCAAAGGAGACGGCGAGTCCTTTCTGGCCTCCGACGTTTCCGCCATCCTTCAGTACACCCGGACGGTGTACTACATCGGCAACATGGAGATCGTCGAGATCTGCAAGGGGGACATCCGCTTCTACGACAAGGACGGCAGGCCCTTGGACAAGGCGTCCACAGAAATCAAGTGGGATGCTCAGGCTGCGGAGAAGGGCGGCTTCGAGCACTTCATGATGAAGGAGATCCACGAGCAGGGCCGCGCCGTGAGGGACACCCTCCGCTCCGTGCTGAAGGAGGGCAGCGTGCTGGACATGAGCGCCACGGGCCTGACGAACGACGAGATCAGGAACTTCAGCCAGATCTACATACTGGCCTGCGGCTCCGCCTACCACGCTGGCGTCGCGGCCCAGTACGTCCTCGAGGACCTGGTGAATATCCCCGTGCGCGTGGAGCTGGCCTCCGAGTTTCGCTACCGCAAAATCCCGCTGGACCCCTCCGCTCTGGCCATCGTCATCAGCCAATCCGGCGAAACGGCGGACACCTTGGCCGCCATGCGCCTGGCCCAGGAGAACGGGATCAGGACGTTGGCCATCGTCAACGTGCTGGGCAGCACCATCGCACGGGAGGCGGCCAGCGTGTTCTACACGCTGGCGGGGCCGGAGATCGCCGTGGCGACGACCAAGGCCTACAGCGCCCAGTTGATCGCCTGCTACCTCCTGGCCATCCACTTCGCGAGTGTCCGAGGCACGGCTTCCGCCATCCGCTGCCGTGACCTGCTGCGCGAGCTGGAAACCCTGCCGGAGAAGATCGATGCTGTGCTGGACGAGAAAGAGCGCATCAAGGACGTGGCGGAGCGCTTCAAGGACGCACGCGACGCCTTCTTTTTGGGGCGCGGGCTGGACTACGCGCTGGCCATGGAGGGCAGCCTCAAGATGAAGGAGATCAGCTACATCCACTCCGAGGCCTGCGCCGCCGGCGAGATGAAGCACGGCCCCATCAGCCTGATCGAGCCGGGCGTCCTGGTGGTCGGGCTCATGACGCAGGGGGGGCTCTACAAGAAGACCGCCAGCAACCTCATGGAGGTCAAGAGCCGCGGCGCGTGGCTCCTGGGCGTCACCAACCGCGGGAACGACGCCCTGAAGGACGACGCGGACCTCGTCTTCCCCCTGCCCCAGACGGACGAGCACTTCACATCGAGCCTCGCCGTGATCCCGCTGCAGCTCCTGGGCTATTACCTGGCCTGCGCGCGGGGGCTGGATGTCGATAAGCCCAGGAACCTGGCCAAGAGCGTTACCGTTGAATAGGGTGAACGGGGCACGGAGGGGGTGCAGCCCGGCGCCCTCTCTCCTGTCCGATCGCGAGGAGCCCCTGCCCACCATCAGGCTGATCGCCCTCGACCTCGACGGGACGCTGTTCAACGAGGAGGGCGAGATATCGCGCAAGGACGCCGCGGCCATCCGCGAGGCCTCGGATCGGGGCGTCACGGTCGTCATCTCGACGGGGCGCCCCTACTGCGGCGTGCCCGTCGAGGAGGTAGCGCCCCTCGGAGTGCACTGCGCGCTCACGGTCAACGGCGCCGCCGTCTACACGCTGCCGGACCGAAAGCTCCTCTTCGACGACTGCATGGACGCCCGGACCGCGCTGGGCGTCCTGCGTGACCTGGAACCCCTGAACCTCTACTACGACGTCTTCATCGACGGAGATGCCTACTCCCGTGAGGATCGCCGGGCCCTCCTGGAGCAAACCGTTCTGCCCGAAAGCGCCAAGGCCTACATCAGGCGCACGCGCATCTACGAAAGTGACCTTCTGGGACGCATCGAGCGCGAGGCGCTTCGCGTCCAGAAGGTCACCATCAACTTCTGCCGGCAGGACGGCGCCCTTACAGGGCGGGAGGAGGCGGAGCGCATCCTGGCCGCCCACCCGGAGATCACCTACGTCTGCGGCGGCAACCACAACTGGGAGTTCAACCGAGCGGGCGTCGATAAGGGTCGCGGACTCTCGCGCCTCATGGAGCTCCTGGGCATCCCTCTGTCGGCAAGCATGGCCTGCGGCGACTCCGGAAACGACCTGCCTCTGTTCAGGACGGCGGGCGTCAGCGTTGCCATGGCCAACGCCCCGGAGGAGGTCAAGCGCGCAGCGGACTTCATCACGAGGTCCAACCAGGAGGGCGGCGTCGCCCTCGCGATTCAACACTGCATTCGGGGAGCATAGGCCCCACCCGCGAGGAGCCTGAGCCACCCCGGCCCCCCTCGCGGCGGCGGCCCCGCATCGCGCACACAAGGCTGAAGCCTCCCGGCGGCCCGTCAGCTGATCTGCCAACGGACCCGGCTGCCCTCCGAGTCCTTGCTGACGATCAGTTGGTCCTCGATCTCCTGCTTCAGCTCCGTCACGTGGGAGATAATGCCGATGAGGCGGCCGCCCGCTATCCGCTGCAGCACCTTGACCGCCTGGTTTCGCGTTCGGTCGTCCAGGGAGCCGAAGCCCTCGTCGATGAAGATCATATCCAGGCTGATCGACGAGGCGCTCTCCTGGATCAGGTCCGCCATCCCCAGAGCCAGCGAGAGGGCCGCCACGAAGGACTCTCCTCCGGATAGCGTCCAGACCTTCCGTTCCCTGCCGGTGACCGAAGAATAGACCACGAGGTCCAGCCCCTGATTCCTCCCCTCCCCCGCCTGCTCCTCCTGCACCAGGCGGAGCTCGAACTGCCCCGCAGTCATGTCCTGAAAGCGGGTATTCGCCGCGTACAGGATTCGCTGCAGGTAGTGCCGCTGCACGAAGGTTTCGATGTCCATGCGGGCGCCCGACTCCTTGCCCCCCAGCCCCCGGTGCAGCCCGTTGAACCGGGCGTACTCCCGAGCAACCTGCTTTCGTTCTTCCATCCTCGGCGACAGGGCAGAGAGGACGGCGTCGTCCGCCTCAAAGGCCCTGTCGAGCCGCGCCCAGGCGGACTGAGCCTTCTCCAGTTCCTCTTCCGCCTCGTCCCTGGCCCTTTCCAGGTCTTCCATGACGGGCTTCTCGCGCCCGTTTACGGCCTTCAGAGCCGCGTCGCGCGCGCCCTCCGCAGCCGCCTTTTTCTTGCGGTGCGCCTCCACCTCATCCAGCAGCGCCCCCACGTCCTCCCGGCCGTGCCGGCGAACGGTTTCCATCCAATCCGCCTCGGATAGCTTCTTCTCGTCCATGAGCGCCTCGTAGGCCTGTCTGCGTTGCTCTGCCTCCTCCCTCTGAAGGGGCAGTTCCTCCGCGAGCCGGGCGATCGCGGCCTCCGCGTTCTCCAGCGAGCTCCGCGCGGACTGCGCCGCCTCACGAGCGGCCTCGAAGGCCGAGTCCGCCTCGCGCTTCGCAGTCCTGGCCCCGCTGAGGGCCGACTGTGCGTCCGCCACGGTCGCGTAGTCCCGCTGCCCTTCGAAGCCCTTGAGCTCCGCCTCGGCTGCAGCGAGGGCGCTCTCCGCCTGATGCGCCGTCTGAACCGCCTTATCGGCGGCGATCGTCAGCGCCTGCCGCTGTTCGTCCACGCTCTTAAGGGACTCCTTGATGCGGCTCAGAGCCTGCGCGCCCTCCCGAAGCGCAACCCCCTCCGCCCGGATTCCGCCTCTCCAGCTTTCCAACAATGACCGCACCTGTTCCAGGCTCAGCGCCTCCGACGCTTCCGGGATGCTCCTCGCCAGACGCTCATACAGGCGCGTCAAGGTCCCTTTTAGGGTTCTCTCCTTCTCCTCCAGGAGGCTCAGGGCGGACCCCGACGCCGTAGAGCGCTTCGTCAGGTCCTGCTGCAGACTTGCGACCTCCTCGGCCAGCGCATCGACGACCTCTCGAGTCAAATCCCGGCTGCCCTCCGGCAACAGGCAGGGGCGCGGGTGATCCGTGGAGCCGCACACGGGGCAGGGCTCGCCAGGCCTCAGCTTTTCCCAGGCGATAAAGCCGGCCTGGGCGTCCAGAAACTCCCCCTGTTTTCGGACGTACTCGTCCCTTTTGCTGTTGTACTCCTCCCTGACGGAGGCGTACTCCCCCTGCAACCTCTCCGTTTCCGACCTCTGCTGTCTGGCGTCCCGTCCGGCGTCCTCCGCCAGGGACACCTCCACCATGAGGTCTTCCGCTTCCCTGCGTCTGGCCTCCCACTCCGCCAGGCGCAGGTCCGCGCCCTCCAACTCCTTCTCTCGCGCCCGCCACGCCGCTTCCTTGGCCTCAAAGTTCATCAGAGCGTCCTTGGCCTGGAGCGAGATCACCTCCGCAGAGCTGAGCGCAGCACGCCACTCCTCAAACGTTTCCGTCGCGATACGGATCCGCTCCAAAACTTGAAGCGCCCTGCTCACGCGCTCGGACACCCGAGTGAACTCCTCGATCCCCGCCGCCTGGACGGACCGGGCCTCCACCTCGGAGGCCTCCGCCCGTTGACGACCCAGGGTGAGGTCCGGAAGGGCCCCCTTCAAATCCACCAGTTTCCTCTCCGTCTCCGCCACGGCCTTCTCCGCGTCATCCATCCTCTGATGCAGGGGCTGAATCTCGTAGGCCGCGTTGATTCGGACCATCAAGCGGCCTGCCTCCCGAATTCGCTCCTCTTCGGCCTCACATTCGACAAGCGCCCCCTCCGCCCTCTCCAGCTCCTCAAAGGCCCGCGCGAGGTCCTGGGCCCCGGTGTAGGCGTCGCGCGCCGCGTCCCGCCGCCTGCCCTTTTCGTCCCGCTCCGCCGCAGCGAGGGCAGTTCCTTCCTCAAGCCTGCCGCAAAGGGCTTTGAGCTCCTCCAGAAGGGCCTCCATGTCCATGACCGTCCCCCCCTCGGAGGCCAGGAGGCGAGAACGGCTCTCCTCCAGCCGCTCCATGCCCTCAAACTCCTCCGGGATCACGACGTGTCCCGCCTCGGCCTGAAAGGCGCTGCGGATCTCCGTCACCCGTCTGGCGGCGTCGTCCAGGCGGCGCTTCAGCTCATCCACGATGTCCTGATAGAGCCGGGTACGGAAGAGCTTTCGAAAGATGTCCTTCTTCTTGTCCGCCCCGGCGCCGAGCAGCTCCATGAACTCCCCCTGAGCGATCATGGCCACCTGCATGAACTGTTCCTTCGTCAGCCCGACGATCTCTTTAATCTTTCGGTCCGTTTCCGACAGGTTCCCTGAGTACGTCAGGCCGTCCGGCATCGAGAGAGAAACGGTTTCCCCCCTGGGCCTGGAGCCGGCCTTCTGCTCCTGCGAACCGCGATAGCGGGGGGTGCGGGTTACGGTGTAGAGCCTCTCCTCCCCGCCCTGCACCTCCGAGAAGGTCAGAGTCACGAAGGGCTTGGTATCCAGGTTTGCGAACTGGCTCTGCAGGTCCTCGCCCTGCCGCTTGCCTCCGCTCCTGCCGCTTGCGCTCGTTTCCCCGTAAAGGGCGAAGACGATGGCGTCGAAGATCGTGGTCTTGCCCGCGCCGGTGTCCCCGGTGATGAGGAAGAGCTTTTGGTTCGGCCGGGTGAAGTCCACCGTCGTTTCCTTGTTGTAGGAGCCAAACGCCCTCATGGTGAGTGTCAGCGGTCTCATCTCAGTGCGCCTCCTGAACGCTGTTGATCACATCCTGAAGGAGCGAGCGCTCCTCCTCATCCAGCTCCCGGCCGCCCCACTGCTCCCTCAGGAAGGAGCCGCAAAGCTCAAAGGGGCTCATCTCTGCCTCTTTCGCCCCGTGCCCGGCGCGGTCGCCCGCCCGGCGCGGAAGCTCCCGCCGGATCTCGAGGAGGTTCGGGAAGCAAGTGCGAAGGCGATCCTGCATGTCGAGGACGTCCAGATCCTCCTTATCCATCAAAACCACCGTCACGTAGTCCTCGCACCCCTGGCTCAGGACCTCGGAAAAGGCGCCGGTAATGACGCGGACCTCGCGGAGCGGGATCAGGGGCAGGACGGAGGTCTTCACGCATCCCTTCTCCCCCAACTCCACCACGATGATGCCCTTTTGCTGTCCCGCCTCGCTTACGGAACAGGCCAGGGGCGTCCCGCAGTAGCGATAGCGCTCATTGCCGACCTCCATCGACTTATGCATGTGGCCCAACGCCGCGTAGTCAAATCGCTCCAGGACGTCCGACCTCACTCCATCGATATCGCCGACGGTGCGCACCTCGGAGTCCATGCGCTCTATTCCAGACGCCTCTCTCCCGGAGGGAAGGTAGAACTGGTGGCTCACCAGGACGTTCCGCTGCTCCGGGTCGATCGTTTCCCGATCGATCAGCCGGTGCAGCGCCTCATCGTAGGAAAGGCCCCGCAGCGTTACGTCATCATCCTCGTCGCCCGATGCCTCTGCGCCCGCATCCAGGACAGGCCGCACCATGGAGGGCTTCACGAAGGGGAGCAGGTAGAAGTTCACGGGGCCGAATTCGTCCCACAGCACCACCTTCTCGATGAAATCTTCCGGGGTCCGGGGCGGGAGGCCCACCATGTGGATTCCCCGCCGCTGCAGCACGCTCCGAAAGAGGTTGACCCGCGGTCCGCTGTCGTGGTTGCCGCTGATCATCATGATCTCCGCCGTGGGGACCGCTCCCGCAAGTTTCGAAACGAAGCGGTCGAAGAGCTCCACCGATTCGCCGGAGGGGTTCACCTTATCATAGATATCGCCGGCGACGACGACGGCGTCGGGGCTCGCCTCCTCGGCAGCCCTCACGATCTGGTCGAGGACGTACTCCTGATCCTCCAGAAGGTCCCGGTTGATGAGCTTCAGGCCGATGTGCAGGTCCGATAGATGAAAGAACTTCATGCACGCACTTCCTTTTACGCTGGATTTGCACCTCAACACGGCGCCCCGGCGCGAGGGCCATCAGGGCCTCGCAGGATCGCGCCTGAAACGAGGGGGCGGAGCGCCTCTCCATGCTATCACATATATCTTACCGCTAAATTTCATTTTAGAGGGCAAAAAACACGACCGATTCCAGCTATCGAACGCTGTGTTAGGTCGTGCAGCCCCGCCAGAAACGACGATCAAGATATTGACAAAGTGGCGCTGTGCCGTTAAGTTTAAGCCGTGACGGCTTTTTGCCGGCGACATCGACTTTGAGTTCAGGAGGCGTTATGCTATGAAGAGTTCGTTTCTGAAAAAGTGTGCGCTGTCGATGGCAGCCATGTTCTGCCTGGTCCTCGCCGCATCCCAAGGGGTTGCCGCGGAGCACTGGACGGAAGTGTTCTTCAACCGATGCCTCGCCCTGGAAAAACAGGCCATCGCCCTCGCGGAGAGGATGATCCGGGACGACAAGCCCACCGCGAAGCCATCCCGGTACTGCCCCCTGGAGGAGAGGAATATCGACGACCTGTGGTTCCTGGAGTGGAAGAAGAACGGGACGACCGTTTCGGGGGCCTCTCAGCAGAAGAACGGAGAGTACCATCTCTATGGGATTGAGATAAGAGATCCCGACATCGTCTTCCCCGGCGGGATCCGCGTGGGGGCCAGCACCGATGTTTTGAAAAGCTACTTCGACGGCTGCCTGAACCGCTCCGACTACCCTGAGGACTTCGACCCGGGCGACCTGGAGTACGAGAACGAGCTGCCCCCCTCCGGAACCGGCTCGATCGGCTACCTGGAGCAAAACTCCGCCATGCTCATCGAGTGCGAAGGCGGCAAGATCACCTCGATAGCCTACGGGATGCCGATCGACATGCTGCGCCTGTATTAGGGCCACCCGAAACGCCGGGCAGCGCGGCGCCTTTTGCTGCTCAACCCGTTCCTGCCCCACGACCCTTTCGCTGCGGAGTCAGCCTTTTCCCCGATACTGAATCCGTATCTTGGGCATAGCAAGCTATCTCTTTTGTATTATAATAAAAAAAGTCAATAATCCAAAAGGGAGGCGTTTGCATGAAGATTGGCCCCTTTACCCTTGCAGCGGAGAACCCTGCCGTCCCTGGCTGCACCCTGTCCGGCAAGGTCATCCAGGACACGTTCGTCTTCTCCATGGCGGAGGGGACGGACATCAGCCCCGAAAGCTATCCGGACCACAAGCTCTGGCTCGCCGTCCACGGCAGCATGCGCGTCGTGACGGAAAGGGAAATTCCCCTCGGCGCCGGCCAGGGCTACGTGACGCCCGTCGGGGTGCCCGTGGGGATCAAGGCCGAATCGGACAGCGTGTACGTCGAGGTATTGTTAAGAAAGGAGACCGTGATGAACCCTGTTTTGAAGGACAAGGAAGTCTTTGAGCTGAAGGACCTGATCCCCTACCAGGACGGCAAGATCGTGAACCTGGACCTCCTGAGCTCCCCGAAGATGAAGTTCGTGGTGATGAGCTTTGACGAGGGCACCGGCTTGTCCGAGCACTCCGCGCCCGGCGAAGCGTTGGTCTTCGCCCTGGACGGCAAGGCGATCATCGGGTACGAGGGGAAGGAGTACCCCCTTCGCGCCGGAGAGAATTTTCGCTTCCAAAAGAACGGACTGCACTACGTCAAGGCGGACGGCCGCTTCAAGATGGCCTTGCTGTTGGTCCTGGAATGAACCGGTGAGATAACCAAAGACTATCGCGGGGGGGCGAGGTCATGTTGGAATTACGGAACCTGTCCTTCTCCGTCGACAATGACGGGGTCAGGAAAGAGATCATTCACGACTTGAACCTTATCGTGGGCGACAACAAATTTGTCGCGATCACCGGCCCGAACGGAAGCGGGAAATCCACGCTCGCCAAACTGATCGTCGGGATCGAAAAGCCGACCGAAGGTCAAATCCTCCTGGACGGCATCGACATCACGAACATGGGAATAACGGAGCGCGCAAGGAAGGGAATGGGCTTTGCCTTCCAGCAGCCCGTGCGCTTCAAGGGCATCACGGTCCACGCGTTGCTGCGGCTGGCTTCCGGCAAGGACCTCTCGGTTTCGGACGCCTGCGACTACCTCTCGGAGGTTGGGCTGTGCGCCCACGACTACATCCGCAGGGAGGTCAACGCATCCCTGTCCGGCGGGGAACTCAAGCGCATCGAGATCGCCACCGTCCTCGCCAGGC
>NZ_CALHIQ010000088.1 GCF_938030725.1 uncultured Fretibacterium sp. | reverse complement strand
TTTCAGGGGTATTTCGGAACTGTGTTTGTTTGCGCCAACTCACAAGATACTCATCGCTCCGGATCATCATTTCGGGTTTACGTTTTTTACTCGACAAAAAGCACTGGAAGTGGAAGTTGTCACTAAATTGTTGGGTGGCTATTTGAATTTGAAATTCCTTGATGGATAGGGAATCGAATGAGCTTGATAAGCATAAAATTGGGGTCTTCGTACCCCTTATGAGCACTTTTAATTTACCCGTTGCCTTTGGTTTGAGAAGCCCGACATTTTTTAAAAAACAGGCGGCGCAGCGACCGGCGGCACGGCCTATTCGTGCAGCCTGGCTCCTGGACAGCGGGAGAGTATGTATTGCCGGACAAAGGCGAAGTCCTCATCCCTGGCGTAGACCTGGTTTTTATTTAGCGGCGCGTTGAGCTTGATGAGGTTCCTTCGTGGATCAACGGCAACACTTTTTATTGATGACCATCGAGAATACATGGATTGCCTGCTGCCTGAAAGCAACCCCGCTCCCATTGCGCCGATGTTCCCGCTCCTCGCGCCCAAAAGCACAGCCACCGCCGATAGCACTCTGGCCCTTTTGAATTGCTTCGTTATCTGCGTGTGACGGATGCCGTGCTCATCCATCTCAAACTGCACGCAGTATTTTCCGCCCATGAGGGCGGCGTAAAACAAATAGCCGATAAGGCACAGTGCAAGCATACCCAGCGTCAGCAGGGCAAAGACCTTAGCCAAGCTCAAAAAGCCATACCACCAGAAGTTCGAATCCCCCATGGACAGGAGCATAACAAACAGCCATATGCCTACGAAGACGCCGCCGAGAATTTTCCACACAACGAACAGGATGCTGGGATTCTTCAGTAGCTTTAGCTCATGCACCCACCGATATACGCCGTCGCTGCCGCGCAAGATGCCATCTTGAGATGCCTTCTGTTCCTTCCCGTCCATAAGCTGCCCCTCCTACTGTACACAGTCTGCCGCACTGAGGAGCTCCATCATAACATAAGGTCATCGACCGCTGAACTTACGCGCGCCGATCTTTTATGAGGCGAGCGGCGTTCAGCGGGTCGGCTGAGGGCGCGGGAAGCGCGGGGCGCTTCCCGAAGCGTCGGCGAGGTTCAGGTGAGGTCGAGCCTCTGTGTATCGGAGCGGTCCATCGTGTTCAGGGCATGGAGCATGAGGGGCAGGGCGAGGGCGAAGGTGAGGGCGTCCGCGACGGCCTGAGCGGCCATGAGGCCCTTGAGGCCGAAAAAGTGGTGTCCGATGAGGATGGCGGGCAGGAAGAGGATGCCCTGCCTCGACGCCGCGACGACGCTGGCGCTGGCTGTCCTGCGGATGTTCTGAAGGTACATGTTGGCGGTGACGATGCAGCCCACCAGCGGATAGGCCAGGCACTGAAAGCGAAGGGCCCCCGCGCCGATGCGGACCAGCTCCGCCTCCGGGCGGAACAGCGCGACGATGGCCGGCGCGAAAGCCAGGCCCAGGGCGGCGACCAGGACGCAGTAGCCCGTCGTGGCCAGGGCGCAGAAGCGGACGGCGTGCCGCACGCGGTCGAACTTCCCTGCGCCGAAGTTGAAGCCGCAGACCGGCTGAAAGCCGTGTCCGAACCCAATGACGATGGACGTGGAGAGCATGGTGAGGCGGTTGACCACGGAGAAGGCGGCGATGGCCGCGTCCCCGTAGGGGCCGGCCGCATGGTTCAGACAGGTGATGCTGACGCTGGCCAGCCCCTGACGCCCCAGGGAGGGCAGGCCGCTTGCGATGATCTCCCGGTACTGGCTCCACGTTGGTCGGAAGTTCGAGAGCCGCGGGGGGATGCCGTCGCGGCGGGCCGTCATGCGAAGCAGGAGCGTGAAGCCCACGCACTGCGAGAGCATCGTGGCCAGTGACGCCCCCTCCGTGCCCATTCCCAGGGTGAAGATCAGGAGCGGGTCCAGCGCGATGTTCAGCACCGCCCCGGAGATGATGCCGACCATGGCCGTGGCCGCGTTGCCCTGTAGGCGCATCTGGTTGTTCATCACGAGTGACGCCATGATGAAGGGGGTGCCCACCAGAATCCATCGGAGGTAGGCGCGGGCCTGGGGCAGGATCGTGTCCGTGGAGCCCAGAAGGCGCAGCAGGGGGTCCATGAAGAGGAGCCCGGCGGCCAGGATGGCCGCCCCCAGGATCAGTGCGGAGAAGAACCCGGCGGCCCCTACGACGGCGGCGCTCCGGACGTCCTTCTGGCCCAGCGCACGGGCCATGTACATGGCGCTTCCCTGCCCAAAGAAGAAGGCCAGGGACTGAATCAGTGCCATGTAGGGAAAGACGATCCCCACCGCGGCCGTCGCCTGGGTGTCGATGCGCGAGACGAAGAAGGTGTCCGCCGTGTTGTAGAGCGCGGTGGTGAGGATGCTCAGGACGCTGGGCAGGGCCATGCCCGCGATGAGCCGCTCCACGGAGCCCGTCGTCATGAGCAGATACTTCTTGTTCTGAGATTCTCTGTCGATCACCAAAAACACCAGCTGTCCCTCGGAATGTCCCTTGCATCATACCCGTGCGCGTCCGCCCCTGTCAAGGTGTGGGGCCTTGACAGGGGGCAATTCCGTAGATTAAATCGACGTTTCCCTATATAATTGCGGAAGAAACCGCACGTTTGGAGGGATGAGCCATGGAGGAGCGGTCGCTCTTTGAGGATGAGGCCAGCCAGCCGCTGGCGTCCCGGATGCGCCCCAGGACGCTTGACGAGTTCGTGGGGCAGACGCACCTCTTGGGGCCGGGGTGCGTGCTGCGGCGCCTGATCGAGGAGGACCACGTGTCCTCCATGATCTTCTGGGGACCGCCCGGCGTGGGCAAGACGACGCTTGCCGGCGTCATCGCGCAGCGGACGCGCGCGGCCTTCATCAACTTCTCCGCCGTGACCAGCGGCATCAAGGAGATCCGCGCCGTGATGCAGAGGGCGGAGGAGGGCCGCCGCCTGGGAGGGCGGACCATCGTCTTCGTGGACGAGATCCACCGCTTCAACAAGGCTCAGCAGGACGCCTTCCTGCCCTTCGTGGAGAGGGGCAGCATCGTCCTGATCGGCGCGACGACGGAGAACCCGTCCTTCGAGGTGAACGGCGCGCTCCTGTCGCGTTGCCGGGTCTTCGTGCTGAAGGCCCTGACCGCGGAGGAGCTGGCGGGCCTCCTGTCCCGTGCCCTGTCCGACCCGCGAGGTCTTGGACGGTACCGGGCGGAGGTCGCGCCGGACATGCTGAACGCCATCGCCTCCTTCGCCAACGGCGACGCCCGCGCAGCCCTCTCGACGCTGGAGATGGCGGTCCTGAACGGGGAGCCCTGCGAAAACGGGATTCGAGTGACGGAGGAGATGCTCGCCCAGTGCACCTCGCGCCGCTCCCTGCTCTACGACAAGGGGGGCGAGGAACACTACAACCTCATCTCGGCCCTGCACAAGTCCATGCGGAACTCGGACCCGGACGCGGCCGTCTACTGGCTGGCGCGGATGCTGGAGGCCGGGGAGGACCCGCTGTACGTGGCCCGGCGCGTCCTACGCTTCGCGAGCGAGGACGTGGGGCTGGCGGACCCCAAGGCGCTCGAGATCGCCGTGGCCGCCTATCAGGCCTGCCACTTTATCGGGATGCCGGAGTGTAGCGTGCACCTGACGGAGGCCGTGGTGTACCTGTCCCTGGCGCCGCGCTCCAACGCCATGTACACGGCCTACACGGCGGCCCGTTCCGACGCGATGGAGCAGCTGGCGGAGCCCGTGCCCCTCGTCATCCGCAACGCCCCCACGCGCCTGATGAAGGAGCTGGACTACGGCAGGGGATACCAATACGCCCACGACGCCCCGGACAGGCTGACGGACATGCAGTGCCTCCCGGACTCCCTGCGGGGGCGCCAGTACTACCGGCCCACGGAGCAGGGCTATGAGGCGCGGTGCAAGGCGAGGCTTGAACAGATCAGGGCGTGGCGGCGGGCGCACGGGGCCGGATCGAAAGATACGGCCAATGACGGATAATTTGAGGGTGGATTGTGGTATCCTTTGTGCGGTTTTGGGAGGGATCCGCCGCCGCATGGGCGGAGCCGTTGACGGAGAAAGGGGAGGTTTGCTTTGAGAAACGGACGTTGGCGCTTTGTCGTTTTCGCGATCTTTGTGCTCTGCCTGTCGGCGGGCCGGGCCGGTGCAGACCCCGCGACCTCTGAGGACGCCTCCTGGACGGGGTACGTGACCTCCGGAATTCAGGCTGGATGGGAGAAGGTGACGGGGCTCTTTCGGGACGACGAGCCCAGGGGCGTGGACCCCGGATTCGTCCTCGCCTCGCTCGACGCCTCCCTGCCGGATTGCCTGGCCGAGGGGTGGGGCAGCCTGACGAACTCCCTCACGGAGGCGCTGAGGCTGAGGGACGAGCGCGAGAAGCTGCCGGACTCCGCCTGGTTCGGGGAGGACAAGTCCTCCAACGCGAGGAAGATCAATAAGCTCCTGGATGCCGCCCTTGAGGTCCTGACCCAGGGGAGGGCGGGAGATGTTCGCCGCGAGGCCTCGAACCTGCGCGCGTCGATAGCGGACCTTCGCCATGAGGCGGACAGGCTCCGCAACGACCGCATCACGGCTCCCGTGGACTCGAAGGTGCCCTGGCGGACGACGCAGGCGCGGATCGACGAGCGCCTGAAGGAGATCGACGGGGAGATTCGGGCGCGGGAGGCCTCCCTCGCCGGCGTCAACGGACGCCTGGCGGACGCCCTGCGCGAGATGGGCCTCGAACTGGACCAGGGGCAGGTTGACGTCCTGCTGAGCTCCGTGACGGGCGACGACATGCTCCAGAACGCCGTGGTGTTCTCCAACGTGAAGGCCGTGGTGGAGCAGCTGGCCTCCCTGGCGGGGAACGACCAGAACGACCTGGAGATCAACCGCCGCTACACGGGCCTGTACCTGGTGCTGAACGACCTCCTGATCCACACCCAGGAGGAGCTGGTGCGGCGCATCGACGAGGAGTACGGTCCGCGGCTGAAGAGCATCGTCAAGGAGGCCCTGGCCCTGGAGGACGAGGCGCGGAAGAAGGCAGGGCAGGAGGCCTACAACGAGGCCCAGCGGGCGTCGTTCAGGCGCAACGCGGAGGCCAACGCCATGACCGTGCGGGTGGGGAAGCTCTACGCGGACCTCCTGGCCGCCCAGCGCCGAAGCATCCTCGAAAACCTGAAGGACCTCAGGCGCAGTCGCGACGTGGCGGAGAACACCTACCGCACCGTAAGGAGCTCCGGCGACCTGAAGAACCTCATCCACTCCGGGCTCGCGCTCTTCGACTCCATTGACGCACTCTCCATGCCCCAGCTTCAGCCCTTTGAGAGCGAGGCCATGAGGCTTGAGTTCGAGGAGATCAACCGGCGCCTCAAGGAGCGCTGAGAACATCGAGAACAGCCCAATTGCCCTTGCCCTTCGAGTGGGAGTGGAGTAGTATTAAAATCCAAGCGCAACCGTAACCGTTTTACCGAACGTCGCTTTACCGGATGGAACTGGGAGCCGGTGGGGAAGATTCCGCGTGACGGGAGGGAGATGAAGATGAGCGTTGAAGTGCAGGAGCGTGTGGCGCTGTGGCGCGTGCCCGACCCGACGGAGCCGCCCCTGACGCCGGAGGAGATCGCGGCGTGGGAGATTGGGAAGCGGGAAGCGCAAGCTGGTTTGGGGCGTCCGATCGCCGAAGTGATGAAGGACCTGCTGTAGATGCAGTGGCAGGTGACGGTTCAACCCAGCGTGGAAAAGCAGCTGGCCCGAATCCCCAACCCGGACCGGGGGCGTATTCTCCGGGCCATCGAGGCATTGAGCGACGACCTGACGGGAGATGTGCGGCCTCTGGTCGGTCGAGGCGGCTACAGATTGCGGGTGGGCAAGTGGCGGCTGCTGATGTCGATCGACGAAGAACTGCGGCAGGTTTCGGTGGAAGCCTTGGGGCCGCGGGGAGATGTGTACAAGTGACCGTTTCCTCCTCCTGCGTGGGGGGAGCCTGCTGGAGTAGTGAGGATAAATCTTATTTAGAAATGGAGTGTTGAACTGATGCCAAATTTTCCCGATCCCTTTGCCGGAAACGTCGAGCGCAAGATGAGCAGGGAGGAGCTGGTTCAGGCCCTGCGCATCGACATTGCGGGCGAGCTTGAGGCGATCTTCCTCTACGACGCCCACGCCCAGGCCACGGACGAGCCCCTGGCGCGCAAGGTGCTGATGGAGATTCGTGACGAGGAGAAGGCCCACGTCGGCGAGTTGACGACCCTCTTGAGCCGCCTTGACCCCAACTGGTCGGAGTCCCTTGCCGGCGGCGAGGGCGAGGTCCTGGAGACGATGCAGGAGTTGGGCATCGCGCCGGCTGACGGAGCCTCCGACGGGCGGAACACCACCGTCGGCAGCCTGATCTCGAAGTGAGGGAGGCGTCGCTGATGGATGATGTTCTGGGACGCAGCGCGTCCCCCCTTGACGAGGAGTTTTGGAGTGCGCTGGACCAAACGGTGGTGGAAACGGCCAAGGGACTTTTGACGGCCCGTCGTTTTCTGCCGCTGTGCGGCCCGCTGGGCGCGGGGGTTCAGGTGGCGCCCGTGGACCGTCCCGCCCGCACGGAGAGGACGGAGGACGGTTTTACCTTCGCGGAGGGGCGCGCCTACGTGGAGCTTCCCCAGCTGACGGAGGACTTCTGGATACTGTGGCGGGACGTGGAGGCCGCGAAGCGCGAGGGGCTGCCCGTCGATCTTCACGCCGCACACATGGCGGCTCAGGCCCTGTGCCGGCGAGAGGACCAGATGGTCTTCTACGGCGTCAAGCGGTTGGGCATCAAGGGCCTGCTCACGGTCGGCGGGACCAACGTCCTCGACCGAGGGGATTGGAGCGCCGGCGAGTCGTCCTTCACGGACATCGCGGCCGGCATGGCCGTGCTGCAGCAGAAGGGACGGATTGGCCGCATCACCCTGGTCCTCAGCCAGGACCTGTTCGTGCAGCTCCATCGCATCCAGCCGGGAACGGGGCTGACGGAGATCGAAAGGATACGCAGCCTGCTGGAGGGGCGCCTGTTCCAGACCCCGGTGCTCCAGCCGGGCACGGCCCTGTTGCTCTGCCCGCAGCCGCAGTACATGGACCTCGTGGTGGGGCAGGACATCTGCACGGCCTACGCGGAGCAGTTGGACCTCAACCACCGCTTCCGCATCCTGGAAACGGCCTGTCCGCGCATCAAGAGCCCGGACGCGGTGGTCGTCTACCACTCAGCGCAGTAGCTTCCCTTTCAGCCCTTCGGGCTGCCGGGGGCTGTTTGTCGGAAGTGAAGCAGTGAAACAAAGAGGGCGTCCCGGACTTTCGGGTTTCGCCCCCTTTTTAATTTTTTGACTGTTTGACGGGGAAGCCAATCCCGCTCTACTCCCCGGCGTCATCGGGCTTCCCGCCGACGCGGGTACGAGCCTCAAGTTGCCTCATGTTGTCCCGATGGCGCAGGAGCGAGGCGATGAAGCGCCCCAGGATCGTGTACATGGTGGAGATGTTCTCCAGGTTCCTGTAGGGCGGGTTGTCCACGCCGTAGAAACCGATGCGCCGATTGTTGAGGAAGAGAGGGGCCACCGCCAGGGTCTGAATCCCCTGGGGCTGAAGGAGAGCGTACACGGTAGGGCAGGCCCCCCTGTAGTCCTCCATGTCGTAGATCAGGATGTTGTTGTGCCGGTCGAACTCCTCGTACCATGGCTTGAGGACGTCGCTGGAAAGGTCCTGGAGGTGCTGTATCTGAGGGGACACGCGGTCCGCGCACCACTCGTAGGTGTTGCTGGATGCGCCGTCCGGGAGGGTTTCGAAGATGTAGGTACGATCCGCATCGAGGTGTTCACCCAGGTATCGCAGCAGGACGTTGATGGACCGCTCCGGGTTGTCCTCGTTCAACGCCAGCTCAAGGGCCTGGTTGATGATCGTTTCGTTGGACATCATCTTCGAGAGGACCTCGCGCTGCTTCTCCTCGACGTCGATGTTCACGGCCAACTCGGCCCGCAGGAGCCTTCCTCCGTGCTGGATCAGCGTGTCCTTCAGCGAATAGTGCCTGCCCAGGTTGGAGTTGAAGTACGTCCACTCAAAGAACCGCCCCGGCCTGAGGAGAGCGTTGGTGCACATGGAGCAGGGAGATTTCACCTTGTGGAGGACCTCGTAGCACTTCTTTCCCCTGAGGTCGTCCAGCGAGGGCACGCCCAGCGCCTCGCGCCCCGCCCGATTCAGGTAGATGAGGTCGTAGGTGTTGGGATCGGAGATGTACATGATCTCGCCCATGTTCTCAAAAAAGGATTGAATTTCAACGTTGATGCCGTCCATGATCTTCCTCTCGATTCTGTCGCAACTGGTCTCCGGCCCGGAGCTGTCGCGCCCCGCTCAGGTCCCTATTATATATGATTTTCGCGCCCGTTTGTACGTCAGGCGCGACGACCCCAGGATGGGATGCAACGAGGGGCTGGAGGAACGCCCGCGTTGCTGCAAAAGCGACGGCACGGCCCCTGTCGTCGGCGGATGGACGGCGCCCGCCTTTGTGGTACACTGGTCTTGTTCCTGGAGGTGATGAAACGTGATCCTGGCGAATCGTTTTCGCTATTCTGCGGAGTTCTTCAGACGATGCGAGGCGAGGCTCTTTGAGGCCTTCGACCGCGTGCCCCTCTACATGGAGTGGGAGGAGCGTGGCCTGGGGCCTGACGGCAACGCGCCCCTTGACGAACGGTTTGACGCGCTCCCCGCGCTGCAAAGGAAGGACCTTCGTGCTGGGCGCGTCCTTGAGAGGGGGCGGATGCCCCTGATGCCCATGGACCGGCAGGTGAAGGACGGCCTCGAGAGCGACGCCATCGCCCTCAGGGTGGACTGGGGGCCGGAGGGGG
>NZ_CALHIQ010000087.1 GCF_938030725.1 uncultured Fretibacterium sp. | reverse complement strand
GCCCGATCTCCCCGTTGCGCACCATCTCGTTGAACTTCAGCGCGATGCGCACGCGCCCCTCCGCATCCTGATACAGGATGCGGCACTGGGTCCCCACCACGAGAGCGTTCTTCTCCGCGTCCCGGATCCAGATCCAGTTGTCCTTGTCCTGCTGACGGCGGTCCGGGTCAATGCAGTCCATGGCCGCCCGATCCGTCCTCCGCAGGTCCTCGGGGTCACGGGACAGGCAGCACCAACGGAAGGGCCCGTAGCCGTAGTCGAACAGCATGGGGCCCATGATGTCCTCCACGTAGCTTGGGAAGATGAAGCCGTCGTAGGTGTCCTTGCCGTTCTTCGCGATCTCGGTGACGCCCGCGTCGAACACCGTGCGCAGGAAGGCGTTGCCGTAGTCGAAGAAGTACGTCCCGCGGTCCACCAACGCCTTGATCAAACGGAAATGGCGCTTCAGGGTCTCGTCCACCAGCGCACGGTACCGCGCCGGGTCCTCCTTCAGGAGGCGCGTGCGCTCCTCGAACGTGATGCCCGCCGGGCAGTAGCCCCCGTCGTAGGCCGCGTGGCAACTGGTCTGATCGGAGAGCAGGTCGATGCCGATGCCCTCGTCCACAGCGTACTGAAGCAGGTCCACCACGTTGCCGTGGAAGGCGATGGAGTGGACGTCGTCCTTCTTCATCTGCTCCTGGGCCCGGTCAAAGGCCTCCTTCGGCGTCCGGCAGACCTCCTGCACCCAGCCCTGGTCGTGGCGCGTCCGGATGCGGGACTCGTCCACCTCCGCCGTGATGGAGACGCAGCCCGCGATGTCCGCGGCCTTGGGCTGCGCGCCGCTCATGCCGCCCAGGCCGGACGTGACGAAGATGCGCCCCTTCAGCACGTCCGGCTTGTTGCCGAACTTCTTCCGACCGGCGTTGAGCACCGTGTTGAACGTGCCGTGCACGATGCCCTGGGGGCCGATGTACATCCAGCCGCCCGCGGTCATCTGGCCGTAGTTCGCCACGCCGAGCTGCATGGCGCGGTGCCACTCCTCCTGATTGTCGAAGAGCCCCACCATCAGGGCGTTGGTGACGACGACCCGCGGCGCCTCCGGCCTGGACCGGAAGAGCCCCAGGGGGTGCCCCGACTCCACCACCAGCGTCTGGTCCTGGGTCAGGTTTTCCAGGTACCTTTTGATGAGGAGGTACTGCATCCAGTTCTGACACACCTGCCCCGTCTCGCCGTAGGTGACGAGCTCGTAGGGGTAGAGCGCCACGTCAAAGTCCAGATTGTTGTCGATCATCACCTGGAAGGCGCGCCCCTCCGCACAGCGCCCCCGGTACTCGCCGATCGGTTTGCCCCACAGCTTGCCCTCGGGGCGGAAGCGGTAGCCGTAGATGCGACCCCGCGTGCGCAGCTCCTCCAGGAACTCCGGCGCAAGCTCCCGATGGAAGCGCTCCGGGATGTAGC
Source organism: uncultured Fretibacterium sp. (assembly GCF_938030725.1). Taxonomy (GTDB): domain Bacteria; phylum Synergistota; class Synergistia; order Synergistales; family Aminobacteriaceae; genus Fretibacterium. Next base: position 28,888 of record NZ_CALHIQ010000087.1, on the reverse strand, counting down.
GCAGCGCGTTGGCCAGGGCCAGCACCGTTTCCTTCTCGTTCAGGGTGTACCCACGGTCCGGCGCGCGGCGGTACTGCGGGTCGAACTCCGGGCGCGCGGGAAGCCCGTCGGGGAAGTCCAGCGACAACGTTACCCTCTCGTCCACAGCCATGCAAAAGCATCTCCTCTCGATTTGATCGGGTCGATTGAACGGCGGCCCAGCGGCCAGAAAGACCACTTTAGCCTATTAACAAAGCGCTTCCAAGGGTTCAGGCGTTTTTACTCGGTTGTTATAACTATAGCACGTCATCAAAAAAACGGACGTGCAAAAGCGCCAGAATACGTCAAACGCATGACGTTTCAAATCTTGATGGGCTTAATACGATATGCTATGCTTTGCGGAAGAAGGGAGATGACGCAATGAAGCTGTCAACCACGACCCGATACGGACTGAGAGCGCTGACGGACCTCTGCGTTCAGCAGCAGGACGCTCCGGTTTCCGTCAGCGATATCGCACGGCGTCAAAACATTCCGGTGAACTACCTCGAACAGCTCTTCGCAAAGCTTCGCCGCAGCAACATCCTGAAGAGCGTGCGAGGGGCTCAGGGCGGCTATCTCCTTGCGCGTCCGGCGAAGGAGATCACGGTATCGGAGGTCATCGCCGCGCTGGGCGAGGAGATCCTCTTCGGCTCCTGCCAGAGCGAAAAGGGCTGTGCGAACGCCCCCACCTGCTCGACCTTCGACCTCTGGAACAGGCTACGAATCTCCATCGACGGCATCCTGGACGGCACGACCCTGGAGGACCTCGCCAAAAAGGACAGGGCGCTCCGGGCAAGGAAGACGGTGGACCCGCTGCGGCGTGCCGCCGTAGCGCGCGCGGTGAAGCGCCAGGAGGCCCACCCATAGGCGCGTCGGATGGGAGTTTTCCCGCCCTTTGCAACGGGAGGGAAGCGACCGAAAAACCAGGACTGACCGCGGGACGTACCAAGGGACCTGCGGAAGGGAGGTTCTGTACTATGAAAAGCGTTTACATGGATCACGCGGCAACGACGCCCACGGACCCCCAGGTCCTGAAGGCGATGACGCCCTATTTCACGGAAGTCTACGGCAACCCGTCCTCCGTCTACTCCCTCTCCAGGGGGAGCCGGGAGGCCATCGAAAAGGCCAGAGGACAGGTGGCGGCCGCGCTCTCCGCGGACCCGTCGGAGGTCTATTTCACCGCCAGCGGCACCGAGGCGGACAACTGGGCGTTGAAGGGCACGATGGAGCGGATGCGCGCCCAGGGCAAGGACCATCTGATCACGACCCAGATCGAACACCACGCCATCCTCCACACGGCGGCCTACCTGGAGAGGGTGGAGGGCCTCAAGGTCACCTACCTGCCCGTGGACTCCGAGGGGCGGGTGCGCGTTTCGGACCTGAAGGCCGCCCTGACGGACCGGACGGGCCTCGTTTCCGTAATGTTCGCCAACAACGAGGTGGGGACCATCCAGCCCATCGGGGAGATCGGCGAGCTGTGCCGCGAGCGCGGCATCCCGTTCCACACGGACGCCGTACAGGCGGCGGCCCAGCTGGACATCGACGTCCGGGCGCTGAACATCGACATGCTCTCCCTGTCCGCGCACAAGATGTACGGCCCGAAGGGGACGGGGGCCTTTTACCTGAGGAAGGGCCTGCGCCTCGAGAACTTCATTCACGGCGGCGCTCAGGAGCACGGACGGCGCGCCAGCACGGAGAACATCGCGGGCATCGTGGGGCTGGGGGCGGCCATTGTCCTCATGAAGTCCCGGCTTCCTGAGGACAAGCCCCGCATCTCCGCCCTGCGGGACCGCCTGATCGACGGCATCCTGACGAAGGTCCCCCACGCGAAGCTGAACGGTGCCCGGGGCGAACTTCGCCTGCCCAACAACGCGAACTTCAGCTTCATCGGCGTCGAGGGCGAGACGCTCCTGCTGGACCTGGACGCGAAGGGCATCTACGCCTCCACGGGCAGTGCCTGTTCCTCCGAGTCCCTGGACCCGTCCCACGTGCTGCTGGCCCTGGGGCTGTCCCACGAGATGGCCCACGGCTCCCTGCGCCTGACGCTTGGCCGGGAAACGACGGACGAGGACGTGGACTACGTGTTGGACGTGCTGCCGAAGATCGTGGCCCGGCGCCGCGAGATGTCCCCCCTGTGGGAGGACTACCTCAAGGGGATCGGCGAGCTGTAGACCGAGGCGGGGGCGCTTCACCAGAGGAAAATCTGCCCCGTTTCAGTGTCTTTCGTTTACGGGGATTCTTTCGTTCCCGGCGAGAATGAGGTACAATAAGAACACCCTTTTTGGAGGGGATAGCATGGCACTGGATTACAGTCAGAAGGTGATGGACCACTTCACCAACCCGCGCAACGTGGGCGAGCTCAAGGACGCGGACGGGGTGGGCGAGGCGGGGAACCCCAAGTGCGGGGACATCATGAAGATTTACCTGAAGGTGAACGATCAGAACGTCATCGAGGACGTAAAGTTCAAGACGTTCGGGTGCGCGTCGGCCATCGCCTCGTCGAGCATGGCGACCGAGCTCATCAAGGGCAAGACCATCGACGAAGCCTGGGATATGACCAATCAGGCCGTAGCCGAGGCGCTTGACGGACTTCCACCCGTCAAGATGCACTGTTCGGTCCTGGCGGAGGAGGCCATTCACGCCGCGCTGAACGACTATCGAACGAAGCACGGTATGGCGGCCATTCCGATGGAAAAGCACGGCGACTAGCCGTTTCGGAGGGCCGCCGGCGCCGTCGATAAAGGAGGTACCGGATGAAAAACATCTCGAGCGTCATCGTTGAGTACCTTGAACGAACCATGCTGAACAAGGGGCTGGCGCTGTACGAGTCCGACGAGGGCAAGTACATGGCCATGGACGAGAGCTTCAACGTCCGCTTCAAGTTCGACCTCGAATTTACGGACAGAGCCTTCGTCTGCCACACCCTGATCCACACCGACGGGGAGCTGCAGCTCAGCCATTCCGTCAACATCGCCTGGACCAACGGCAAGGCCATTCGAGATTTCTTTCAATACCTTCAGGAGCTCTAGCGCGCTTCGCGTCGCCTCCTTTAAGCGGCACGCAATCCCTACGCACGAGGATGCGCCCGGCATGACGCCGGGCGCATCCTTTTCTTTCCACAGGCGCCTCCCTCGAACTCGAAGGCGTTTCGCCGACGGCTATGCGCCCCGGTAAACCTCGCGGAACACGTCCACCGCCGCTTCGAGGATGCGGTCGTTGAAGTCGTACTCCGGCGTGTGCAGCGCGGACCAGTCCGCGCCGTTCCCGACGTAGAAGATGGCGCCGGGACACCGCTTCGTGTAGTGGCCGAAGTCCTCCGACGCACGCCAAGCGGCCTCCATCCAGACGACCGGACGTCCCAGCCGTCCGGCCGCCGCCTCGATTTTTGCGACGCAGCCCGCGTCGCTCACCGTCGCCGGGAAGGGGTCCGAAACGTCGAACCCCACCTCCAGGCCCTCCGCCGTGGCCAGGGCGATGGCCCGGCCCCGCACCTCCGCCTCGAAGGCCTCCATCTCCGCCTCGTCGTCGGCCCTCAGCGTCATGGACACTTCGCCCTCGCCCGGCGAGATGCCGAAGTCCCGCCGGCCCACCGACAGGTTGACGACCGTGGCCAGCACCATCCCCCGGTGGGGGCGCGCCAACAGGGCCCTCACCTCCGCCACCAAGGCCGCCAGGGCGAAGGCTGGGTTGTTTCCCTTCTCCGGCTCGCTGGCGTGGGACCGACGGCCCGTCATGCGGACGGTAAGCCCCCTGGACGCGCACTGGCACAGGCCGTTCCGAAGGATGACGCTGCCCTCCGGATAGCCGCTCCGGTTGTGGAAGGCGTAGACCTCCGAAACGTGACGCTCCGGCAGCAGGGCCGCTGCGGCGGCTCCCCCCTGTCCGGTCTCCTCCGCCTGCTGGAAGATCAGGTAGACGGACCGGGGGCACTCCATGGCCTCCAGCTCCAGGGCCAGGCCGCAGAGGGCGGCGCTGTGCCCGTCGTGGCCGCACTTGTGCGATACGCCCGGGTTCTCTGACGCATGGGGGAGCGAAATGGTCTCCGGGATCGGCAGGGCGTCCATGTCCGCGCGGAAGGCGACAGCAGGCGTCCCCTCGCGGTATCGGGAGGCGTAGAACCACCCGCCGCAGTCCACCACCGCAAGCGTCGTGTTCGCCCCGATGAAGTCCATCAAGCACCGCTTCGTCCAGCCCTCGTGCATCGCGAGCTCCGGGTGCGCGTGCAGTTCGTGGCGCAGCTCCACAATCTTCTTCAGGTTCTTCCCGTCCATTTCGTCGCATCCCTCCTCAAGGCGCGTCTTGGCCCCCGCCGGGGCACGCCGCTATTATACGCGAAACCGCCCCTGGGCGGCTCACGCCTCCTCGCGGCCGACGCTGAGGTCGATCTTCGAGAACTCCCCGATAAAGCGGACCGTATAGTCCACCACGGCGTCGACGATGGCCTGTCCCGTCTCCCGGCTGGCGCGGCTCGGGCTGTCGTCGTAGCCCGCGTCGCCTGAAGGAATCGAGTCCTTGGCGTTGCGGATCATCTTCACCGTAGCGCCCTCGAATAGGACGTTATGGATGTGGACGTTTCGGAGCGTGTCGCTGAAGTGGACGACCTCGCTCGCAAAACAGTCTTCGGGATGCACCCAGTCCGGCCTCACCGCCATGGCCGCGGAGGCCTCGATGCCGCCGCCATGGCCGCACTTCCACTCCGCCTTCATCTCCGCGCAGGTCACCCACCAGTCGATCTGGGCCGCCTGGCCTCCGCGCTGGTACAGGTAGAGCGCCGCCGTGCTGAGGGCGGGCCAGTTGCCGCCGTGGCCGTTGAAGAACAGCACGCGGCGTACGCCGCAGCTCAACACGGCGTCCACGATGCCCTTGAGAACGCCCGTGAGGGCTTCCTCGCCGATGTCCACCGTGCCGGGGAAGGCCTTCAACGAAGGACTGACGCCGTAGGGCATCGTGGGGAGGACGAGCACCTTGTCCGGCAGCCTGGCCTCGATCGTGGACGCCATGGACTCCGGGATAATGTAGTCCGTCCCAAGGGGGCCGATCGGGCCGTGTTCCTCCAGGTTGCCGATGGGCAGGAGGGCGACGATCCCCTCCCCATGCTTCGCCGTGAGCTCGCTGGCCTTTTTCCACGAATAGGACGCTAAATACATGAAGTCGCTTCCTTTCTCAATACAGACAGGTTCAAAACGAATTCGTTTCCTCAGCCGAAATGACGCTTCAGCGTCGCTTCGGAAACCGGCTTCGTCACAAGGCTGACGAGCACCGTGACGACCATCGCTACGACCCACGTGGGGATCAGGGCGTTGAAGCCGAAGGTGTAGCCTTTCAAGGTCGAGGATATCTCCACCAGGCTGCCCAACCCGATCTTCTCCAGGATCTGGGGCGAGGCCGAGAGCGGGATGTAGAGCAGCACGCCGGTCAGGATGCCCGTGACGGCCCCCGCGCTCGTCGCGCGCTTCCAGTAAAGCCCCAGGAGGACGGGCGTCGCCCAGATCGTCAGGCCGCCAAAGGAGAAGAGGATGATGTCGAAGATGGCGCTGGGACGCCAAATCCCGAACAGGATGGCGATGACCCCGAACACGCAGGTCACGACGCGGGAGAGCCTCAAAATCTCCGCGTCCGAGGCGTTCCGGTTCATCAGGTTCTGATAGATGTCCCTCGAGATGCCGCCCGAGGACACGACCAGCAGGCTGTCGATCGTGGACATGCCCGCCGCCATGATCCCCGCGATCATCAGGGACGCTAAGACAGGGGATACACCCTTCTGAAGGATCAGAGGCACGATGAAGTCCATCTGCTTCCCCTCGAGGCCGGGGACCGAGACGATGCCCAGGACGCCGACCCACTCGATGAGCGTAGCGGACACCCACATGCCAAGCGTCCCCAGGATGACCGCCTTAAACATGACCTTGTAGTTCTTCATCGTAAAGAACTTCGTCGCCAGCGTCGGACTTCCGATGTTGAAGAAGCTCCACATGACCACCATCGAGACGAGGGCGGGCCAGGGGTAGGCGCCCGTAGCGCCGGGATGGGCCATGTAGGCGGGGTTCAGCTCAAACAGCTTTGCGTTGATGGCCTCGAGGCCGCCGCCCATGTCGAGAGCCACGAAGAACGTCACGACCGCCGTGACGACCATCAGAAGCCCCTGGATGACGTCCGTCAGCATGGCTCCACGGATGCCGCCGCTCATGCAGTAGACGATGACGATGAGCCCCGTCGCGACGACGCCGATCCACTCCGGATAGCCCGTGAATGTGTTGAAGATGATGCCCGCGCCGATGATCTGCGCCCCCATCATCGGGACCATGAAGAACACCATCAGGACCGCCTGAAGGCCGCGGAGCAGGTTGGACTCGTAGCGGTCGCCCAGGTAGTCCGCCATCGTCATGAACCCCTGCTCGTGCCCCAGCTTGATCAGTTTCCTGCCCACGACCAGCGCGGGGATGATCATGCTGAACACCAGACCGGGGACGGAAACCGTCAATCCGGGATACCCCTGCCGGTAGCATGCAGCAGGCACCCCCATAAACGTGCTCATGCTGTATTGCGTCGCGAAGTAGGCGATGCCGCTGACGATCGCGCCGGCCTTGCCGCCCATGACGAAGAACTCCTTCAGCGATTTCGTCTCACGCGCCGAATAGAAGCCGATCAGGGCCATGATCAGGAAGTAGCCGCCCAGGACGAGAAAGAACGTCCCCGTGGCAGGCACCAACATTGTGCTGACGTCCATTTGCAAAATCCTCCTTAAGCTTTAAAGGGAACTAGTCCTCCGTCCCAAACGCCCGATACTCCTCACGCCCCATCGCCTGCCAGTAGAACAGAAGGATCAGGACCATGACGGCCACCGTGAGCCAGAACCAGCCCACCATGAAGAGCGGCAGCCCCTTCCACGACGGAACGTACTCCGTGGAGTAGAAACACTTGACCGGCAGCATCACGACGACGTACGCCGCCAGAAAAACACAGGACCACCTTGTTTCAAATGCGTTATCCCACATTCCCATATCTCTCGCGCCTGCCTTTCAAAGCAAAACAAATTCACAACGATTCCGTAGCCCGCACGGGGCCTTCCCCACGGAGGGGCAAAGCGTTCAGGGCATCGGCCAACAGGAGGAGGCGATTCAGCTGCGACGCCGCATAGTTGAGGATGACGGCCTGGGCACGGTCCGACCCCGTGCCGCGCAGCAGGAGGCGAGCCGCCTCCGAAAGTCCGGGGACGAAGTCCGCCCCTCCGCTCCAGTCCTGAAGGTGAGGCCCGCGGGCAGCGTAGTACATCTGGTTCAGCAGCCTGACGGCGCTCAGTGCCGCTGCGAGGTCCGCGCCGCCGCGTTCCCTCCATGTGTCCTGAAACCCGTCGAGCGCCGCACACAGAGCCCTCAGGTCCAGCCATGGGCGCAGGGCCTCCCGCAGCTCCTTAAGCCGCTCTCGCAGGGCGCCGCACAGCGCCCCGACGTCGAGGGGCACGCCCTCTCCCGCTTTCATCAGGCCGGACAGGCCCGACGCATAGATCCCGGCGTCCGTCTCCAGCACTCGGCGATCGCAGAAGTCCACCGTATCCGCCTCGGTGTGCCACCACCAGGGCATGGAGGTGCCGCCCGTCCTGTTGGGGTCGCCCTGGGGCAGCGCGGAGGTCCAGATGAAGAAGGGGGACACGCCGATGTTCTGAAAGGACTGATCCCAGGAGCGCACGCGCCCCACCGGGCCTCCCCGCTGTCCCGTGACGCCGTACACCGCATCGGCCGCCAGGGCGAACAGGTCCGGTCCAGCGGTGACGCAACTGAAGTCCGACGCGCCCCTCATGCCCGGCATGTCGATGTTCGTGTAGCAGAGGCAGTGCTTCAGAACCTCCTCAAAGTGCTCCCGGGCGTAGTTGGAGGACCCCGCGTACTTGCCGAACTCGTGTCCGGACCACCAAGAGACCCGCAGGCCGAAGCGCCGCCTCTCCATGCGGGCCGCCGCCAGAGCCAGCGCCAGGGCAAGCGCGGCACCGGTGGCGTTGTCCGTAGCCCCGTAGTGCTTGCTGTCCAGGTGAGCTCCCACCAGCAGGAAGTACGGCTGCCCCTCCGTAGAGGGGAGGCGCGCCTCAAGGCGTACGACGTCCGAAACCCGGACCTCGCTGGAGCAGGACAAGGAGAGCTCCGCGCCGTCCCGCCCCATCAGCTCACGGCCGTCCGCCCCGTTCACGGCCAACACGGGGATGCCCGGCAGCCACCCCGTCTCCTCCGGAAGGGGGGTCCCCCACATCATCGCGACGCCGCTCTGGTGGATTTCCCGCTCATCCTCCGTGGGCCAGCAGATGACGAAGCCCGCCGCCCCGCGGTCCTGGGCGGAGAGCACGGCCTCCGGAGAGAAGGAGCGCGACAGCACGATGCGCCCCGCAAGGTCCTGTTTTGCACCGTGCGGGACGCGGGAGGAAAGGTAGTCCAGGGGCGAGACGGGGAAGTCCTCCGCGCCCATCCTGTGGCCGACGCCGCGCACGCCGTCCGCCGGCGCGGAGAAGTTCCACGCCCTGGCCGGGAAGCTCCTCCCGGACGCCCCATCGACAAGCGTCACAACGCCCGGCCCCCCAAAGGCCAGAAGGCCCTTCTCCGCGCTTCGAGAGCAGGAGACGCCAGCCCCTGCAAGCCGGGATTGGATGTACTGCCTGGCAGCCTCCTCCCCCTCGCCGTCCGAGCGCCTCACGAAGGAGGCGATCCGCAGGAAATCCTGGTAGAGTTCGTCGCGGTCCAGGAGGGAAGCCAGGTCCGCGGTGCGATCGTTCAGCATGTCATATCAAACCGCCTATCTGCCACTCTAAGCCTTAATGAAGAAGCGTCTATGATCCCAAAGCGGTCAACGACGCCCTGCCCTCCGTCCAATGCCCCTCCAACACTCGACCCTTCAGCCCGTAGCCTCGGTCACGCCCCTGCATCGGCCCAGAAAATCCGCAACGAAAAGCGGGGCTGCCGACCGGAACGACAGCCCCGCCTCCTGGAGGCGTCCGGGCAAAGCCCTATTTCTCGACCGTGACGTTCTCCAGCTTATGATATCCCGCGGGGTCCAGGACGAAGCCGTGGACCTTCTTGGACGTTCCGGAGTTCAGCGTGCTGTAGACCAGAGGTGCGTTGTTGGAGAGGTCCTGCAGGATCTGCTCCAGGTCGGCGTAGGCCTTGCGGCGGATCGTCTCGTCCGTGTTGCCGCGGCCCAGGTCCACCAGCTCATCGACCTTGGGGTCCTGGATGAAGCTGCGGTTCCCCGGCGCGCCGGTCTGCGTGGAGTACACCAGGGAATAGTAGGTATAATCGGCGTCCGCCGTCGAGGTGGTCCAGCCGAAGTATGCCATGTCGTGCTCGCCCTTGGAGGTGCGCTCGATGAAGCTGCCGAACTCCATGACCTCCACCTCGCACTTGATGCCGACCTCCAGCAGCATGGCCTGAATGGCCTGACAGACCTCGATGCGGGTCTGATTGTCGTTCACCCACAGCTTGCAGGAGAAGCCGTCCGGGTATCCCGCCTCAGCCAGCAGCTTCCTGGCCAGCTCGACGTCGTACGTATAGGGCTTGTCGCCGGCGTAGCCGAACACGCCCGGTGCGATGAGGTCACCGGCCGGCTCGCCTCCGCCGTACATGATGGAGTCGATGATCGTGTTCACGTCGATGGCGTGCCGGATCGCCTGGCGCACCAGCTTGTTGTCAAAGGGCTTCTTCTTCATGTTGAACGAAAGGTACCAGCAGTTCAGGCCCGCCTTCTCGTTCAATGTCAGGTCGGGGTTGTCGCGGACCTTCTGCTGGTCGTTGGCCTGGATGTCGTTTGCGATGTCCACCTCGCCCGTCTCGAGAGCGATGGTGCGCTGCGCGGCCTCCGGGACGACCTTCATCACGAGGTTCTTCGTCTTGGGGGCGCCCGCGTAGTACTCGTCGAAGGCCTCCAGCTTCAGGGAGTCCCCCTGCTTCCAGCTCACGAACTTGTAGGGCCCCGACCCGATGGGATTCAGACGGAAACGCGCCTCGTCGGCCTTCACGTAGGCCTCCGGAACGATGGCCGAGGAGGGGTGTGCCAGGTTCCGCAGCGCAGCCGCATAGGGCTTGGCCGTCTCGATGACGACGGTGTGATCGTCCACGACGCGGACCTCCTTGATGAAGTTCACGATGTAGGAAACTGCGGTGGAGGCGATCGCCCGATCCAGGGAGAACTTCACGTCCGAGGCCGAGAGGGGAGAGCCGTCGTGAAACTTGATCCCGCTGCGGACGTGGACCTCGAGCTCCGTGTCGCTGAGGTACTTCCACGACTCCGCGATCTGCCCCACGATCTTCCCCTCGTCGTCCGTCGTGAACAGCGTGTCGAAGATCTGGTTCGTCGCCATGACGGCAGGGGTCTCCTTGCCGATGTGGGGATCCAGAGACGTGACGTCAGCTCCCTGAGCCCAGGTCAACGTGTCCTTGTTCTCCGCCGCCGACAGCGCTACCGGCTGGAAGAGCGAGAGGACGAGCGCCGCGATGAGCAATACCGAATGGAACCGCTTCATAAAACAGACCTCCTGTAAAAGAATTTAAACACCATAACCGGGGCCTCCCGGATTATGTCGAGTGACGCCCGCCTCAGCACAGCGTGCAGGCGCAGAGGTGGCCCGGGGCGACCTCACGCAGCGGCACGTCCGCCTCCGAGCAGGCCGGTGTGGCATCGACGCACCGCCCGGCGAAGCGACAGCCCGGCTTCGGGTCGATCGGCGAGGAGATCTCGCCCCGCAGGATGATGCGCTCCGTCACAAAGTCCGGGTCCGGCGTCGGGATCGCCGAGAGCAGCGCCCTCGTGTAGGGGTGCAGCGGGTTGGCGAAGACCTCGTCGGCGGACGCCAGCTCCACGACCTGTCCCAGGTACATCACGGCGATCTCGTCGGACAGGTGCTTGACGACGGAGAGGTCGTGCGTGATGAACATGTAGGTCAGGCCCAGGTCGCGCTGCAGGTCCTGCATCAGGTTCAGGATCTGCGCCTGGATCGAAACGTCGAGGGCCGACACCGGCTCGTCGCAGACGATGAACTGCGGACTGAGGGCCAGGGCACGGGCGATCCCGATCCGCTGCCGTCGCCCGCCGTCCAGCTCGTGGGGGTAGGCGTTGATCAGGCGCTCGGACAGCCCGACGAGGGCCATGATCTCGCGCACCTTCTGCCGGAGCTCCGGCTGCTTTCGGCTGGCGTAGACGCCCTGGATCAACAGGGGTTCCGTGATCGTCTCAAAGACGGTCATTCGCGGGTTCAGGGAGGCGAAGGGGTCCTGAAAGACGATCTGCATCTCGCGCCGGAGCGCCTTGAGCCGCGCCGCGCCGAACCCCAGGATGTCCTCTCCGTTGAACTGCACCGTGCCCGACGTCGGCTCCTGAAGCCGCAGGATGCTGCGGCCCAGCGTCGATTTTCCGCAGCCCGACTCCCCCACCACCCCCAGCGTCCTGCGCCGGCGGATGCTGAAGGACACGTCGTCCACCGCGTGAAGCGTCCCGCCCTTCGTGCTGAAGTACTTCTTCAGGCGCTCCACCCTCAGGATTTCATCGGTCATGCGACACCCTCCCTCTGGCCAGGACGCAGCGCACCGCGTGTTCGCCGCCAAGCTGTACGAGCGCGGGGACTTCCCTGCTGCAGACCTCCGCGCTATGGGGACACCGCTCCGCGAAGGGACACCCCGGAGGCAGGTTCGTCGGATCCGGCATCAGGCCGGGGATGGGGCGCAGGCGGTCCGCCTTCCTCTCAAGGCTTGGGATGGAGCCAAAGAGCCCGATCGTGTAGGGGTGCTGGGGGGATTTGAAGATCTCGCGCAGGGCCCCGTACTCCATCAGCGTCCCCGCGTAGATGATCGCCACGTAGTCGCAGTTGTGGGCGACGACGCCCAGGTCGTGGGTGATGAGGATGACGGAGGTGCCCAACGCCTTCTTGAGGTCCCGGATCATCTCCAGCACCTGAGCCTGAATGGTGACGTCCAGTGCCGTCGTGGGCTCGTCCGCGATGAGGAGCGTGGGCGCGCAGGCCAGGGCGATGGCGATGCCAACCCGCTGCCGCATCCCGCCGGAGAACTGATGGGGATACTCCCTGCCCCTCTGTCCGGGAATCCCCACCATCTCCAGGATGCGGCAGGCCTCCTGCCAGGCCTCCTGGCGATGGAGATTCTTGTGCGCCTGGATGACCTCCATGATCTGATCCCCGACGGTCATGACGGGGTTGAGGCTCGTCATGGGGTCCTGAAAGATCATGGAGATGCTGCGCCCACGAATCTTGCGCATCTCCGCCTCCGACAGCTTCAGCAGGTCCTGTCCCTCAAACAGCACCGAACCCGATACGATTCGTCCGGGCGGAGAGGGAATGAGGCGAAGGATGCCCTTGCCCAGCGTCGTCTTCCCTGCGCCCGTCTCCCCGACCACGCCCAGCGTCCGCCCCTTGACGAGGCTCAGCGAGACGGAGTTCAGCGCCTTGACGACGCCGTCGTCGGTCTCGTAGTGGATGGCAAGGTCCTTGATCTCGATCAGCTTTTCCATGTCGGCCGCCTCAGCTCTTCAACTTCGGGTCCAGCGCGTCGCGCAGGCCGTCGCCCACGAGGTTGAGCGCCAGGATGGTGAGCATGATCCCCGCGCCGGGGATCATGGTGATGTGCCACGCATCGCGGATGTACGTTCGGGCGTTGGAGAGCATGGAGCCCCACTCCGGGGTCGGCGGCTGGATGCCCAGGCCCAGGAAGCTCAGGCCCGCGATGGAGAGGATGGCGCCGGCGACCCCCAGGGTGGACTGAACGATCAGGGGGGCAAGCGAGTTGGGGACGATGTAGCGCATGATGATGCGCGGGTTGTCCGCGCCGACGGATCGAGCCGCCTCGATGAACTCCTGCTCCTTGATCGTGAGCACGGAGGCGCGGAGCGTGCGGGCAAACGTCGGGACGTAGGCGATGCTGATGGCGATCAGGACGTTGACCAGTCCCGGCCCCAGAGCCGCCACGATGGCCGTCGCCAGGAGCATGGAAGGGATCGCCAGGAGGATGTCCATGGCGCGCATCAGGACGTTGTCCAGCCTCTTGTAGTACCCTGCGACGGCACCGATGAGCCCTCCCAGGAGCGTCGAAAAGGCGATGCCCGCCATCCCCATGAAGAGGGAATAGCGTATTCCCCAGAGCATCCTGAGGAACATGTCGCGCCCGAACTCGTCCAGGCCGAAGATGTGCTCCGCGCTGGGGCCCTTCAGCCTCAGGCGAAGGTTCTGCTTGATGACGTGCGCGTTGTAGAACGCCCGGCCGTCGGCAAAATCCCAGAGTATGGTCACCGCCGCGACGGCGGCCAACAGGAGCAGGAAGGCCAGAGAAAGGATGGCCAGACGATTCTTACGGAACCGGCGCCACGCCTCCTCCCAGAGGGACCTCTGCTCGCGCTGCGCGTTGTCCTGCGAAATCCGATCGTTCATGGGGCACCTCACGCCTTCTGATACTGAGATTTGATCCGGGGGTCTACGAAGGCGTAGATGATGTCGACCACCAGGTTGACGACGGAGAACATGACGGCCAGGAAGATGACGGACCCCAGCACCAGCGGCATGTCCTTGGACTTGATGGAGTCCACCATGAGCCTCCCCAGCCCCGGCCAGGAGAAGATGGTCTCCGTCAGCATGGCGCCGCCCAGGAGGTGCCCGAACTGAAGCCCCACCGCCGTGACGATGGGGATGAGCGCGTTGCGCATCATGTGCCGCATGGTGACGGCGCTCTCCGAAATGCCCTTGGAGCGCGCGGTGCTGATGTAGTCCTGTCGGATCACCTCGAGCATACTGGAGCGCGTCATCCGGACGATCGTCGCCGCGCAGCCCGTGCCGAGCGTCAGGGCGGGGAGGATGAGGCTCTTCATGAGGGGCACGAACCCTTCGCCCATCCCCTGCGAGGGCAGCCAGCCAAGCCCCAGCGAGAAGATGAGGACCACCAGGAGCCCGAACCAGAAGTTGGGCATGGCGACCCCGATGAGCGACAGGACGGTCGTCGTGTAGTCGAGCAGGGTGTACTGGTGCTTCGCCGAGATGATACCGGTGGGGATTCCGATGAGGAGCGCCACAAAAATTCCGGCCAGGGCCAGGACGCAGGTCGCGGGGAAGCGCTCCAGCACCATGGCCATAACGTCGATTCGGTTGCGGTAGGAAACCCCCAGGTCCCCGTGCAGGGCGTCCTTCATGTAGATCAGGTAGCGCACGACGATGGGCCGATCGAGGCCGAGCTCCTCCCGCGTCCGCTGCAAGAGCTCCGGCGTCGCGCCGTCGCCCAGGATGATGGCGGCCGGGTCCCCCGGCGTCAGGGCCAGGATAAAAAAGACGATGAACGTGACGCCAACCAGCACGGGGATCATCATCAGGAGCCTACGTAGGATATAGCGCAGCATCAGCTATCAGCCTCACCTTGCAAGGAATACTAGGTTTTTTAAAAAAATGCTTTCCCAATTATATCACTTCACAAAAGAACCCTGTCACCGCAGGCGAGGGAACGCGCAAAACGGGCTCAATGCGCCCCTGGTGCCTACTGCCAGGCCGTGCTGAAGTCCCCCTCCAGCATACGCTGATAGGCGATCACGAGGCGCGCGAACATTCGTTCGTAGGGCGCGCGGGCCTCCGCGCTCAGGCCGGTGGACCAGATGCGGCCGGACGCAATGTTGTAGGGAATCAGGCGGTTGATGGGCAGGCTGGCCGCCGCAGGATACCCCTCGCCGGCGATGACCTCCTCCGCCATCTGAGCGAGGCGCGTGGCGTCGTACCCCACCTTGACCAGCGGCAGCTGGCTCCTGTCCTTGCCGCACTCCCGCGCGACGGAGTAGAGCACGCCCAGGTTGGAGAGCGAGAAGAGGTCCGGCCGAACGGGGACCAGCGCGATGTCGGCAAAGTTCAGCGCGACCTTGGAGATCGCCCCCATCGACGGCGGGCAGTCCAGGACGATCCAATCCTCCGGGGCCTCGGCGTCCTCTGGGGCAAGGGCCCCCTTCACTCGCAGGCTCTCCTTGAAGTAGCCCCGGATGAAGGAGAGGGCGTCCGTGAAGTTGCGCTGGGGGTCCAGGTCCACGGCGAGAACCCTGTGCCGCTTCATGAGCGCCATCTGGGTCAGGATGAGGGACAGCGTGGTCTTCCCCACGCCCCCCTTATGGTTGATGACCGCCACCGCAAGTTTCTCCAAGTCCGCGTTCCTCCGTTCGCTCCAAACTGCCGGCCCAAGACAGGGTGCCCCTAGCTTAACACAACCTTCGTCGCGCACAAAAAACGGACGGCTCGCAGCGGACTGTCCAAGTTCGAACTCTGTTTGCGTTTAACGCGATTTACAGGCAGCGCTATAAGCGTGTGCTATAATGAAATCCACCCGCAGGGGGTTTTAATCGGGCTCAAACGCTCGTTGACTGCGGGCGCGAGGAGGGCCGCGAAACGGGCGGCCCCTTGTCTTACCGTGGTTGTGCATAGGATCATGATTTATGAAGGGGAGATTCAAGTTGAAACGATGGTTTGCAGCGTTGCTTGCGCTGGCGTTGTCCTGGGCCTTGCGTCCTGCGGCGCTCGCGGCGGAAAAGGTGATCGTCAACTACGGCGTTGAAACGGAGCTCACGACGATGGACGCTCAGATCGTTTCGGACGGAACGTCCTACACGATCATCGAGAACACTATGGAGGGCCTGACGCAGTTCGACAAGGACAGCAACGTCATCCCCGCCATTGCGGAGTCCTGGGACGTGAGCCCCGACGGCCTCTCCTACACCTTCCACATCCGGGAGGACGCGAAGTGGTCCAACGGCGAGCCCGTCAGGGCACAGGACTTCGTCTTTGCGTGGCGGCGCCTCGCGGACCCCAAGACGGGAAGCGAAACGCAGTTCCTCATGGCGGACACGTCGGGCATCAAGAACGCCGAGGCCATCGCCTATAAGGGAGCGGACCCGGAAACGCTCGGCGTGAAGGCCCTGGACGACCGGACCCTCGCGGTCGAGCTGGACCACCCCGTGCCCTTTTTCCTCTCGCTGCTCCTGTTCCCCCCCTTCTACCCGGCCAACGAGGCCTTCTTCAAGGCCCAGGGCGACCGCTACGGGCAGGGCGTGGATAACGTCCTCGCCAACGGCGCGTTCCAGCTGACCTACTGGGATCAGGGCGGCTCCCTCTCCACCGTGGAGCGCAACCCCTACTACTACGCTAAGGACGAGGTCAAGGTGGACGGCGTTTCCTTCGTGGTGATCAAGGACGCGCAGAGCGCCCTCCTGGCCTACCAGAACGGAGACGTCGACAAGATCGCGCTCACCGGCGAGCTGGTGGAGCAGTTCAAGGACGACCCCGAATGCCGCATCATCGACGGCAGCTTTTTGTGGTACGTGCTGTGCAACCACAAGAACAAGTTCCTCGCCAACCCGGACTTCCGCCTGGCCCTGGCCATGGGCTTCGACAAGCAGGAGCTGTGCAGCGGCGTGCTGAAGGACGGCTCCCATCCGGCCAACTACTTCGTCCCCTCCATGCTCGCCACCGGCCCGGACGGCAAGGACTTCCGCGACGGAACGCCGACCTACCTGCACTACGACAAGGACAAGGCTCTGGAGCACTGGAACGCCGCGAAGAAGGCCCTGGGCTTCGAGAGCGTGGCGCTGTCGCTCCTCGTCGAGGACACGGAGTCCGCCATCGGCGTGGCGACGTACCTTCAGGACGCGCTCCAGAAGAACCTGCCCGGCCTTACGATCAACCTCGAGAGCATGGCCAAGAAGGCGCGCCTGCAGAGGGAGCGGGACCGGGAGTACGAGCTGTCCCTCACCCGCTGGGGCCCCGATTATGCGGACCCGATGACCTATCTGGACCAGTTCGTGAGCAACAAGACGAAGATCGGCTGGACCAACGCGCGCTACGACGAGATGATCAAGGAGGCCAGTTCGAGCAAGACCGCCCTCGACCCGGCGGCGCGCTGGCAGCTCCTGAAGGACATCGAGGCCGAGCTCCTGAAGGAGGCGGCGATCCTCCCCGTGTACCAGAAGAACAGCGCCCTGTTGCAGAAGGCCTACCTCACGGGCATCGAGGAGCACGCCAGCATCGGCAACCTCTTCAAGCACGCGACGAAGGCCGTCAATCCATAAGGCAATAAGGCCTCCACTACCGAAAGAGAGGAAGGCCGTCGGACGCCGCCCGCCGGCCTTCCTCATTCCGAGGGGTGCGATCATGAAAACATACATTGTCAAACGGGTGTTGACCGCAGCGGCCACGCTCTTCGCCATCGTGCTGGCGCTCTTTCTCATGCTGGAGCTGATGCCGGGCTCGCCCTTCAACGACGAAAAGCTGAGTCCGGAACAGGTGGCGGTCCTCAAGGAAAAGTACGGGTTGGACGGCCCGGTGCTGATTCGCTTCGCCCGATACGTCGGGCGGATGATGACCGGCGACTTGGGCGTTTCCTACAACATTCAGAAGAACGTCCCGGTGACCGAGATGATCCGGGCGCGCCTGCCCATCTCCATCCGCATCGGCCTTCAGGCCGTGTGCGTGGGGGCCGTCCTTGGCCTGCTGCTGGGGGTGCTGGCCGCGCTGCGCCACAACTCCATCGCGGACACGTTCAGCACCGTCATCTCCGTGCTGGGCGTAAGCGTCCCCTCTTTCGTGTTCGCCTTCGTCCTGCTCTACTACCTTGGCTTCAAGGCGGGTTGGTTCCCCATCCTGTACAAGGTCAACCGCCCCGTCGCCTCCACCATCCTGCCCACGTTGGCCCTCAGCATGTTCACCCTGGCTCAGATAGCCCGCTTCGCCCGCTCGGAGATGCTGGAGGCGTTGGGGAGCGAATACATGCTCTTCGCCCGGAGCAAGGGGCTCTCGCCGTTCCGCACGAACTTCGTCCACGCCCTGCGAAACGTCCTCATCCCCATCATCACGGTGCTCGCGCCCCTCGTCGTCAACCTCATGACGGGCAGCATGGTGGTGGAGAAGATATTCTCCATTCCGGGCGTCGGCAGTCTGCTGGTGACGGCGATACAGTCCAACGACTACAACGTCGTCATCAGCCTGACCTTCGTCTACTGCGTGCTGTACATCGGGCTGATGCTGGCGGTGGACCTGCTCTACGGCGTCATCGACCCCAGGATCCGGCTTGCGGGAGGGAAGCGCCATGACTGAACCCATCATCGAACCAGGACACGAGTTTGAGCGCATCGACGTCACCGACGCCGCCCACACCGACAAGGACTGCGCCAGCCAGCCGTTCTGGAGGGACGTCCTGTCCCGCTTCGCCAGGAACCGCGGCGCGGTCTTCGGGGCCGTGACGATCCTGGTCATCGTCGTCCTCGCCGCGTTCGGCCCCGGCATGAACGAACACGCCTACGACGACGTCAACATCCTCCACCAGAACCTGGCTCCACGCATCCCCGTCATCGAGAGGCTGGGTATCTTCGACGGAGGCGAGAGGCGCGTCAACCGATACCGACAAAAAGGGCTGGACGACGTCTACTACTGGTTCGGAACGGACACCTTCGGCCGCGATCAGTGGACGCGAACCTGGATGGGGACGCGCATCTCCCTCTACATCGCCTTCGTCGCGGTGCTCATCGACATGCTGATCGGCATGAGCTACGGGCTCACCTCCGGTTACTTCGGCGGAGCGACGGACATGATCATGCAGCGCGTCCTCGAGGTCGTCAACGGCATCCCCACGCTCATCATCGTGACGCTCCTGATGCTCGTCATGCCGCCCGGCCTGAACTCCATCATCCTGGCCCTGCTCATCACGGGATGGGTCGGCATGAGCCGCGTCGCGCGGGCGCAGATGCTCAAGCTCCGGGAGCAGGAGTTCGTCCTCGCGTCCCGCACGCTGGGGGCGGGGCACTTCACCATCATCTTTCAGGACGTCCTGCCCAACATCTTCGGACAGCTCGTCACCATGTCCATGTTCTCCATCCCCAACGCCATCTTCTCCGAGGCGTTTCTGTCCTTCGTGGGGCTTGGGGTCCCCGCGCCCATGGCATCGCTGGGCTCCTTGATCAACGACGGCTACAAGTCCTTTCTGATGCACCCCTACATGCTGGTGTTCCCGGCCATGGTGCTGGCGCTCCTGATGTTGAGCTTCAACCTGCTGGCCGACGGCCTGCGCGACGCCTTCGACCCGAGGATGCAGGAGGTGTGATCATGGAGAATCGAGAACGCCCTTCGATGCTCCGCATCCGCGGCCTGCACATCAGCTTCCGCACGACGGCGGGGCGTGTGAACGCGATCCGCGGCGTGGACCTCGACCTGCGCCGCGGGGAAACGCTGGCCATCGTCGGGGAGTCCGGTTCGGGGAAGTCGGTCACTATGAAGGCCGTCATGGGCATCCTGAGCAGCAACGGCAAGCTGGAGAGCGGGACGATCGACTTCGCGCCTCCCGACGGGGGCGTCTGGCACATCATGGACATGTCCCAGTCCGAAATCCGCCGAGAGCTGGCGGGAAAGCGGATCGCCATGGTCTTTCAGGACCCCATGACGTCGCTCGACCCGACGATGTCCATCGGAGCGCAGCTCACGGAGGGGATGCGCCACCACTTCGGCACGCCGCGGCGCGAGGCGGAGGAAAGGGCGACGGCGCTGCTGCGCCGGGTGGGGATCACGGAGGCGGAGGCCTACATGAAGAGCTACCCGCACCAGCTCTCCGGCGGGATGAGACAGAGGGTCGTCATCGCCATCGCCCTCTCCTGCAGCCCGGACGTCCTCATCTGCGACGAGCCGACGACGGCCCTGGACGTCACGATCCAGGCGAAGATCCTGGAGATGATCCAGGACGTCCAGCGCGAGCGGGGCCTATCCGTGATCTACATCACCCACGACCTGGGCGTCGTCGCCAAGATCGCGGACTGCGTCAACGTGATGTACGCCGGAAAGATCGTTGAGAGCGGGACCGTGAACGACATCTTCTACGACCCGCGCCACCCCTACACCTGGGGCCTGCTCTCCTCCATTCCGGACCCCGATAGCCGGGACCGGAAGCTGTTCGCCATCCCCGGCTCCCCTCCCAACCTGCTCCACCCCGTTCGAGGCGACGCCTTTGCCCCGCGCAACCCCTACGCCCTCGGCATGGACTTCCTGGAGGAGCCGCCGGTATTCCGGGTCAGCTCCACCCACAGCGCCGCAACATGGCTCCTGGACCCGCGGGCCCCCAGGGTGGAGATGCCAGAGGAACTGCGCCGCCGCATCGAGGCCATGCAGCGGGGAAACGAGGCGGAGGTGAGGGCATGAGCGCGCTCCTAGAGGTAGAAGACCTGCGGCAGCATTTCAAAGTGTCGCGGAATTTCGTCGTGCGGGCGGTGGACGGCGTGAGCTTCCACATCGACCGGGGAGAAACCTTCGGCCTGGTGGGCGAGTCGGGATCGGGCAAGTCCACCATCGGGAGGACGATCATCCGCCTCTACGCGCCGACCTCAGGGCGCATCGTCATGGATGGAACGGACATCTCGGGGCGCCTCTCCGCGGCAGCGCTCAGACACCTGCGCACGCAGGTACAGATGATCTTTCAGGACCCCATGGCGTGTCTGAACCCACGCAAAAAGGTCATCGACATCGTGGCCGAGGGGCTGGACATCCACCACCTCTACGGCAGTTCAAAGGAACGTCGGGAGAAGGTGTACGGTGCCCTGGAAACGGTGGGATTGTCCGCTGAGCACGCCAATCGCTATCCCCACCAATTTTCGGGCGGCCAACGCCAGCGCATCGGCATCGCCCGCGCGTTGGTGATGGAGCCCTCCCTCATCATCGCCGACGAGCCCATCACAGCCCTCGACGTATCGATCCAGGCCCAGGTGGTGAACCTGCTGAAGGAAGTGCAGCAACGAACCGGCGTTTCCTACCTCTTTATCGCACACGACCTGTCCATGGTGAAGTACATCTCGAACCGGATCGGGGTGATGCATCAGGGGCGCCTCCTGGAAACGGGGACTCCGGCGGAGATATTCGATCGCCCCATCCACCCCTACACGCGCTCGCTCCTGTCGGCGATCCCTCTGCCGAACCCCGTCAAGGAGAAGAAGCGTCGCGCCATGGACTACGACCGCAGAGCTGCGGGAATTGAGTACGCGCAGGGCACGCTCCATGACGCCAGCGGCGCGCACCGCGTACTGGCCACCGACGCAGAATTCGAGCGCTGGTGCGCCCTTTCCCCCGACGCCACATCGTGACCTCACCTCGCGGCGACTGAGAGGATGACGAACGGGGGGCTCCATTGCCCCCCGCACCCTCAATCCTCCTCAGCTTTTTGGTCCCTGACTTGAGGACCACTACACCACGTTGCCCACCTCCTGACCGTGTGAAGAAAATCTCCTTTCATATGGTTTCATCGTGGACTGATACGGGATATCATGAAAAACAAAAGTGGAGGTAAGTAAAAACCCCCTCGCTGAGGGGGTTTTTCTATTCTCCAAATCCCTTTTGAAACTCGGGGAATTTTCGCTTCTGATGCCCCTGAAGAGACTAGCGGAGGTAGATGGTACAGAATACCGATGAACCCGTTGGGTGTCTGGTAGCCGACGGGCCGATCGTACAGGCTATTTATTGAACAGATCGGAATGCGTGCCGGTACGCACCAAAACCAAGGTCAACGTATCCCGTTCAACCTGATAAATCAGGAGCCAGTCGGATGTTATATGACATTCCCTGAAACCTGACCAATCGCCTTTTAAAGGATGATCCCGCAAAAACTCGGGGAGAGCGGTGTTCTGTGCCAGCAACCTGACGACACGATCAAAGGCGGATAAGTCATAGCCTCGTTTTAACAGCAATCTCAGGTCTTTTTGTATTCTTGACGAAAATCGGAGCTTAAGCATTCGAACCCAGCAGATCCTTCATCATTTCATCGACGTTGTCATAGGTTCTGCTGAGGTTGCGTCCCTCGAGAACGTCTTGCATAGCTGCAACGGTCTCTTCATTGGGCTCATGGGCCTCTCCACTTTCGAGCTCATTCAGGTAATGGACAAGGGATTGCAGGTTTTCCTCCGAAAGCGCGTGGATGCGGCGGTACAGGTTTTTCCGGACCTTTACGTTTTCCATGTGAGCTACGTTCATCTTTCCCAGCTCCTCTCGCTCTCCGCTCTTCTGTTGCCAAAAGGGCCTTTCCTTCTGTTGGGAAAGGCCCTTCTTTAAAATTAACCTCGACATGCCAAGCATTGAGCCGAGGATTCCTTCTGGTGGAGGCGGGGGGAATTGAACCCCCGTCCGACGTGGGCCAGCGTGACAGCGCTACAGGCTTAGTTTTCTTTTAATTGTCGTCAAAGGTGAGGCAGAAAACGGCCTTCCTTCTTCCAAGACCTCTGGTCTTTTTCACCCCAGCAAGATCCGACTGTGAGCGAAGCATCTGTCTAAAATGACGTCTCCGGCGAGCCAACAGACGAGCTCATCCTTCAACGTGGCAGGCCTAAGCCGCCAATGCGTAATCGTTATCGACGTTTATTCGTCTGCCCGAATGTTTAACGAGGATTACGGACGTAACTCGACCTGCTCTGTCAGGCACTCCACGCGCCGTCGAAACCTGTCGCCCCCAATAAAACCGGCTTTATCATAAACTTCCCGACAACACGAACGGCGAGCCGCCGGCATGACGGGAAGAGCCGTCCTCTCAATCGTACCGTCCGTTGTGCCTCACGGCACGCGCCATGTCCCGCTTCGCGTCCCGATCCGCAATGGCGTCCCGCTTGTCGTGCGCCGTCCTGCCTCGCGCCAAGGCCAGTTCCACCTTGGCTCGCCGCCCCTCCTTAATATAGACGGAGAGAGGGACCAGCGTCAAGCCCTTCTCGCGGACTCTGCCCTTCAACCGCAACAGTTCGTGGCGGTGGAGGAGCAGCTTACGCCGCCGCTCCGGCTCGTGATTGTAGTACGTCCCCTTCTCGTAAGGGGAGATGTGCATCCCCACCAGCCAGAGCTCTCCCGCATCCAGGGAGGCGTAGGAATCCTTGAGGTTCAGGTTCCCGGCGCGAACGCTCTTGATCTCCGTTCCCGTCAGGACGATCCCGCACTCGAAAGCGTCAACGATAAAATAATCATGCCTTGCCTTGCGATTCTGCGCCACCGTCTTGTTCGCCTTCTCCGGCATCTCATCCTCCTCCCCGATTTTCACTTAGCTTTTTATTTTACCACACAATCTCGCTTTGACAAGAGATTTTCTTCGCGACAACGCAGCCGCCCCCACTTCAGTCGGACGCCGTACAAAAAGCGGGGCGACGCGTCCCCTGAGCGATGACGGGCGACCAGCGGCCTTGTTGCTTTTTTGAGGGCGTTCCATTAGAATGACGTCTTGTATCAACAGGCTGTTTGTATAGGGAAATGCGTCATCGTCCTCCCAAATTCAACACGCGGTACGGGGGGGACGGTGTAGATGGAATGGGGTGAGAGTCCCCGCGCGGCCGGCACTGTAAGCGTGAGCCCATGCTGAAGCGTCTCTTCGGGACGCCATGACGAACGTCAGTCACTGCGGCATCAGGCCGTGGGAAGGCAGGCATCGGGCGCTGGGGGCTCTCCCCCTGAATCGCAAGTCAGGAGACTTACGCATTTCCTCTGGAGGACGTTGGCCCCCTGCCCAGGGCGGACGTCTTGGTGCGTGAAAACGGACGCGCCGACCTTCTCGCTTGCAGAAGCGCAGAGGGCCGGCGCGTTTTTATCTCTGCGACGCGCAAAAGATGCGGGCTTGCCGCCCGCAGGAGTTTTGCACTATTTTTGGAATTTTAGGAGGCAAACATGAAGAAAACGGTTTTTGCGGTGCTTTTCCTGGCAATGGCGCTCCTCTGCGGCACGGCCCTGGCGAAGGACGAGATCGTCCTGTCGGGCGGCGATAATGCCATGGCGGGAAAGATCGACCCCGTTCGCGGGTATGGTGTCTGGGGACCCGACATCTTTCACTGCCACCTGCTGAAGCCCGGCAAGGACAACCTGCTGGAAAAGGACCTGGCAACGGATGAGAAGGTCAGCGAAGACGGGCTGAGGTACACGTATGAAATTCGCGAGGACGCGAAGTTCACCGACGGTCACCCCCTGACGGCGGAGGACATCGTCTTCACGTTTGAGAGCACGAAAGCCGCCGCATCGGTCGCCGACCTCTCGATGTTGGAGAGCGTTCGGGCGCTCGACGACCGAACGGTGGAGTTCACGCTCTCCCGTCCATGGTCGTTCTTTCCGCACCTCCTGAGTTACGTCGGCATCGTTCCGAAGCACGCTTATAAGGAGGGCTACGGTGACATGCCGCTGGGCTCAGGCGCCTGGCGTATCGTGGACTTCCAGATCGGACAGCAGATGATTTTGGAGCCCAATCCACACTATTACGGCAAGAAATCCCCCTTCAAACGGGTGACGATCCTCAAGGTGGACGACGACGCCGCGCTCGCCGCAGCGAAGTCGGGACAACTGGACTTCGTCTTCATCCCGGCGGAGTTCGCGGCCACAAAACAGGAGGTGCCGGGCATGAAGCTCCTGACGCTCGACACCTTCACCTCGCTGGCGATCAACCTGCCTGTCATCCCCGAAGGGGTTGGCTCAGGGGACGAGAAGGTGGGCAACAACGTGACCTGCGACCCGGCCATCCGCCGCGCGCTGAACGTCGGCATCAGCCGTCAGCTTCTGGTCGATCAGGCGTTGAGCGGAATGGGGAAGCCGTCCTTCACCATCGGTGGGGGCTGGCTGCCCTGGGCCTCGAAGCGGACGTTCGAGGACGGGCGCCTGGAGGAGGCGAAGAAGATGCTTGAGGACGCCGGCTGGGTGGATTCGGACGGCGACGGCATCAGGGAGAAGAACGGCCTGAAAGCGGAGTTCACGATCAAGGGTCGCAGCAACGACATGCCTCGTTATAACGTGGTCGTGGCGGTCGCGGAGAGCGCCAAAGCGCTTGGAATCCACATCATCCCCCAATCCGCGCCGTGGGTTGAAGCGCGCCACGCCCGCGCCACGCCGACGTGCTGGGCGTTCGGCTACCCCAGTCCCTCGGACTTCTACCTGTTTTACCATTCTTCGCAGATCAACAAAGGTGTGATCGGCAATCCGCCCTCGTACTCCAATCCGGAGGTCGACGCATTGATCGACAGCGCGCTGCGCGCCACGAACCAGGAGGAGAGCGACAGGCTGTGGCAGCAGGCTGAAGAGCTGGCGGACGCAGACGTGCCGTTCCTGTACGTTGCCTGTCCCCAGGACAACTACCTCGTCCGCGACAGGCTGACGATACCGCCGCTTGGAAGGGTCAAATCCAGAAACCAGGGCGGGGCAGGGTTGGAGAATCTGAACGAGTGGAGCTGGAGCGAGTGATTCCAGGGGGAAGGAGAGGGGTTTGTGAGTAAGGGATTCGCAAGGTACGTCGCCGGCTCGATCGGGCGGCTGTTGCTTCTGCTCGTGTCCTGTTCCGCGCTCAGCTTTTTTCTAGTCACGGCGTCGCCCATGAAGGCAGTCGATGCCTTCCTCGGCGAGGTCAACGTTTCCGAGGAGCAGCGGGCCCATATCGAGGAGCAGTGGGACCTGAATCGACCGCCCCTGGAGCGCTACATCAAGTGGGCGGCGGCGGCCCTGCGGGGCGACCTCGGACAGTCCATAACGCATCACAAGCCGGTGTCGCAGGTGCTGGCGGAGCGTTTCAAGGCCTCGCTGCTTCTGATGGGCACGGCCTGGGCGCTGTCCGGCGTCCTGGGCCTGATTTTGGGGATCGTCGCCGGCGCGTGGCGGGGCGGTTGGCCGGACAGGGTGATCAAGACCTTCAGCCTGCTTCTGGCCTCGACCCCGGCGTTTTGGCTCGGACTCTTGATCCTGATCGTGTTCGCCGTGCAGCTGCAGTGGTTCCCCCTGGGGCTCTCCATCCCCATCGGCCGCGTGGCCGCGGAGACGACGTGGGCCGAGCGGCTGCACCACCTCATCCTTCCTGCGTTGACGCTGTCCATCACCGGCGTGGCGAACATCGCGCTGCACACCCGACAGAAGCTGATCGACGTGCTGGACAGCGAATACGTCCTCTTCGCCCGCGCCCGCGGCGAGGCGCTGTGGCAGATCATCCGGCGCCACGGCCTGCGCAACATCGCCCTGCCGGCGGTCACGCTGCAGTTCGCCTCGGTCAGCGAGATATTCGGCGGCTCCGTGTTGGCGGAGAAGGTGTTCTCCTACCCCGGCCTGGGCAGCACCGCCGTCGAGGCCGGACTGCACGCGGACGCGCCGCTCCTGATGGGCATCGCCCTCTTCAGCGTGCTCTTCGTCTTCGCGGGGAACCTGTCCGCGAACGTCCTCTACGGGTTGATCGACCCGCACATTCGGGAGGGGGAGAAAGCCCATGGCTGAAGCAGCCGTCAAGGCGGTGCGCGGCCCGTGGCTGAATCGCCGCCGCAGGACGCTCTGTATGATCGGTTTAGGAGCTCTGCTCCTCGCGGGGATATTCGTCTGGGGATCGCTCCTTGGCCCCGGCGACTATGGCCCCAACTACTCGGCGCGGTACGTCGCCCCCTGTGCCGACCATCCCTTCGGGACCGACAGCCTGGGGCGCGACATGTTCTTTCGCGTCGTCGCGGGCCTGTCGCTCAGCATCCGCATCGGCCTGATGGCTGCGGTCATCAGCTCGGTCATCGCGCTGGTCCTGGGGAGCCTGTCCGCCGTCTTCGGCGGCTGGGCGGACTCCGTCGTCAGCTACTGCGTTGACCTATGCATGGGCGTGCCGCACCTGATCCTGCTCATCCTCATCTCCATCGCCGCCGGAGGGGGCGCCGCGGGCGTCATCACAGGGGTCGCCGTCACGCACTGGCCGAACCTGACGCGCCTCATCCGCGCGGAAATCCTCCAGATCCGTTCCGCACAGTACGTGCAGGTCGCCCGAAAGATGGGGAAGGGGCCGCTCCACATCGCTCTGCGGCACATCGTCCCTCACGTGTTTCCGCAGTACGCTGTCGGCCTGATCCTGCTGTTTCCGCACGCGATCCTTCACGAGGCCGGCATCACGTTTCTGGGCTACGGCCTGCCGCTCGACACGCCGGCCATGGGCGTCATCCTCGCGGAGTCCATGCGACACCTGGCGGCCGGCATGTGGTGGCTGGCGTTCTTCCCCGGCCTGGCGCTGCTCCTCGTCGTACAGCTTTTCGACGTCGTGGGCGACAGCCTGCGGGTGTTCGTCGACCCGCACGCTGCGAGGGAGTAGGGGGACTGGAGATGGGCGAATTGAAAGACAGCCTCCTGAGAGTGTGCCACCTGTCCGTGAGCTTCGAGAGCTACGACACGCGCCTTGAGAGGGTGGACTACTGCGCCATCACCGACCTGAGCGTGTCGTTGGAGCGTGGAGAGATCCTGGCCGTCGTTGGGTCGAGCGGCTCCGGCAAGAGCCTGCTGGCTCACGCGGTGCTGGGGATCCTGCCCGGCAACGCGCGCGTTGGAGGCGAGATGTTCTACCGCGGCGCGGTCATGACGGACGGGATGAAGGCCCGCCTGCGCGGACGGGAGATCGCGTTCATCCCGCAGTCCGTTGCCTACCTCGATCCGCTGATGCGCGTGGGAGACCAGGTGTGCGGCACGGCGGGGGAAAGCGCTCGGGAGAGGCAACGGGCGGCCTTTCGTCACTTCAACCTGAAGCGCGAGACGGCGGATTCCTATCCCTTTCAGCTTTCGGGCGGAATGGCCCGGCGCGTCCTCCTGTCCACGGCGTTCGTCGCCGACCCGGAGCTTCTGATTGCGGACGAGCCGACGCCTGGACTGGACCTGGAGCTGGCCATCGAGGCGCTGAAGGACTTTCGCGTCATGGCGGACCAGGGGAAGGGCATCCTCCTCATCACGCACGACATCGATTTGGCGCTTGGCGTGGCGGATAAGGTCGCGATTTTCCACGAGGGCCGCGTCGTGGAAACCGCCGCGGCGGCGGCCTTCAGCGGGGACGGCGCCGGCTTGAAGCACCCTTACAGCCGCGCCCTGTTTCGGGCTCTGCCCCAGAACGGGTTCTCCCTGGAGCGCTGCCCCGCGTGCGGGGCAAGCGAAGCGACGTGGGACGTGGACGGAGAAACGATGAGGTGCAGGTGCAGCGATGCTTGAGGTCAAGAACGTCGGGTTTCGTTACGGGGGCGGACCGTGGGTCCTGAAGGACGTGAGCCTTAAGGTCGCCGATGGGGAGCGCATCGCCATCCTTGGCCCCAGCGGCTACGGCAAGAGCACGTTGGCAAAGCTCATGGCCGGGTACGAACACCCCGCGGAGGGCACGGTGCTGTGGAACGGCGCCCCGCTGCCCAGGCGCGGCTACTGCCCCGTTCAGTTGATCTATCAGCACCCGGAGCGGGCGCTCAACCCGCGTTGGAAGATGCGGCAGTCCCTGTTCGAGGCCGGAGCGCTGGACGAAGGCGTCCTGCGCGAGATGGGCATCCGGCCCCTGTGGTACGATCGCTGGCCCATCGAGCTGTCGGGCGGCGAGCTGCAGCGCTTCTGCGTGGCGCGCGTCATGCGGAGCGAAACGCGCGTCTTGATCGCCGACGAGATGACGACGATGCTGGACGCCTTGAGCCAGGCGCACATTTGGCGCTTCGTGCTGCATTACGCGGAGCGGCATGGCATGGCCGTGGTGGCGATAACGCACAACCGCGCTCTGGCGGAGCGCGTCGCGGACCGCATCATCCACATTCCAGAGCTGAATCACGTGCAGGTGGACCGCAGCAGCCTGTGACGTTGAAACAAACCCACGGTGCGCGAGGCGCAGAACGGATCAGGGGGTGGAGCAGTCCTTGAGTGGAGGCTTCCACCACAGTGATAAGGGGGCCGATATCGGCCCCCTTTCTCAAGCTACGTTCGATCCGCTATCGATTATCGTTTTTTCATCCTCAAGGCCAGCGGAAGGAGCCCCAGCAGGGGCAGGAAGGCGTAGCCTGCGTTGCATCCGCCACCACCGCCGCCACTGCCACTACCGCCGCCGCCAGAGGCTTTTCCGGACGTGACCGTGAAGTTGACGGCCTCGGA
>NZ_CALHIQ010000086.1 GCF_938030725.1 uncultured Fretibacterium sp. | reverse complement strand
CGCGCGGCCTGATGAAGTTTCAGACACTGAAGGGAGACGATACGGGTGACAGTTCTTAACGACTTAATCAGTGTTTCCCTAAACTAGATAACACAGGTGACTTTTTACCTGAATACTTTAGGGAGGACTTTTTTTCTGACTATTGACATATGGTTTTGGAAAGGGGCGGTAGTCTGCGCATTGCATCTTAATATCAATAGGAATAGGTCTTCAAACAGCGTGGTGCCCCGCGGTAAAACCGCGAGGCACCACGCTGTTTAACTGCGATCGGGCTTTTCGTTATCCGTTCTTAATTAAGCGGTCCTAGCCCAAAAGCCGTACGAGATACAGAATGTGAACTTACCGGCAGCGTTTCCGACGGACCAGAGCCGCGGCGGACAGCAGGAGCAGCCCGCCGAAGCCGGCGTCACATCCGCCGCTCCCGGAGGTCTTCCTATCCTCGGGCTTTACCTCTGGCTTCTGCTTCTTCATAGACTTCAGGAGGAGTCCCTGGTTCCCTAGGCCGATGGTCCTCTCGCCCTCGACGCCCTCCAGCCTGCAGCGTATCGACCGGATACTGGCCGTATCCCACTGCCCCTTGGCCACCTTGCCTGCGACCCGAAGCTCGTAGCTCAGGGCCTGAGTGGAAACAGTCCAGTCGAGGGATTCCGCATCCAACTCCTCCATGAAGGCCACCGTGGCGTTTCGCAGAGCTTCGACCGTGAGCGTACCAGGAACGAACCCGGTGGTGTCCGCCTTCAGAGAGCCTGCGACCAGTGGCTTGGACAGCGATATCCGCGTTGCCAGCTTCACGGGCACGTTGCCAGCTGCGTCCGGCTCGCCCACGGTGATCTCCCACTGTTCGGGGTCCTTCGGAACGGCGTTATCGTCCGGGTTGGTCGGCTCATCCGGCCTGGGCTTGTCTGGCGATGGATTGTCGGGCTTGCCGGGAGAAGGGTCCTTGGGCTTGTCCGGCGCGGGGTTCTGAGGCTTGGGGCTAGGCCCTGGGTTGGGGTTGGGTTGAGGATTGGGCCCGGGGTTTGGATTGGGGTTGGGGTTGGGTTGAGGATCGGGCTTCTCAGGAGCCTTAAAGTCCTCAAGGACCTCAAGCAAGATCGTGAACTTATCGTCGTCCAGGTGAACCCGGGCGCCTGCGTCCTCCGAGGCGGCATTGCCCGGGACGATGTCCTTCGAGGAGTTCAGCCAGGAAACCCGGACCTTCGCAAAGTCCTTTCCCGTCGTCTTGTCCTTGGCGCGCAGCTTCTTCCACTCCTTCGCCTCGACGGAGCCGATCAGGGGGACCCAGCCCTTTTTGAGCGTCCTGGCGGAGAGCTGCGCAGGGTCCAGCTGGATGGTCAGCCGTGGACCATCGCCGTTCAGGTAGTAATAGTCGATCGTCTTGGCCTTGAAGATGGGGTCCCTGCCCGCCGCCTCGGCGCGGGTACCGGCGACGTCGCCATCGTTGGGGACAACCCCGATGCGGCTGTATTTACCCAAGCTGAGATTCACGTTCTTCGAAAGGTCCCTGGCCCCCTTGCCCAGAGAAAATGTTCTGACCAGTTCCCTTGCTCCTGCCCCTATGTTGATATTGACGAGGGGCTCATTTCCCGAGGCCGTCTTCTCCGGAAGGCTGCTCAGTCGCAGTTCTCCGTTACGAACCTGTATATTTAAAGGGTTCGTCCAGCTGAACCTCCTGCCCTCTCCACCAAATTCCACCGTTCCGCTCCAGTCCTGGCTGGCGCTGGGGCTGGTCGGATTGATCATAAAAGTGCCCGACATGATTTTGCCGTTTGGCATCTTTTTGAGCATATTGATGGCAATGTCCTTGAAGGACAATACCTGCCCTCGCTCGGCCGCCAACATGCCGCCGTACTTGACTTCGGTCTTGCCGGCTACCTCCAGGGACTTCGAGGCCAGCAGGGTAGCCCCGCCTCCCGTCTCGAAGCCATCATCTTCCTTGATGGCTCCGACCGTTACCTTGCCCCCTCCGATGGATCCGGTGCCTGTAAGCCCCAGGACCCCGTTGGCCACCAAGGTCTCGCCCTCGGCGAAGATTTCGTTGTCGGGGTTGTTCAGGAACAGGGTGGAGTTTCTCCCCGAGCTCAACTGCAAGTCGTTTTCATCCTGAAAGGTGAATCCTTTGGGATGGCGTTTCCCAATCCGGGAATCGAGCACCAGGTGAAACGCACCCTTCAGCACTCCGTTCACGTGCGAGTCGTTCCCGTCGAGGGTCACCACGACGTAAGGGTAATGGAGTTGGCCGCCCACGGCGTAGGACTTCGCCTCGAACGTGGAGCCGGCCTCGGTGTTCAGCTGGCTGAAGATCTGGCTGCGGTCCACGGCGACGCTGGCGCCCTTCCTGATCCAGAGGGGGTTGTAGAAGTGGTAGAACACGTAATTGCTCTCCGTGTGAAGCGCCTTCTCCCTCAGACGTCCCTGGCTGAAGGGCTCGGTGTCCGCAAGGGACCCGCTGCCCAGGAAGGACGCCCAGACCCTGCCCAGGGAACCGCGGAAGTGGTCGCCGGGAACCTTGAACTCCCCGCCGCGGATGACCAGGCTACCCTCCCGCACGTCCGTACCGCCCAAATGATGCGCCCCGTCCAGTGCCCTGGCCTCAAGTCCCTTGTCCTCGGCAGCCGCGAGGTTGGGCGTCCGCACGTCGGAATCGATCGTCAGGGTCCCCTTGCCCGTCTTGACCAGACGGACAAAACCCTTGCCCGACGGGGACCCGTAGAAGTCGTTATCGAACGCCTCAAGCTTCGCCAAGTCGTCCCCCACGGCCTTGGCACTGGGCAGCTTGACCTGCCTTTGGCCCAGGCCGTGCCGAAGGAGCAACTCCTGCTGGTCGGGGGTGTCGATGATGCCGTACGTGAGGCGGTCGTCCCCCGCGTCCCCGCTTGCGACGAACAGCAGCAGGGGCTGCGCTATGGCTTCTGCGGACCCCAGGGTCAAGGGGAGGGGGCCGTCGGTCGCGAGGGCCGGCGCGTTCGTCGAGGACGGCGCGCTCAGGATGCCGACCCACCTCTGCCCAAGGGCGTCGTTGGCCGCGCTCAGCACGCCGCCGCAGATCAGCGTCCCCCCGCTGTAATGGGTCCTGTACTCCTCCTCCGAGGAGTTGTCTCCGTTCGAACCCCTGACGACGACCTTCCTGCCGGCGTCGGAGCTCACGAGGAGCTGGAAGTTGCCGTTCCCCGTGTCGCCTTCGATCGACTTTTGGACTCCCGGGGCTACGACCAAGGGACTGCTGCCCGTAGCCGTAAGCTGGAGCATCCGTGCCTTGCCGGACTCGCCCTTGACGGCCCCCTCGAAACGCCCTCCTCCTCGGATGATGTTGAAGATGCCGCCGTCGTCCGTGGGCGTCAGGGTGAAATCGGCACCATTTGTCGTCCCGGCGGGTACCTCCAGGACGGTTGCCGCAGCCCAAGCGGTCCCGACCGCCAGCGCCCCTGTCAGCACCAGCCAACCCAACACTTTTCGCTTACCTCTCAAAACGATGCCCTCCTTACAAGATTGGGGCCTCCCTCCACAAAATTAAAACTGGAAGGAGGTGTTCCTTCGCTGTTAAGACATGATTTGAAACGAATTAGGATTATAACTATCTACCTAGATATTTGCAAGGCTAATAATTATTTTGTTAATTAAATTATTTTAAATAAATCTTATCAATTCATCTTTCAGCCATAACGTGGGACTTCAGGCAGGACAGGAGCCTCGAGTTCCTGCTACTCCGGCTTCAGCGATGGGGGAGCTGTAGTCCATGGAGGCGAGCCTCTCTTTGACAAAATTTCGTTGTACAATCGTCGTGTGAAACTATCCTGACGCTTGGAGGTTTTTTCTGAAGATGCTTGTTTTGAAAGACGCGAGGGTCGTCACGGTTGCGGGGAGGACGCTTGAGCGCGGCACGGTCCTGGTGGAGGGCGGAAAGATCGCGGCCTGTGGCGAGGACGTCGCGGTTCCGGCAGGGGTGGAGGTCCTGGACCTGACGGGGAAGTGGCTGACGCCGGGGCTGATCGATGCCCACACGCACATCTCCACCTTTAACGAGCCCAACACCCTGCCCGGCCAGATCGATGGAAACGAGAAGACCGACCCGGTGACGGCCCAGGTGCGCGGCATCGATGCCCTGAATCCCTTTGACATCGCCATCGAGGAGGCACGGCGTGCCGGCTTCACCGCCTGCTACACCGGCCCCGGGTCGGCCAACGTCATCGGAGGCACCGGCATCAGCTTCAAGACCAAACGGGGATCGACGGTCTTCGACATCGCCATCCCCGGCTCGGAGCACATGAAGTTCGCGCTGGGGGAGAACCCGAAACGGGTCTACGGCGTCGAGCAGAAGCGGGCTCCCATGACGCGCATGGGACTGGCTGCCATCCTGCGCCGGACGCTCTATGAGGCGTTGGACTACTCGGAGGAGCTTTGGGCGGGGGAGGCGGACCCTGAAAAGAGGCCGAAGCGCAACTTCGCGCTGGAGGAACTGGTCCCCGTCGTCCGGGGCCAGAGGAAGTGCCGCATCCACTGCCATCGGGCGGACGACATCGTGACGGCCATCCGCATCGCCGAGGAGTTCCACCTGGATTTCTCCATTGAGCACTGCACGGAGGGTTACTTGATCCTGGACTTCTTGAGGGAGCACCGGGTGGACTGCGTCATCGGCCCGTTGACGATGCCCCCCAGCAAGATGGAGATCTGGGGCCGGAAGCTGACGACGCCCGCGAGGATGGAGGAGGCCGGGATCAACTTCTGTCTGACGGCGGACACCTCCTCGGGGACGAAGTACCTGCCGACGCACGTCGGCCTCTGCATGGCCCATGGCCTGAGCGAGAGGGCGGCCTTCGAGGCCGTCACCATCCGCCCGGCGCGCCTGCTGGGGCTGGGGGACCGGATGGGAAGCATCGAGCCGGGCAAGGACGCGGACCTCGCGGTGTGGAGCGGACACCCCTTCAGCAACTTCACGTTGTGCGAGCGGACCATCATCGACGGCACGGTCTACGACAACCTGAGCTGAAGCGAAAAAACGACGGGCGGAGCGGGACTAAACCCGCACCTCCCGTCGTTGCCCGCCTTTTTTGCGTTACGCGCCGGTACGTCCGTAGAGCTCGCAGAGCGACCGCATCCGCTGCGTGAGGTCGGGCGTGATGGCGCCCGGCTTCATGCGCCACGTCCAGTTCCCCGCCGTGGTGGACGGGGTGTTGATTCGAGCCTCCGGCCCCAGGTCGAGCCAGTCCTGCATGGGGATGACGGCCGTCTCCGCCACGGAGGCCAGGGCCATGCGCGTCATGACCCCGGACACGCTCCCTGCCGTCACCTCGCACCCCAGGTAGGCGGAGAGGTTCGCCCGCTCCCAGGGCGTGGCGTCGGCCATCAGCCACCCGCGGGAGGTGTTGTTGTCGTGAGTCCCCGTGTAGACCACGGTCTTTGGCGTGTGGTTGTGGGGGGCGTAGGGGTTGTCCGCGGGATGCCCGAAGGCGAAGTGGAGGATCGTCATCCCAGGAAGCCCCATGGCGGTGCGGGCCTCCTCCACCTCCGGGGTGAGGACCCCCAGGTTCTCAGCCCAGAAGGGCGCGTTCGGAAACTCGCTCCTGAGCGCGCTGAAGAACTCCCGGTGGGGCACGCTGCGCCACTCCCCGTGCTCCGCCGTTTCAGCGTCTGCCGGCAGCGCCCAGTAGGCGATGAGCCCCCGGAAGTGGTCGATGCGTACGCGGTCGAAGAAGGTCAGGAGGCGGTGCAGGCGTCCGGTCCACCAGCGGAAGCCGTCCCTTCTCATGGCCTCCCAGTTGTACGTCGGGTTGCCCCAGAGCTGTCCCTTGGCGCTGAAGTAGTCCGGGGGGACGCCCGCCACGGAGACGGAGTTCAGGTCCTCGTCCAGGTCGAAGAGATCCGGGTGGGCCCACACGTCGGCGCAGTCCCCCATGACGTAGACGGGGACGTCGCCCACCAGCTCCAACTTCAGCTCCGCCATGCGCCTCCGCAGCGCGGACATCTGCCGCGCGAAGACGTACTGGATGAAGTTCTGAAGCCCGATGTCGCCGTCGTGGTCCCGGCGGAACCGGTCGAGGTCCTGGGGGCGGCGAAACTTCAACCCGTCGGGCCAGTCGCGCCAGGCAAGCCCGCCCATGGCGCCCTTGATGGAGATGAAGAGACTCCAGTCTTCCAGCCAGTCCCCCTGGCTCTGGCAGAAGGCCTTGAAGTCCGCGCTCTCGCCGCCGCGGTGAAACTGCGCCCACACCCTTTGCAGGAGCGCTGCCTTGAAGGCTCCGGCCGCGCCGTAGTCCACCCGGTCGTTCGAGAAGTTGGGCGCGCTGTCCAGCTCCTCCCGGCTCAGAAACCCGTCCTCCATCAGGCCCTCCGGGCTGATCAGGAGGCCGCTGCCGGCGAAGGCCGACGTGGGGCTGTAGGGCGAGTGGGCGCACCCCGCGTCCGTCGCGGTCAGGGGCAGGACCTGCCACAGCGATTGCCCCGCCCCATGCAAAAACTCCGCAAACCGCCGCGCCCCCGGTCCCATGTCGCCGATCCCGAAGCGCGAGGGAAGCGAGGTCATGGGGAGCAGCACGCCGCATTTTCTCCTATCCATTTTAATTAAAAAACCTCCAAAGGGCCGGCGGGGCACAGGGGGGGAGTTTTTTCCCCCGCCTCAAA
>NZ_CALHIQ010000085.1 GCF_938030725.1 uncultured Fretibacterium sp. | reverse complement strand
TCAGGAGCGAGAGCGAGGCGGCGCTCCTGTGGATGCGCTCGACGACGCGCCCAGCCGCCGCGCGGTCGGCGCGCGTCAGGATGACGAAGAACTCGTCCCCGCCCCAGCGGCAGATCGCGTCGTTGCGCCGCGTGCTGTTCCGCAGGATCTCCGCCAGCGTCACCAGCACCTTGTCGCCCATCGCGTGCCCATAGGTGTCGTTGATGCCCTTGAAATCGTCCAGGTCGATCATCAACACGGCGACGTCCTGGGGGTTTTTCACCCTCTCGCGCAGGATCTGCCGCAGGGACTCCTCCATGGCGCGGCGATTCAGGAGGCTCGTGAGCCCGTCGCGCTCGGCCAGGATGACGAGGCGCCCCCTGGCGTCCTCCCACTCCTGCGTCATGACGTGCACCATGTGCAGGAGGTGGGCGATGACGGAGGTCTGCTTCTGAAGGTGCAGCGGCGTCACCTGGATCGAGGGTTCCGCTCCTTTGGGCTCTCCCTCCCGAAAGGCGACGGTCACCAGCATCAGGTTTGTGATCGAAATCTCGCCGCCGTTTCGCTGGACCTCACCGTACGAGTAGAAGCCCGAAGAGGGCGCCAACTGGCGTAGGACGTCGAACTCCTGCCCCCGGTTCTCCCGAAGTATCTGGTGCCGGCCAGCGCAACTGACGGCAATGAACGCCTCCGGGCGAAAGTCCGTCATTCGCCTGTGGTTCGCGGCAGCCTCCCGAAGGATGGCGAAGGGAGCGCCGCAGGAGATGCGAAGCCTTTCCCCCACTCGCAGGTCCGCGTCCAGCTGGATGCTCCCGTCGTCAAGGAAGGCGTTCAGGTGACGCCCTACCAGCTGCCCTCCGCGCTCGAAGCACAGGGGGAAGGCCATGGCGTCCTCCAGCGGGTCCCAGCTCTCCCGCCAGCCCAGGTAGTACTCCAGGACCTCGCCGGCGGGCTTTCCGTCAAGCTCGCAGACCGTGAAGTCGTCCTTCATGCGCGTGACCGTCAGCTCAGGGCCCATGGGCGTCCAGCCGAAGGACGAGTTCTCGCAGGCATGGAGCTCCCGACCGCTGAAGACGACAGCGACGACGCCGCGCGTGAGGACCGCATCCCCACAGAACAGCCGGCGTCCCTCAGGTTCGCTCCAGGCCCAGGCCGTCCCGCCGAAGAAGACGATCTCGGGGCGGACGTGGGAAATCTCCCGAAAGAGGGGGTTGAAGTCCACGCGCATGTCGCTGATCAGGAGGCCGACGGCTCTGGCGTCCGCGTCCTCATCCAGCACCTGTCGCAGCATCGTGCCCGCTGCGACCGGGTCGTCAGGCAGCACCATGGCCCGTGCAGAGGAGCGTTCAAAGAACATGAAGGTGAGGGAGCCAAGGATGTCGGAGTCCTCACCCCACTCCGGAGAGAGCCATTGGGTCCCGTCGGTGACGCTCATGTCCACCGTGGCCCCGCAGACCTCCGCGCCGGAGAACGCACCTCGAACGCTCCCCAGGATATCTCCCCAGAGCGGGACCGCCGTGTGTTTCAGGAAAACAACCGCCAGCACGGAATCCAGACGCGGCAGCTTCGAGGCTTCGGACTTCGCCCTCTCGACCGCCGCGGCGATGTCCTCCCGTCCACTCAGCCAATAAGAACGCTGCAACACGAAAAACCGCCCCCTCCGCACAAGATCGTCCGCACTCTCTGCTATTATACCCTTTATCTACTTCAAGGAGTGCCCAAACGCCCCACTGCACGATTCCTCCGGGGCGTTCGCTGCGCGCCAGTCCCCACCCTGCGCCGGGTAAACCCTCCAGGTCAGCGCGCCGCTGAGCCACGGGCTGCCGCCCGCTGCGACGTGGGCCTCCGCCGCCATGGCTGCATCGGGAGAGGAATCCCCCCTTGGCACGACGAGGTGCGTGACGCCGAGGGGCGCAAAGGCTCCCGGCAGGGCGGGGAGGCCGGGGCCTTGGAGGAAGCAGCCCTTCTTCCTCGTCAGCTCCTCCCGCGTGGAGAGCAGCCACCGGTCGCGGATCGCCTCCGGGGACAGCCACGCCCACTCCGCCTCCCGCACGCCTCGGGAGAAGTCGCTTTGCGGGAAGCAGTCCGGGCCGACGCCCCGGTCGTCGAACACCGCGACGCGCCAGCCCCAGTCGCGCATGAAGGGCAGGAGGTCGCGCTCGTACCCCAGCACGGCCACGCGGTCGCCCCGGGCGCAGGTCATGGCGAGGTCCAGCGGGGAACCGCCGGGCCCAAAGGGCAGGAGCGCCGCGCAGGCCGCCGACGCCGCGGCGAACTCCTGGGGAAAGGGCGAAACGTAGAGCCCCGCGAGGCGCGACAGAGGCGCGCGGATCAGCTCCTCCGTGTGTACCGCCCGCGCTCTGTGGGCCTCCTTCATGGAGTCCGGGACGAAGCCGACGCCCCACCGCCCGTCCTCCGCCAGGGCGAAACTGGCGTGCCACCCCAAAACCAGGCGGGCCACGCCGCAGTCCGGCGCCCTTCGCGCCGCCGCGTCCAACGCCTCGAAAAAGTTCATCGCCCCCACCTCCGTCC
>NZ_CALHIQ010000084.1 GCF_938030725.1 uncultured Fretibacterium sp. | reverse complement strand
AGCGCCCAGAACAGGTTCTGCTTTATGTTGCGGATGACGGCGCGGCCAAGCTGGATGGCCCCCGCCACGTCCAACAGGCTGCTGCGCATCAACACCAGGTCCGCGGACTCGATGGCCACGTCCGTGCCCGCCCCGATGGCGATGCCCACGTCGGCCCTGGCCAGGGCCGGGGCATCGTTGATGCCGTCCCCCACCATGGCCACCTTTCGTCCCGCCTTCTGCAGGCGGCGCACCTCCCCTTCCTTATCTTGGGGCAACACCTCCGCCGTGACCTCGTCCAGCCCCACCTGGCGCTGAATGGCGCAAGCCGTGCGCCGGTTGTCCCCCGTCAGCATCGCAACCTGGAGCCCCATACGATGCAGCTCGTCTACGGCCTGGCGACTGGTGGGCTTCACGACGTCCGCCGCCGCGATCACCCCAGCCAGCCGCCCCTCCGTCACGAAGAACATCGGGGTGCCGCCCTCGTCCGCCAGCTTCTGCTCCAGCTCCTTCGCGCGCTCGTCGTAGAGGCCTGCCGCCTCCAGGACCCTGCGGTTTCCCGCGCACCACTCGCACCCTCCCACGACGCCGCGGACCCCTGCCCCGGCCTCCTGGGAAAAGCCCTCCACGGGCAGGAGCTCCAAGCCCTCCTCCTCCGCCCTCGCGGTGACGGCAGCGGCCAGGGGGTGCTCCGATCGGCTCTCAAGGGACGCGGCAGCCCTCAGGAACTCCCGCCGGTCCATCGCAGGGCACAGGACGTCCGTCACGACCGGCATCCCCTGAGTGATGGTGCCCGTCTTGTCCAGCACCACCGTGTCGATGTCGTGGAGCCGTTCAAGGGCCTCAGCCGACTTGATAAGGATGCCACTGGCCGCGCCCCGCCCCGTGCCCACCATGACGGCCGTGGGCGTCGCCAGCCCCAGCGCGCAGGGGCAGGAGATCACCAACACGGAGATGGCCATGGAGAGGGCGAACTCGACACCGCGCCCCGCCAGGAGCCATATCGCGCCCGTCGCAAGGGCGATGGCGATCACGATGGGCACGAAGACGCCGCTGACCCGATCCGCCATCTTGGCGATGGGGGCCTTGGAGCTCGTGGCCTCGTCCACCAGACGGACGATCTGCGCCAGGGTCGTTTCCTCGCCCACGCCCGTGACCCGCATCTTCAGCCAGCCGCTGCGCACCGTCGTCGCGCCGACCAGGCGGTCGCCGGGGGCCTTGTCCACAGGGATGCTCTCGCCCGTGATCGCGGACTCGTCCACCGCGGCGGCGCCCTCCGTCAGCACGCCGTCCGCGGGGATGGCCTGCCCGGACTTGACGACGGCGATCTCCCCCCTCTCCAGCTCCTCGATCGGGATCTCCACCTCCGCACCGCCCCGCTCCACCCCCGCCGTCCGGGGAGCCAGGTCCATCAGGCGCGTGATGGCATCCGACGTCCGGCGCTTGGCCCGCGCCTCGAAGAACTTGCCGAGCGTGATGAGGGTCAAGATCATCCCTGCCGACTCGATGTAGAGGTCCATGGAGAAGTGGTCGACCGTCGCCATATCCCCGCGTCCCGCGGCCCAGGCCATGCGATAGATGGCGTACACGCCGTACACCAGGGCTGCGCTGCTGCCCAGGGCGATCAGGGAGTCCATGTTCGGCGAGCCGTGAGCCAGCGCGCCGAAGCCCACCCGAAAGAACTTGAAGTTGATGAAGGCCACCGGTAAAGCCAGGAGGAGGAGCGTCAGAGCAAAGACCAGTGCGTTCTCAGCACCCAGAAAACAGAACGGCATGGGCCAGCCCATCATGCGCCCCATGGACAGGTAGGACAGCGGGAGGGCGAAGACGAGCGAGGCCACCAGGCGTGTCTTCAACCCCAGGTACTCCTGGAGGGCGACGTCCTGTGCCGGCCCGCGCTCCTTTTTCTTTCCCTCGGCGGCGGCGCGGAGGTTGGCCCCGTAGCCCGCCTTCACCACCGCGGCCACGACGTCGGCGGAGGAAAGCGCCCCCTCGTCGTAGCTGACGGTCATGCTGTTCTTCAACAGGTTGACGGCAACCTCTTTAACGCCCGGCAGCGCCGCCACACTCTTCTCCACGCGGGCCGAGCAGGCCGCACAGCTCATGCCCGTAACGTCGTACGATTCCTTCTTCATCGGAATCCCTCCTCAAGAACCTCTCGCAACTCACCAAGCGGACGCCCTCAGGATGAGGCGAAGGGCGTTCAATAGACCCCCTCCCCGTGGGGGTCCATTGAACGATAGCACGGCCCGCCCTCTTTGTCAAACGGGCTTCAGCGGCCTATGACTTTGGCGAGGAGGTCCGATATCTCGTCCAGCTTCGCGTTGACGTCGCCGTGCTCGACGGCGTCCCGCACACAGTGGTGCATGTGCTGCCGCAGCACCAGGACGTTCGCGCGCTTCAGGAGCGCCGAAGAGGCCAGGAGCTGGTTGGATATGTCCACGCAGTAGCGCCCCTCCTCGATCATCCTTATGATGCCCTCCACCTGTCCCCTCACCGTCTTCAGCGCCTTGAGCGCCGCCCGCTTCTCCTCGTTCAGCGCCGCCGCACCCGGCGTGCGCTCCGGCATGATCGTCATCTAAAAGCCCCCGCTTTCACTCGCTCCGGACCTCCGCATCGGCACGACACCCCCACCCCGTGTTATTATACTACGGTCGCATCTCGATGATCGCCTTAACGTGTCTCTACGCCACCGTAAAGTCATGATAATATATTGATCGACCTGTCTGGCGTCTCGGACAGCCGGTCCGTGCCGCACACGACGAATCTATTCAAATTAAAGGAGTGAGCGACGATGAGCGAAGCGTGGGATGCGCCGAAGGACCGGGCCTGCATCAGCCTGTGGGGGCTCTGGGCGTGGGGACTTTCGTTCGGCTACGCGCTGAGCGACGCCCTCCTGAGGATCGTCCTGTGGGCCAATGCAAGCCCCACCTCATGGAGGAAGGAAACCTGGCCGGTGCTCGTCCTGGCCGCAGCGGCTGCAATCGCCCTCCTCCTGCACCTCAGGCGGGACCGCCGGGCGGCCCTGGCGCTGAGCGCCGGAGCGGGCCTCTACGGGCTCCTGGATCGGGGGCTTTACCTCCACTCGACCTTCCTCGCCAACGCGAACCCCAAAGCTCTGCGGGAGGCCTTTCAGCTGTTGTCCTCGCCGTATTGGTGGATTCATCAGCTCCTGTGGCTCCCCCTCCTCGTCGGCGGATACCTGGCGCTGCGCCGAAGCCGACGCGCCTGGCCCCTCCTCTGCGTCAGCACGGCGGGGGCCCTGTACCTCCTCGCCGACACCCCCGCCCTGTGGCACATGGAGCTGCAATCCCCCACCATCCTGGCGTTTCAGGTCTGCGACGTCATGGGCTACGCCTCCATCATCGCCGCGTTCCTGTTCGCGTGGCTGGACGCGCGTTCACCGCGGTCGGTACGGTCGGGGGTCGAGAAAATCGAGCCTGAACCGAACGACAAACGTTTGGAGACCTTGAAGCTCAGAAAGAGGCTCAGCCGGCTGCTCCTGGCTGGCGCGATCCTTTTCTGCCTCAACGAGTTCTTCGGCGCAGGCGGCCTTTTAAGCGCGATCCTGTCCATGACGCTCTACGACAGCCTCGGCCGGACGGGCATTCGACTTCTGCCCTGCATCCTGCCCGGTGCTGCATTCCTCTACAGCCTGCGCCCTTCGGCTTCGCCAAAAATCCTCATGACCTACGCCTACTGCGAGGCTTTCGTGTACGCAGTATTATCAACCGGGGCAACACTTCGCGCGTTTACGGGCAGGTCCATGATGGTGGCCATCGGATTGGGGGGAATCTATTTCCTGGTCACCATGGGAGGAGTGCTTCTGATGGTGCTGTTCCTCGCCGTCCTCCGCACGGCCTACCGCCTGGATAGGTTGTCCTGCTCCGCCCACGCGAAGGAGTCCTTCCCCGCGTGGTGCGCCTACGCCGTGTCCTTTCTCTATCCGCTGGCAAACTGCATCTACTGGGTCATGAGGTGGATCGAGTTCAGGCACTATCAAGACAGCCTGGACCTTTGGGCAATCCTGTTGGTCCTCAAAGTCCTGCTGGCAGCGCTCTGCCTGTCCCTTCTCCCCCGGAGGGATCGCCGCTCGGCCCTGGCCGCCAGCGCCGCTGCAGGCACCTCCCTGCTGCTCAGCGTCGCCTACAATCTCCACTGGGCAATCTCGAAGGGGGAACTTCAGTCGCTGTTGCTCTCCGGGACGTGGTGGGCCGGATGGGCCTTCCCCGCCGCGCTCATCGTTGGCGGGTACCTGGTGCTGCGCCGGGTACCCTGGGCGCCCTTCGTGTTGACCGCCAGCGCCGTGAACGCCCTGTGTCTGCTGTGGGGCTACGTATCCTCCTTAAGTCCAGACTTCAGAGAGCTCGACGTTCGCACCACGCTGACGATCTTTGAATACCTGGCCCCGTTTTTTGCCTGCATTCCGGCATGGCGCGACCGCCGATGAGAAGGCCTGCTCCAAAAAGAAAAAGCCCCCGAAGG
Organism: uncultured Fretibacterium sp.; assembly: GCF_938030725.1. Classification (GTDB taxonomy): domain Bacteria; phylum Synergistota; class Synergistia; order Synergistales; family Aminobacteriaceae; genus Fretibacterium. Next base: position 38,981 of record NZ_CALHIQ010000084.1, on the reverse strand, counting down.
GGCTAAACGCTTCGAGGGCCGGGGACGTCCTCCCTGGGGCAGGTGATCTCGAACAGGGCATCCATCACACGGTGCAGCAGCCCGGCCCTGCGCTCGTCGGAAAGGGTGTAGTGGATCTCCTTTCCGACGCGGCTGCCCACGATGAGGCCACTGCGCCTCAAAAGTTGAAGGTGGTGCGATACCGCGGCGTCGCTCATGCCCACCGCGGCCGCGATGTCGGAAACGCACTCCCTGCAGTGGCATAGGATCCACAGGATCTTGAGCCGCGTGGGGTCCCCTAGCTGCTGAAAGCTCATGGCCGCCTCCTCGAAGCGCTGCGCCGCCGGCATACGCTCCAGCACGACCTGAACGTCCTGTCCGTGATCGTGCGGCAAATTATAGTGCGTCATCCCGCCTCACACCACCCGAAAAAAACAATCCCCGTCAAAACACATCCGTCACAGCCCCCGTGCCGATCGCCGCCGCAAAAAGGGTCGTCGTTGCATCACTTCGACCTCAGTCCCCCTTCAGCTCCGCCTTCGAGAGCTCCTCCATGTCTTTGACGAGTTTTTGAAACGTTTCCTCTCCGTCAAGATAAAGATCGTTGTAAAAGATCGGTTTCCCGAACAACGTCTTGACTGCCCTCTTGATACGACCCCACAGGGTGTTGTAATTGTGGTCGTACCTGGAGTCCTTGATCGAGATGTTGTAGGCGACGTCGCCATCCTCCCACACGATTTTTTCGACGACGAACATACAGCACCTGCAATCGCAGGGCAAGACGATTATTTTCTCCTTCCTATCCATCCCTTTTCGTCCCCCTCAGCACTCATCATGGACGGGCAGACGAGTTCAAGGGGCTCAATAGGCCCTGGCGAAGATCGTCCTGCGCCCTTCCTTCCCCGTGACGATGCACCGGCCCGTGCTCGCGTCCGCCAGGGGGATGCAGCGCGGGGTCACGCCGCCCGTTTCCTCCCGGATGCGACGCTCGTCCTCAGGCGTCCCCCCGAAGTACGCCTCGACAAACCCACCCCTTTCCGCCAGGATCGCCTTGAGTTCGTCGTAGCTGGAGGCCTGGGCCGTGTGCGCCTCGCGGAAGGACAGGGCCCTCCTGTAGAGGTTCGACTGGACGTCCTCAAGCAACTTCTGCACCGCAGGGACCAGCGCGTCGCGGCTGAGGTCCGCCTTCTCCCCGGTGTCGCGCCTCACGACCCGCACCGTCCCGGCCTGCACGTCCTTCTCCCCCAGCTCGAGGCGCAGAGGCACCCCCCGCTGCAGGTGGGTGAAGAAGCGGTCGCCGGGCCGCATGTGAAACTGCGTGTCCACAGTCGTATAGAGCCCCCCCAGCGCCTCGTTGAGCTGTCCTGAAAGCTCGCGCGCCATGGGCAGCAGAACGTCCTCCGCCTGGCGCTCGTCCTTCGAGATCGGCAGCAGCACCACCTTCATGGGAGCGATGCGCGGCGGAAGCACCAGGCCGTCGTCGTCGGAGTGGGTCATGATGATGGCGCCGATGAGGCGCGTAGAAATCCCCCAACTGGTTGTCCAACAGGTCGCCAGCTCTCCGTCCCTGTCCTGGAAGCGAATCTCGAAGGCCCTGGCGAAGTTCTGGCCCAGGAAGTGGCTGGTCCCCGCCTGGAGCGCCTTCGCGTCGCTCATCATCGCCTCGCAGGTGTAGGTGGCTACGGCGCCGGGGAAGCGCTCCCCCGCCGTCTTCTCGCCCGTGATCACGGGCAACGCCAGCTCCTCCTCCATGACCTTACGGTACACCTCCAGCATCCGCAGCGTTTCCTCGCGGGCCTCCTGCTCCGTGGCGTGGGCCGTGTGCCCCTCCTGCCACAGAAACTCGGACGTGCGGAGGAAGAGGCGCGGCCGTTTCTCCCACCGCATGACGTTGCACCACTGGTTGATAAGCACCGGCAGGTCCCTCCACGACTGGATCCAGCGGCTGTACATGTGGCCAATGACCGTCTCGGAGGTGGGGCGCACCGCGAAGGGCTCCTCCAGCTCCTCCCCGCCCGCATGGGTGACCATGGCGCACTCCGGCGCAAAGCCCTCCACGTGCTCCGCCTCCTTTTGGAGGAAGGAGTTGGGGATCAGGAGCGGGAAGTAGGCGTTCACGTGTCCCGTCCGCTTGAAGGCGTCGTCGAAGTAGCGCTGAACGTTCTCCCAGATGGAGTACCCCGTCGGGCGAATCACCATGCAGCCGCGCACCGGCGCGTAGTCCGCCAGCTCGGCCGCCTTGATCACGTCAAGGTACCACTGAGAGTAATCGACGCTTCGTGCTGTGATGTTGCGTGCCATGATATAACCTCCACAGGGCGGGGGGCCACCCAGGCCCTGCCCTCACACAGGATGGAGGGCCCCGGCGGGGCCCTGTGATCTACGATTTAGTTTCCTTGGAATCGAACGAAGTCGCTGCGGCTTACGGCAGCGGGTAGTGGTCCCAGATGGGGACCCCCATGAAAAAGCCCACCTTGAACTCCTCCGAGCCGTACAGGGCCGCCAGCTTGATGTCCACGATGTTGTTGGGGAAGTTCACGGCAACGCCCACCTCCCATGGGGAGTCGATCCTCCCGTAGTCCTTGTCCATCGCGTAGCCGTAGCTGCCGAAGAGCTCCACCGCCACGATGCCCAGGACGCTACGGCTCAACACCCGGCGGAAGGCCAGGTTCGCCCAGGCCATGCGCTCCGCCTCGACCGGTCGGGCCGCCGCGGTGTAGAGCTCCTCCGCCGCGCCCAGGTAGGTCCCGTGACTACAACGATCCAGGTCGCCCTCCGCGTAGCCCAGGCGGAAGTACGTGCGCAGGTGCCCCGTAACCTCCAAGGGCTTGAAGTAGGTGAACCGATAGAGGACCTCGTCAAAGTCCGGCCACCACGCGTTGATGCGCCAGGCGTAGCCCTTTGTCGGGTCGCCGGGGATGTCCAGCGTGTCGTAGGCGGCGAAGAACGTCGGGCCGATCGAGTTGCGGTCGTCCTCGTCGGAGATGGAATCCCCCCCCACGTCTTCGTAGGCCAATCCAAGCCCCACGTTCACGTCGCCCCACTGATATACGCGGTTCACTCCGAAGGCGAAGCGGTCCCAATCCCGCGTGCCCGCGCTGCTGCGGACCTCCCAGTTCTGGGCGGACAGGTTGAAACGCCAGGCGTTCATGCCCTCCGGCGCCGTCTGATAGGACAGGTCGATCCCCCACTGGTCGCCGATCCGAAGCACGCCCGACATCGTGTCGTACTCCGACAGGAGTCCACGGGCAGCCCCCTTGACGTAGAGCCAGCGGTTGTTGTGCAGGTTCGTGGTGTACCCCGACAGCCCCACCTCGATCTCCGGCGTCTGCCGCACCTCGAGGCGCACCAGCACGTCACCCGACTCCGTGCGCCCCGTCTGGTAGTCTACGTTGGCGATGCCGGGGGACCGCACCAGCCGCTCGATGGCATCCTCGATGCGCTTTTGGTCGATCGTCTTCCCCACCCAGACAAGACAGCGCTTTCGCAGGTTCCGCGCCATCTTCTCCGGCAGCCCCACGACCTCCACGTCACCGACGACGTCGCTCGTGACCTCCACGTTCGCGCTCGTGAACAGCGCGGGACCTCGGGCCGACAGCCTCTGGATCGCGTCGAGCTTATCCAGCGCCACGCGCCGCCCCTCCTTGATGATAGCGTCCGCCTCGCTCGAATCCAAAAAGCTGAAGCTGTTCACGTGGGGGGAGAGCAGCAGGTCCGCCGCACGGCTCTCCTCGTTCGTCGTGCGCCGCATCAGGATGGCCAGCGACTGATCGATGACGTCGATGAAGGAGTTGATCGGGCGTTCCTTGGAGGGGGATTCCGAAACGTCCACCGCGACGATGGGGATGCCGGGGAATATCTCCCTGGCCGTGTAGACGGGAAGGTTGGAGACAACGCCACCGTCCACCAGGAGGCGGCCGTCGATCTCCCACGGCTCGAAGAGCCCCGGAATGGACATGGAGGCCCGCATGGCCGAAGCCAGCCCTCCCCGTCTCAGAACGACCTTCTCTCCGGTGTGGATGTCCGACGCCACGGCCGCGTAGGGGATGGGGAGATGGTAAAAGTCCTTCGCCGAGACGTGGCGCATCAACTGCGCAAAGTAGCGGTACAGCTTGTCTCCCGTCAGGATGCCCCGGGGGCCCCGCTGGTCCCCCTGCTTCTGATAGGAGAGCGCGGTGATCGTGCTGCCCTTGGCCCTCCTGTCGTCACCCGTAAAGACGAACATGGGCCCCGTGTTCTCCGAGAGCAGAGAGGGCAGGTCTAGCTCCGCGACGATGCGCCTCATCGCCTCCGCGTCGTATCCGCTGGCCTTTAGCGCACCCATCAGAGAGCCAATGCTAGTCCCCACGATGCCGACGATGGGAATGTTGTTCTGCTCCAGCACCTCGATGACGCCGATGTGGGCAAAGCCCCGGGTCCCACCCCCAGAGAGGACCAGCACAACCCCCGCCTCCGCGGACTGAAAGGACACGAGGCCAAGGAGCAGCGCCCACAAGATTTTCCTGACTATTCGCACCACCTTCACCTCCCGCAACGAAAAAGGCGGCGAACTCACCCGATGAGCCGCCACCCCAATCCACAAGAACTACGGGCAAGGGGGTGCCATTTCGGCCCCCCTCCCCGCTATTGCGGACCGCCCTGTCGCCGACTCGTCGGAGGCAGGGTCCTCAACGTCATTTTCCCTGTTCAAAGGACAGCACCAAATAGAGCACACCGCTCGGTTGCATGGCAAAGGGAAGCGTGAAGCTCTTCATGCCCGGCCCCTCGTTGGGGACGTTCTGAATCTTGTCCCCCACGATCAGCTGGGGCGGCGTCACGTCCACTCCCGCAAGGGACGCCTGGATCAGGGCGCGCCCGCTGACCATGTTGGACAGCTCACCCACGACGCTCATGGACATGGGGTCCTCAAGGCTCGGCGTGATCATCCCGCCCGACATCGCCGAGATGACGGAGTTGAAGCCGTCCTTGTCAAGCATGATGACGGCGGTTCCGCGGGCATCCTCCCCCACGATCCCGATCAGGGCGGCCGCGCAGATGTTGGCGACCTTTATCCCCTGAGAAACCTGGGCCTTGTTCAAGGTGACCGAAAGCCCCACCTCTCGTCCCACAGACATGACGGACGAACCGAAGCTGTTGACGAGAGCAGCAAGTTTATCCATATTGGCCATAGCGTTGAATGACTCCCTTCAAAACTGCCCCCTGCGCGCAAAGGGCTGTCCCGCGTGTTCTTTAAAGTCCCCAGTTTACGCTGGGGACGGAATTGCCGCTGTTGCATCCACTCCGCGCAGGGCAATCGCCCACGCCGCCAGGTCGTCCAGCGGCCGCGGAGGCACCCTCATCGAACGCGGCAGAAAAAGCTGCCAGGGACGTGGACGGTGCAGCTTCCAGTAGAGCTTCCTCGCCTCCAGGGTGGTTCCCCGCTCGTCCACGCAGACGATCCTGCAGGGCAGGGAAGTCTCTTTAAGCGCCCTCATCAGGACATCGCTGTAAGTACCATCCCCAAGGACGACAGCCGACAGAGCTCGGCGCGTCCCCTCCTCCAGGCGCTCCTGCAGCCAAGGTGAAAAGGCGTCCGCCGAACAGCTTCCGCGTGCAACCCTCCTCAGAAACGCCCCCGACTCTTTCGCCGGGAAGACCCCCGAGAACAGGAGCTCCTTCGTCGGGGCCATCGCCGCAAAGCCGATCTTGTCGCGTCCCGGGTCCAGCCCCAAGATCAGCGCATCGTGGATTCCCATCGGTCCAAAAGCCACAGCCACTGATCGGGGTAGGTGAGGACCCACTCCTCTAAAACATTATGACACATCCGCAGGGACTTTTCCATATTGAATCCGAACGAATTTCCATCTTCATCCACTTCGTCGCTCAGGACCTCTTGAAAGACGACGCGGTGGTGAATCCCGTCCGGGGCGCGCACGCAGAGGACGGGGACGACGGGGGCGCCGAACCGGCGAAAGAGCTTCACGATCCCCTCGTGGGCACTGGCTGGCATTCCTAAAAACGGCACCACCACCCCATCGGCGCGGGCGTCGAGGTCCTGAAGAATACAGACGATGCCGTTCTGGCCAAGGGCGCGGAAGACCCCCCGCAGGCCTCCGCCCTCGCTGGGGATCATCGTCATGCCGGCGGCGCGGGTCCGCCGGCGCTGGATCAGGTCGTTCAAGCCGCCGCGGTTGCGCTGGGGCGTGTAGATGGGGACCAGCGGGTACCCGGCCTGGACCACGCGAGCCCCCGCCATCTCCCAGTTCCCCATGTGGGCGACCATGAGAAGGGCTCCATGGCCCCGCGCCAGGGCGCGGTCCAGGTTCTCGGTGCCCTCGATCGCCACGAGCTCCTGGAGCCTGGGCTTGATGCGGTCCAGCCGCACGAACTCCGCCGCAGACCGGCCGAGGTTGACAAAAGAACGACGGACGATCCCCCGCGCAAGCGTCACGCCCACTCCCAGGGCCTGGACGCAGCGCCGCTCGCAACGGTCGACCTTCTTCCAGCTCAGGAGCCACAAGAGGTGCCCCAGCAGGCCGCCGAAGGCCACGGCCACGCGGTGGGGAAGGGCCTTGATAAAGGCGATGAGAAGCCCCACCGCGCGCTCTTCCAACAGGCCGCCCCCTACGCCTGACGCTGGCAGAGCTCCAGCAGGACGCCGCCCGTCGCCGCCGGATGGATGAAAGCGATCAGCGCGCCGCCCGCTCCCCTGCGGGGCTTCTCGTCGATCAGGCGCACGCCCTTCGCCTTCAGCTCAGCCAGCGCAGCCTCCAGGTCGTCCACGCGCAGCGCCATGTGGTGCATCCCCTCACCCTTCTTGGCGATGAACTTCGCCACGGGGCTGTCCTCCGCCGTCGGCTCCAGAAGCTCCACCTCGGAGTCCTTCAAGGGCAGGAAGGCCGTCTTCACCTTCTGCTCCGCCACCTCCTCGACGCCATGGCACGAAACCCCAAGCGTCCCCTCCCAGAACTCAAGCGCCGCGTCGATGCTCTTCACGGCGACGCCAATGTGATCGATGATCGTCGGTTTCATTACGAGTCCCCCCTTAAAAATAAAAGACAAATCTCTATGCGTTATTTTAAGGCCAACCCCTCATCCGGCGCAAGAGAAGAAGCTGCGCCCAACTCCACGCGCCCTCTCCTCGTGCTCAGGCTACTTTTTCGCCTTCTGGCGCACGTAGGTTCCGTCCAAAACAACCCCCATACCACACCAGCCACTCCTCTTGAACTCGGCCGAGGTGGTCACCGTCGCCGTGTCACCCTTGAAGGTCACGGTCATCCGGGCCTCCTCGGCCTGGGGATCGACGAACTCCGCAACTCCATCCTCCAAGCGCCCCCTGCCGGACAGCTCGCCCACGTTCGCGTTTTCCGGAGAGATCACTCTAACGGCTTCGATCTTCGCCTCAAGATCGGGAAGGGAGCGATTGTAGACCTTGAGCCATCCGTCCTCGCCGCCCTTCCCCTTGCGGACGTAAAATCCCTGCACCCCGGAGGGGTTGCCCATCAGGAAAGCCTCTTCCGCGGTTGTCTGGATCGTCCCCTTCCGTAGTTCCGTGACCAGGGCATAGGCCTTCGGGGCCGGCATCCCGTCCGCTATGAGCTCCTTCGCCTCTTTGTCCCGGCCTTTGGCGACCCACGCATCCTGCTCCTTCTTCAGCGCCTCGAACGCGGCCTTCGGCATGATCTTCTTCGCCTCGCTCCAGGCCTGGTTCAGCGCCTTGTCGGCCGCAGCGAAACCGGGGTCCTTCAGCATCTCCTGATACTCCGCGCCGGTCAGGGCCGACGCGGCCCCCGACAAAAGCAGAACGGCGCACAACACAGCCAGAATTCTTCTCGTTTTCATCGCAGTTCCTCCTGTCTCAAGCTCAGTCGACTCTCCCAGAAGAGAGCTTCGCCATCGTCACGCTGCCGCTTTCCATCCCCCAACCAGGCGCCAGTCACCAAACGGCGCCACAGACTTGATAAAGGCCACAGGCATCCCTCCTCGCTTTCCGGAGCAAATTTCAGCGCTCGGCCCGAACATCCCCACACGCTACCAGCTTACGCTATCCGGCCCTTGTGCGCCACCCCCACGCCGGGTAGTTTTTCGGGTAGTTTTTGCCGGGCCAGCCACGCGGCACGCTGCGCGCTTGCCCTGTAGTCTAACCCCCGCTTTCTCCTCCACACCTTTGCTATAATGGTGTTGAGGACGGGGAGAGGAGGACGATTCGGGATGACCGTCAACACACCTTACGACGACGTGTTTCGGACTCTGCTGAACGACTGCTCCAGCCTCATCATCCCCGTCGTCAACGAGATTTTTCACGAGTCCTACTCCGGGCAGGAAGCCGTCGTGTTCTACCCCAACGAGCACTTCATCAACGCTCAGGATGGGCAGGAACAGGAGCGCGTCACGGACTCCTGTTTCACCATTCGCAAAGAGGGGCAGAAGCCCAGACGGTACCACATCGAGTGCCAGAGCACCGCTGACAACACCATGCTGATCCGGATGTTCGAGTACGACTCGCAGATCGCTCTGGACGCGGGAGAGATCGAGAACAATGTACTGACGGTGCGGTTCCCCCACTCGGCGGTCCTGTACCTCAGACACCGCGCCTCCACGCCGGACGTCATGACCATCCGCATCGAGCTGCCCGGTAAAAAGTCCGCCGACTACAACATACCCGTGTTGAAGGCCCAGCGCTACACCGCGGACGATATCTTCGCCAAGGGGCTGCTGTTCCTCATACCCTTTCGCATCTTCGCCCACGAGGGCCGTTTCGCGGAGTACGAGAGGGATGATGCCGCCTTGAGGGGCTTGATGTCCGAGTACGAGGAGATCAAGAACCGTCTTGCGGCGCTGAGCGAGGCCGGAAGGTTGACGGAGTACGTGCGACACACGCTTGAGGAGATGTCCGGCAAGGTACTGGAACACATCGCCGAAGGCAGCGACAGAGTCAGGGAAGGAGTGAAATCCATCATGGGAGGACGGGTTCTGGAGTACGAGGCGAAGACAATTCTGAACGAGGGCATCGCATTAGGCCGGAACGAGGGCTTAAACGAAGGGTTCGTTTTGGGTCGAAACGCGGGGCGGAACGAAGGTCGGGACGAGGGTTTGAATGAAGGACGGAACGAGGGCATCGCCTCTACCGCGCGGCGGATGCTGACGTTGGGGTTCACGCTGGAGCAGGTCGCCCTGGCGACGGGCCTGTCCATGGACGAAATTGTGGCGCTGCGGGACCGGCTGAATTAAGGCTCCCTTTGAATACGAAAGGCTACGAGAGGCGCTCGGCCCCCGGACACCGGAAGCCGCGCGCTTTGTTCCAAACCCTACCCAGTTCGTCACAAGATCATTTTTTTCAAAACGTCTCCTCCAAATTCTCTCGGGAACGGATATCCAGCTTTTTGGAAGACCGCTTTCAGGTGGAAATTTACAAGGAAGCGCTGAAGGATAGCCTTATAAGTAGTGCTTGCTCAATGCCACGACTATACCCTTATGGCGACAGGACGAAAGCGCCCGCTCGCCTGCGAATCCCAAGGCGGCGACCCATCATCAGGACCGCATGGGACGAGGCCGCGACACGCAAAGAACCCCGCAGGATGTTGTACAATAAGGGAGGTAATGCCGCTTGGGGATTTTTTCGTTAACACAATCGGGCGGGCGGAGCTTCGTCCCCGGCGCCCGTCAACGCAGGAGGTAACGGACATGGCTTTGATAACGTGCAGACTGTGCCGCAAGATATTCACCGCAGCGGGCGGAAGGGTATGCCCCGAGTGCCAGAAGCGCCTCGACGACCTCTACCTCGACGTCCGCAACTACCTGAGGGACAACCCGAAGGTGGCCTTTAACGTCGAAACTCTGGCCGACGCTCTGGGCGCGGACATCCGCGACGTGCAGGGGCTGGTGGACCTGGGCTACCTGGAGCGCGACATGCCGCGCGGCGGCGAGCTGCAGGAGAACGACAGCCGGCAGAAGCTGGCGAAGGAGTTCGAGCAATCCCTGACCCAGATGCGGGCGGCCGCGGCGGCTGCGGCTCAGCGCAAGCCCGTTTCCTACGGTCAGGAGCTGTACAGCGATAAGGGCAGGAAGAAGTAGAGCCTGACCATGTCGGAGGAGTCTGCGCTTCCATTCTTCGTCGCGCTGGCCGCAGTGCTGGGGGCTTGTATGGGCTCTTTCCTGAACGTCGTGGCGCACCGCAGCATCGAGGGGCGCCCTTGGTGGGGGAAGGAGCGCTCGAGCTGCGAGGCCTGCGGACACGTCCTCACTCCCTGCGAGCTGATCCCGATCCTCTCCTGGTTCCTCCAGAGAGGACGCTGCCGATCCTGCGGTGCGTCGCTCTCCCCGCGCTATCTGCTGGTGGAGCTCATCGGAGCGGCCGGGGCCGCCGGGGCCGCCTGGCGGTGGGGCCCTTCCTGGGCCGGCGTCCTCGTCCTGTTCGCGTTCTTCAGCCTCCTTCTGAACGCGCTGACCGACTTCGAGTCCGGCGACGTGTTCGACGCCTTCGCCATCGCCCCCGGCGTGGCGGGAATGCTCCTTCGCTGCGCAGGTGGGCGCGAGGCGCTGCTGGACGGGCTGGCGGGAGTGGCCGTTGGGTGGGGAGTCTTTGCCGTCATCATCCTGGTTACCGTCCTCATCCTCTCCCGCGAGGGCATGGGCTGGGGCGACGCCTTCTTCATGGGCGGCATGGGGGCCGTCATGGGGTGGAAGCTCACCCTCCTGGCCTTCTACCTCGGCATCATGGTCGGAGGGCTCGGCATCGTCCTCCTGATGCTGATGGGCCGCGTGCGGTGGGGACGGGGGGACGCCGTCCCGCTGGTCCCCTACCTGGCGGTGGGGTGCTACCTGACGCTCCTCTGGGGACCGCAGATACTGAGCTTCATCGGCCAGCGCTTCCCCAACCCGGCGGCGTTCCTCCCCTCCTGGCCGTTCTGACCTGAGAAGGGCGTGAGCGCGCCGGTGCTGCAATAGGATACGCCTAGAAAAAGGGGCGTCCCGATGGACGCCCCTTTTTTTAACTGATTCAATATCTCACCCTAAACGAAGGAAAAGCCCTGAACGAACGACCCTCCGTGTTACGTCCTTCTCGCGTCGCCTCTGTTAGTGGGCCTCGTGAGAGCGCGGCTCCTCGTCCCGAGCCTCGGGACGCAAAAGCCAGCGTCCCCAGTCGAAGTGAAGGAGCCCGCTCAGGATGTAGGCAAAGAAGAGGAAGAGCGGGGCCGCGTTCCTGAGGAACGCGAAGGAGAGGACCAGGAGCGAGAAGAGCACAAGGCACTTCCTCCGATCCGCGCTGCGCTTCGTCAGCTTCTTGAGGTTGGCGTAGGGGATGCTGGAGATCATGAGGAAGCCCGTCAGCGCCAGGACCGCCGCCATCACCCCTGCGGGCAGGTCCGTACCCGCCAGCACGAAGGAGGAGGCAAAGAGCCCTCCCGCCGGCGCGGGCAGCCCCTGGAAGGGGCCGGGGACGTGAACCACGTTGAACCGCGCGAGCCGCAGCGCGGTGCACAGCGCGAAGAAGCAGGCCGCGACCGCCCCCAGAAGGCCGCCAAAGCCCCGGAGGGACGTCTGAAAGATCAGGATGGAGGGCGCGACGCCAAAACTGACCAGATCGGCCAGGCTGTCGAACTCAAGCCCGAACTGGGAGCCGCCGCCCAGCATGCGGGCCACCTTGCCGTCCATGCCGTCGAAGATCACGGCGAAGAAGACCAGCCACGCCGCCGGGACGAACCGCCCCTGCGTCGTCAACATCAGCGAGAACACCCCACACAGCAGGTTTCCGCTGGTGACCATATTGGGCGCGATCTGCCGAAATTCCAGCGGCTTGCGCGCAGAACCCCGTTTTCTCCTGAAGAAACTCATCGTTCCACCTCTCCTATACGGGAGACCCCGGCATACACCTTATCTCCGATCTTAACTGTTAATCTTACCTCGCGGGGAAGGTAGATGTCAACTCTGGACCCCAGGCGAATCATCCCATAGCGCTGCCCCGCCTCCAGGGCGTCGCCCAGCTTCAGGCGGCAGACGATGCGTCGCGCAAGCAGCCCTGCGATCTGCACCATCATGACTGGGCCGCGGGCCGTCGAGAGGCCGACGAAGTTGCGCTCGTTGACCTCGGAGGCCTTCGCGGCGAAGGCGGCGACCTTCTTTCCCGGAACGTAGTCCAGGAAAGCCACCCGCCCCGCGCAGGGGGCTCGATTCACGTGGACGCTGAAGACGTTCATGAAGATCCCCACCCGGACGGCGGGCCCTGTGAAGGGGTGCTCGACCTCCAGGACCTCCACGACGCGCCCGTCCGCCGGGGAGAAAAAGGCGTTTTCCCGGTCTGGCGTGCTGCGGTCCGGGTCCCGGAAGAACCAAAGGACGAAGAGCGCAAACGCCCCCATCACCGCCCCCAGGGCGAAGGAGAAAGGGGCGGCAAGTGCCGTCAGCAGAACGGAGGCCGCGATCGTGAAGAACCCATCTTTGGCAAACCTCATGGCAAACTCCTTACGCCAGGTCAGGGGCTTCAAAGGGCAGGCTGCCCGCCTCGCTGCCGTCCGGCTCGTCGGACCGGAGCGCGTCCGCGCGCACGATGCTGCAGTCCGCCACCAGGTCCCCCTCGTCGAGGCGAACCGTAATGTCCCCCGTAGCGGCACGGCTGAGCAGCCGTATCTCCTGGACCGCTACCCGGATCATGCGCCCGCGGACGGTGACGGCGAGCATCTCGTCCTGCTCGTGCACCGCGTGGCAGGCCACGAGGCGCCCCGTCTTCTCCGATATCTTCATCGCCAGCATCCCACCCGTGGCCCGGTGGTGCGGCGTGAACTCGTCAAACCGCGTGCGCTTCCCCACTCCCCGCTCGCTCAACAGCATGACGTCCTCATCGTCACCCACCACGTCGCAGCTGATGATGTGGTCGTCCCCCGCAAGGTTCATGGCGCGGACGCCCCTTGCGCTGCGGCCCATGGGCCGGAACTCCTCCTCCGGGACGCGCAGGGCCTTCGCCCCTGCCGTCATCAGCAGGAGATCGTCCTTGCCACGGGTCAGGCGCACCTGGGCGATCTCGTCCCCCTCGTCCAGGGTGATGACGCGGCGGGGCCGGTTGGAGTCCATGAGCTCGGCAAAGGGGACGCGTTTCGCGATGGCGCACCGCGTGAGGAAGAAGGCGTACCGCCACTTCTCCCCTCCCGTTTCCTCGCTGGCCAGCGTCACCACCGTTTCCCCGTCCTCCAGAGGCAGGAGGGAGGCAATCTGCCGGCCCTTCCCGCCCGATCGGGTTTCCGGGATGGCGAAGCCCCTCAGCGACATGACCCTGCCCCGGTTCGTAAAGAAGTAGATGTCGCGGTGGGTGTGGGTGACGCAGACCAGGGCGGCGCTGTCGTCCTCTCGCACCGCCGCTCCCTTGCGCCCCTTGCCGCCGCGCCCCTGCAGCGCGTAGGACTCGAGGTCCTGACGCCTCAGCAGGCCGTCCTTCGAGAGGACCACGACGATGTCGCTCTCCGGGATCAATTGCTCGTCCGGCGTCTCCAGGTAACTGTCCAGGATCTCCGTCCTCCGCTCGTCCCCGAAGCGCTTCCCCAGGTCCGCCAGCTCGTCCCGGATCACCCCGTCCAACGTCCGGGGGTCCCCCAGAATCCTCTCGTAGGACGCGATGTCCGCCTGAAGCTGGCGCATCTCCTCCTCCAGCTTCTCGCGCTGCAAGCCCGTGAGGCGGCGCAGGCGCATGTCCAAAATCGCCTGAGCCTGGAGCTGGGAGAAGCCGAACCGGTCGATCAGTCCCTGCTCCGCCACGTCGTCGTTCGCGGCCTCCCGGATGAGGCGGATCACCTCGTCGATCCGGTCCACCGCCCTCAAGAGCCCCTCGACGATGTGGGCCCGCGCCGAGGCCTTGTTCAGCCGGAACTGGGTCCTGCGGCGCACCACGTCGCGCCGGTAGCTCAGGAAGAGCCCCAGGATGCTCGCCAGGGGCAGGAGCCTGGGGGTCTGTCGGTCCAGGGCCAGATTGATGACGCCGAACGTCGTCTGGAGCTGCGTGCGCTTGTAGAGCTGGCGCATCACGAGGTCCGGGTTGGCGTCCCGGTTCAGCTCCAGGACGATCCGCATCCCCTCCCGGTTCGACTCGTCGCGGATGTCCTGAATCCCGTCGACGACCTTGTCCTGGGCCGCCTTCACCATCGTTTCGATCAGCGTGGTCTTGTTCACTGCGTAGGGGATCTCGGTGACGATGACGTTCACCTTGCCGCGCCTGCCGTCCTCCACGTGCATCCGGCCGCGGACGATGACCTTGCCGCGACCCGTCCTGTAGGCGTCGTAGATGCCCTGCCGTCCCAATATCTGGCCTCCCGTGGGGAAGTCTGGCCCCGGCAGCCGCTCCATGAGGTCCGCCAAGCTGGCCTCCTCCGGATTGATCCCCTCCTTGAGGAGCCAACAGAGGACATCCGTCACCTCCCGCAGGTTGTGAGGCGGGATGTTCGTCGCCATGCCGACGGCGATGCCCGTGCTCCCGTTTACCAGAAGGTTGGGCAGGACGGAGGGAAGGGAGAGGGGCTCCTTGAGGGACTCGTCGAAGTTCGGCCCCCACTCCACGGTGTCCTCGTCGATGTCCGCCAGCATCAGCTCGCCCAGCTCGTGAAGCCGGGCCTCCGTGTAGCGCATGGCTGCGGCCCGGTCCCCGTCCACGGACCCAAAGTTGCCCTGTCCGTCCACCAGGCAGTACCGCAGGCTCCAGTCCTGCGCCAGGCGCACCATGGTGTCGTAGATGGAGCTGTCGCCATGGGGATGGTACTTACCCATCGTTTCTCCGACGATGCGGGCGGACTTTTTATAGGCGGAATTGTGGCGGAGCCCCAACTCGGACATCGCGTAGAGCACCCTGCGCTGCACCGGCTTCAGCCCGTCGCGCACGTCCGGCAGGGCTCGGCCGACGATGACGCTCATCGCGTAGTTGAGGTAGCTGTCCTTGATCTCCCCCACCAATGGCAGGGGAAGGATCCGTTCCCCTGCCAGCGGCCCCTCGATCTTCTCTTCCGACATAAAATCAATGACCTCCCAAAAGCTCTCCAGCACAGCCCGGAACGTCGGGCCGACGCACGGCTCGCTCATACGTTCACGATAGCCTTACGGTCTATTTTAACACGAGGAACGGATAAAAAACGGCATTGGACGCCATTCATGCCATTCTTGCGCAAAAACGCCGCGCCGCTTCTGCTAAAATACAGAACGTGGCCGATGGCGTCAACGAAGGGGCCTGACGGGCGTCGAGGGGCCTCTCGACGCTGCGGGAGGGCGCGCCCAAGAGTTCTGCATGGCCTGTCGGGTCCGCCTGAGCGCAGGCGGACCGCTACCAAAGGGCTTGTTCGCGTCAAATTCGTATGAAATGGGGGTTTCTCTCAAAAATGAAGGATATGAAGCAGGACGTTCGCGCTCTTCTCGAGTCTTACAGGGCGCGCGGAAGCTTCACCAAGGCCGTCTGCGCCGTTTCGAAAAACGGCAAAACGGTCCTTGAGCTCTCCATGGGCTGTGGCCCGGAAACGTTCTTTGACCTGGGCTCCGTCACCGAGCTCTACACCACGACGGCCATCCTGCACCAGGAAGCGCTGGCCCGCCTTGCCCTGGAGGAGCGGCTCGATAAGCTTCTGCCCTTCGCCCCCCTGGGCCCCGCCACGCGCTCGCGCTTTGAGCGGCTCACCGTCCGGGACCTTCTCGCCCACGCTTCGGGCATCCCGGCCTGGTACCCCTTCTACGCCCGGCAGGGAAGCTTCTGGGACGTCCTGGAGCACGTCCTGTCCGTGGAGCCCGCCGCCCAGGGGCCCCTCCACAGCGACATCAACTTTATGATCCTGGGGGAGGTCGTCCGCGCTAAATGTGCGGGCCTCAAGGAGTCCTTGACGGACCTCAACGCGGCGATCGGCGCCTCATCGACCTATGGACCGGTGGATGCGGGCATCTGCGCCGAAACGGAGAATGGGAACCGGGCTGAGGCGCAGCGGTGTGCCGACATGGGGCTCCCCTTCGAGGGCTTCCGCCCCACGGACCGCCCCATCGTCGGCACGGCCAATGACGGCAACGCCTTCTACTTCTTCAAGGGCGTGGCAGGGCACGCCGGCATCTTCGCCTCCGCCCGTGCCCTGCTGAAGCTGGGACGCATCTACCTGGACGGCGGCTCCGCCGGCGACAAGGAGTGGCTTCGGCACAAGGCCGTGGAGGAGTCCTTCAGAGACCACGGCGGCGGCTGGGGCCTGGGCTGGAGCCTATCCGACGTCTTTCCGAAGGGCGTGGGGAACGCGAGCCTCTCCGGCCCCTCCCTCTGGCTCGTCCCGGACCTGGGGATCGCAGCGGCGCTGCTCGTCAACCCTCTGACGGCGGACCCCATTCCGGACCTGTCGGACCTGCGCCGCGAGCTGCACGCCATGCTGCTGCAGTCCCTGTAGCGGGGCGTGCGACCCAAGTGTGTGGGGGTTCAGCGCATCCTCACACAGAATATCAAATCAGGGCCGCCGGCTGAAGGCCCCGCCTGGCGCGGAACTCCGCCAGGTTGACGATCTTTGCGGGCCGCCGCAGCCATCCCTTGCGCTCCGCCTCCGAGGTCAGAGCCGCAAGAAGGCCAGGGATCTCCCGACGGGTCCTGATCCCCAGTTTTCGGTTTATGTTTCGAATGTGGTATTTCAACGTGTTTTCCGTGATGAAGATCGCCGAACAGATCTCTTTGGCGCTCTTCGACTCCGCCAGCATGACCGCCACGCGACGCTCCTGCCGCGTCAGGTCCATCCCCTCGAAGTACGCCGTCAACGCCATCAGAAGAAGGTCGTCACGGCTCCAGCTCATCAGATCCCTCTTGAACGCCGTCATGTAGAAACAGCCTCCTCTCGATCTTCCGGCCGCCCCTTCCGCAGGGACCGCCCATCCGAGGACGCCGGGCCCCCGCGCCCTCAAAACTTCAACATGGCAGAAGGATACCGCGAAGTCAGGGCACGCGTCATCACCCCCCCGCAGGATTTGCGGCGAGAGCTCCAAAGAGGACAGCAGGTCAATAATTGAACGAAAATTCAGTGTTAAAGAGGGTTGATCTTCGACTCACCCCAAAGGATGAGCCGAAAAATCTAGGTCTCAAGGCTCTGTCGCAGTGCACCTCAAGGCTGGGTCAGGCGGTTGGGGTCGGCGGTCCGGTCCGCCGGCGCGCCTTCAGGATGCCAATGTACAGGGTGAGGAGCTCGCGTTGGGAGGAAACGCCCATCTTGGCGAAGATGTTTCGGTTGTGGGTCTTCACCGTGTTGGGGCTGATGTTGAGGGCGGACGCCACGTCCCCCGCGGAACAGCCCTGAAGGCAGAGGTCGAAGACGGCGCGCTCCGCGGGGGAAAGGGTCGCCGCGCGCTCGTTGAAGGTTCGTTCCTCTGCACCCATCACTCCGGCCGTCCTCCGGGCGTCGTCCGGATGGGCGTTCAAGAGCTCGGCGAGTTCGTCTAACTCCTGAGCGTTCGCCGTCGTCGGGCCGTCCGAGCCCCAACCCGACAGGACGGGGCGCAGGTACAGCCGGCTGAGGCAGAGCGAGAGGAGGACCCCCACCCCCGCCGCGATGGCGAAGGGCAGGGCCAGCCGGAGGGCTCGGGCGCGGCTCGCCGCATCGTAGCTCTCCTTCGGCACCAGGAGGGCAAAGGCAAAGTCCCTGGCGCCCTCCGGCAGGTTCGTAGGCTGCACCCTCAAGATCCGATGGGCCCCCACCAGGCCGCTGCCGTCCTCGGCCTGATACACCGTCAGCCCCTCCCGGCTCGCCGTGCGGAGGATCTTTCCCACCCCCGCGCCACCCGGCCCCTCATCGACGAAGTAACGCCACGACACGAGGCCTCCGGACAGGTCCAGCCCCGTCTCGTCTATAGGGACCAGTGCACAAAAGGCGCCCTCGTAGATGTTGGAGGCGGGGACGTTGGTCCTTTTGAAGTACAGGTCCGTGAGGTCGAAGCCGCAGACGCCGAACGCGTTCCCCTGGGAATCGACGAGGGGCGCTGCACACAGCATGGCGCGCCGCGCCGTGCCCCGGACGGACGCCGCCGGGAACCACAGGCAGACGTGTTCCGCTTCCTCCGGGGTTTCCTCCGCCCGCGATTGGGGAAGGGAGAAGTAGTCCGCGCCCTGGACGTCGAACTCCATGCCCCACTCCTTCTCCATGGCGAATCCGCGGTCCAGGGCGATCCCCGCGGGGCCCCGCAGCAGCTGGTATTGAAGGGCGGACCCGTTGACGAAGTCCGGGGCCCAGTTGACGAGGTAGAGCCCCGATCGGGAGGTCACGGCCTCCTGAAGGCGCAGGCTGGCCGTGGCGTTCAGGATCATGAAGGCCCCCGTGGCGCGGGAGCGCTGCAGCGAGAGCATCAGGAGGTCGAACTGCGACGCCAGAAGCGGTTCCAGCAGCTCCGGCCGGCGCATCAGCCCGTCCGGAGAGAGGTCCTTAGCGGACAGAAACTGCTCCGCGCCCCGCGAGATCATCCGGCTGAGCTGCAGGGTCATGGCCGAGAGCTCCCCCAGCCGGCGCTCCGTTCCGGCGGCCAGGCGGTTCAGCTCGTTGTCGAAGGCCAGGCGTCCCCGCCGATCCCTCAGGCTGACGCCTCCCGTCAGGAGGAGGGCCATAAAGACGACAGCAGCCACCGTCAACGCGCTCGCGGCGAAGAAGGCGTAGAGCTTCAGCCGCAGCACGCGCCTGAGGGCATCACCGGGTCCGGTCGAGGAACTGTTCATAGGCCCCTCTCGACGCCATGTTCCAGGCGTCCTCCTCGCTCATCCCGGCGTCCAGGGCGTCCCGATAGCGCTGGCGGGACTCCGACGCGACGTCCCACAGGGCCCGCTCGTAGCGGATCTCGAGCTCCCCGTAGTTCGGCAGGGGGCTCTGGGGGACGAAGGCGTACTCGCGCTGCATGACCCCGATCGTCTTGATGTAGCTCTTCCATATCCCGCAGGCGCCCTCGCGCCACTCCGCCTCGGCTCGCTCCGCCGCCTGTCGCGTCACGGGGAGGTAGCCCGTGCCGTAGACGTAGCGGAGGTTCTCGTCCGGGGACGTCAGCCACTTCAAGAACAGGACGGCCGCAGCCTCCCGATCGGGCGTGCTGCGCAGGAGCGTGAAGCCTCCGGATCGGAGAATGGCGGCCTTCTTCCCTCCCTCCAGCACGGGGAAGGGCAGGATGTCGAAGCTCACGGGCTCCGAGGTGTTGTCCCGGTAGGTCACCCGATCGGGCACGAAGGTAATACCCGCCGTAGCGCTGGTCCAGCACAGGAGCAGCCCCGTCTTGGCCAGGTCCGTTCCGTAGCCCTTGTAGATGGCCGAGTAACCCCGCACCCTCGGCTCAAAGAGCAACTGAAACACGCGCCGATAGGTCGGCGACTCGGTGTTGAGTCCTTCGTCCGTGAAGGGGGCCTCTCCCATTTGGGCGAAGGCAGCCTGTAGCAGGTTGAATGGGTTGTCCACCATGAAGAACATCGCCCCGTCGCGCTGGACGTTCGGCGTCTTGTCGTCCGTCCAACGGTAGTAGCGCTCGGCCGCGTGGAACAGCCCTTCGAGGGTCCCCAGCTCCGACAGCTGTACGCCCGTGTCCTGCGCGAAACGGTTCCAGAGCGTGCGATTCAGGATCAGGCCCTCCGACCCGCGGCCGATGGGGAAGGAGTAGAGCTTTCCGTCGTGGATGCGCCCCGCCTCGATGAAGGAAGGAACGTATCGGGCCAGCTCCTCCTGAGAGAAGTAGTCGTCAAAGGGGACCACCCGTCCCTTCTCGATCAGGGGCAGGACGGACTTGGGATAGGCCACGACGATGTCCGGAGGCTCCGGGGCTCCCGGCGCGTCCTCTGCGATGGACGTCAGGTTCTCGTGGATGATCTCAGCCTTGGCGATGTTCGTGACGAGGATGGCGACGCCGTGCTTCCGCCCCGTCGATCGGTTGAAGCGGTCCACGGCCACGGTCAGCGCGTCCTCCACGTGCCCCGTGGGGTTGTGCCATATCGTGAGCACGATGGGGTCGCGTCCAGTGCTCCGCCAGCACAGGAAGCCCAAGGCCAGAGCCGCCGCAGCGCAAAGGGCCGCTATAGCCAGGCCGCCGCGAGAACGAAACAGGACCACGAGCAAACACCTCCCTCTGCGTCCGCCGACAGGAGGACGATGGTTTATTATACAACGTCCGGCGGCGGTGCATCGGGTGTAGAATTAAAAGAGGTTCGTGCCCGTCAGGCACGGGGAAGGGAGATTCGCACCGATGGAGAAACGCGGCCTTTTCGTCCGCAGAGTCCTTTGTCTTCTTTGTCTTGCAGCCGCGGCAGGGGTCCTGGGCTACCGCGCGGTCCTGCGCTTCGCCCCGGACAAGCTGCGCGAGGAGGTCCGCTCCGAGATCGAGACCCTCCTGAACTCCATCCAGATGGAAACGCTGAGGACGGGCGTCCTGCTCAAAAAGGCGGCGCTTGAGGCGGGACGATGCGGCGCTGCCGGCGACGCCCTCGCCTGCAAGTCCCTTCCGGCCCGCTACCTCACGTCCTACGACGTAGTCGGCAGCCTGGGCCTCCGCCTGCCGGCCGAGGCCTTTGCGGACGGAAGGCCCCTCGCGGAGTACGCCCTTCGGGAGGCGGGGGACGTTTCGACGATCGACGGCTTCCCGGACGACGCCGAAGCCGTTCCGGAGGACACTGAGGCGGTCCTGTGGCGGCCGTTCCGGATTCATCCTCTGACGCGGACCCCCTCGGTCTCCGCCGTCTACCCCGTGTGGGCGAGGGGTCAAACGTGGCGGGGCTTCGTGACCTGCGACATGGACGTGTTCGAGCTCCAGAAGCTCGTCGTGGCCCGGGCCCTCCCTGACTCCCTGACGGCCGACGTCCTGGACTCGCAGGGCGTCGTGCTGGCGAGCTCCCGGCCATCGGCCCTGATGCGCCCCGCGGTCCGTGACGCCGGGCCGGACTTCGTCCGAACGATCCGGACCGTCCTCTCGACGGCCTCCGGGGACCTCGACTACGAGGACGGGGGAGAGCGGTGCCGCCTCCTCTTCGACACCATGCCCGAAACGGGCTGGAAGGTCTGCATCAGGTCGCGGACCCGCGACGTCTACAAGAACGTGACGTGGTTCCTGGAGAACAACGTTCGGGTCTACTCCTGCTGCGGCTCCCACACCCTGAGGCGCACTCCGCAGCAGCCGGTGACCAATTCCCCCTCCCCCGAACAAAAGGCGTCGGGGGACAAGCCACGACGCCTCCGGCGCTTCGACCTGAAGCTTTCCCAGTGAGCGCGGCGGCCGCGGGGACCAAAAAATTTGACCGGGTGCCGATGGCCCTGCAGGCCGCTTTAGTCCTCATCGCTACAGCTACTCGGAAAACCTCTCGAAGAGATCGTCCAGCTCCGGGCAGTGGTCCATGTCCACGCAGCCGGAGACCCCGTCCGCGCTGACGAACCTCTCGACCTCCACGGACCCGTCCTCCATGAATTCGACCTCCCAGCGCTCCCCCGGAACAGCGATCTCCGCCATCACCGCCTCCTCCCGAACCTTGTTGAGCCGGTAATAAATTTTTTCCTCCTCAAGCCGGTTGAGGAACCTCAAAAACTGTTCCATCGCCTATTGCCCCTCCTGTCCCTTCCAGAAATTTAAAAGCCCCGGCACGGGACCGCCCCGGTCCGTGCCCCGTGTGCCTCATGGAAGCACGGAGCCGGCTGTCCGGAGAAGGGCCATCCCACCGATTTTTTTCAAAGGGGCCGCTCGCTTGGATCGCGCCCCTGCCGCGCCCTGGCAAAACCTTCAAGTTTACGAAAGTTTACGATAGAATAAGGGACAAAAGGCCGTAACTCGAAGGATCGGTCTTCCGAAAGGGCAACCGTTCCACAAAGCTTCCGGCGGATAAAACCGAGGTGTTGAAACGGTGAAACATCCTAATTTGTGTCTGAACCTTGCGATCGGCGCGGCCCTCGCGGTCCTGACGGCCCTCCCCCCTGCCCCCGCGGAGGGGGCCCGGCGCTACGTCGCCTCGGGGCGCATCGTCCCCGTCTTCGAGCGGCTGGAGGGCGCGGTCCCGGCGCCCGACGCAGGCTGGGCGGAGGTCCGCGGCAACGCGGGCGCTCTGGTCATGGCCTACGGCGACGTCGTTGACGCGGACCCGTCGGAGCGCGCGGACTGGCTGGCCCTCCGGCGGGGACCGGACGGACGGGAAACGTCGGGCTTCGTGGAGCGGAGGCTCATGGTCCCCATGCCGGACTACGAGCCCTTTCCCGCCCAGTCCTGGCAGGCCCGTCGGGACGTGTCCGCCCTCTTCCTCCTGCCTGGAGCCCTCCCCCTCTCCGCCTACGACGGGCTTCGGATGCCCCGCGGAACCGTGGCCTCGATCTCCGGCCGCGCGGCGGACTCGGAGGGCCGGGCCTGGCTGCTCTGCGTCTTTGAAACGGACCGGTCCGGAGTGGGGCCGGTCGCGGGGTCGGACCGCCGCTGCGCTTGGGCGCCGGAGGAGGCCCTGACCTCCCTGGCCGCCACATCCCCCGACCTGACGCAGGTGGCCCCTGAGGCCCTTCCTCCGGGCCTCAGCCGCGACGAGCGCAAGTTCCTGACCCACAGCGGCTTCTACGTCGATCCCGACCCGATCCTGGGGCCCGA
This sequence comes from uncultured Fretibacterium sp., assembly GCF_938030725.1. GTDB lineage: Bacteria > Synergistota > Synergistia > Synergistales > Aminobacteriaceae > Fretibacterium. The sequence continues at coordinate 16,472 of NZ_CALHIQ010000084.1, read as the reverse complement.
CGGAGGCGGGGCCGCAGCCCCCCGGAGGGCGCGCTTCATCACGGCCGACATGGCACTCTGTGCCTTCCGCCTCTCCGCAGGCCGCGCGGTGCAGAGGGTCGAGGAGCGGGCGCTCCTGCCCCTGCTCCACGACTTCCTGAGGTCCCTCGCGGACGCCGCCCGGCGCCTGCCCGATGACCTCTCCGCCTCGGAGCCGGGCCGGACGGCCGCAGCCAACGTCAAGGACTTCATCGCCCTGGCCGCGTACCTCGCCACGGGCGGCGTGACGGAGGTCCCGCCGGAGGTCACGGACCTGGCCTGGGGCACGATGCTGGGCACGGGGGGCCTCAATCGCAACCCCTTCACGGAGCTTTCCCAGGACTTCGCCGCCTTCGCCCCGCGGGGGCGCTACCTGCTGAACAACCAGATGAAGGCCTGGTTCCGCACCTCACGCCTGCTGGAAACGGCCTGGCCCACCGACACGGAGACGGGAGCCGCTGCCATCCTCATCCTGAACCGCCTCATGAGGACGAGGGACGTGCAGGCGCGCTGGCGCGCCCTCGTCGCGCCCCTCCAATACCTGCGGGGGACCTTGGCTCCAGCGGACGGCGTCGCCGCGGCCCTGGAGCCCTTCACGCTGGCGGACCTCAAGGCCCCGGACCGCGTGAAGGCCCTGATGTCGGCCCTCGCGGAGCTCGACCAGAGGGACGGCGGCCTCGGGCGCAGGTTCGCCCTCCTGTCCGTTCGCCCCTCCTTCGAGGCGCGGGCGTTCGGGCTCCCCGTCGCACCCCCGGAGGCCGCAGCCGAGGAGCCAACTCCGCTGCCGGACCCGCTGGAGGTCATGGCGGCGCTGGGGTCCCAGCCGGCGCGGGATGAGCTCTCGCTGTTCGCGGGGAGCCGGGGCAGCGACCAGGCCCTGCGGGCTGCAGCGGACCTGTGGGCGGGGTACGCGGCGGGCAGGGAGGAGGACAGCCTCCGAACGGACGCCCTGAGGTGCCTCAGCACCTACCTAGCGCCCGCTCCGGCGGGGAAGGGCCCGGCTCAGTACTTCGCGACGCAGCCGGCCTGGGGTTACAAGAGGCTCGTCACGGCGGAGGCCGCGCTGACGGAGCTGGGGAGCTCGGCGGAGGCGCCCGCAGGCCAGGACGTTTCCACAGGGCGCGACCCCGAAGGAACCTGGCGTCCGGGCCCCTTCGCCCAGCCCCTCCCCAGGGGATACCTCGAGCCCGCGCCAGCCCTCTACAGCGCCCTGGCGGAGGCCGCGGACCGACTGGCGGCCTTCGCGGCCCCCCTCCTGGGAGGCAATCTGGACCCTGGCGTCCGGGGCCTGACGGACTTCGCCAGCGAGATGCGCCGCCTCGCCGGCATCGCGCAGCGCGCCATCGACGACGCCATGACCTACGACGACTTCTACCGCATCCAGCACCTTCGCCTGCCCGCAGAGGGACCCTCCGCGGTCGTCCTGGCGGAGGTCGCCGCGTCCTCCGCAGTCGGGCAGGCCATCTACGTCGGCACGGGCGCGCCGCGGAGGCTCCTCGTCTACGTCAACGACCGATCGGGGGGAAGCCGCGTCACGGAGGGGCGCACGCTCTCCTTCTATGCCTTCACGCGACCCCTGGGAGCCGGGATGACCGAGGGAGAGTGGCAGGCCCTGGTTCGGGACGGCGGACGGCAGGACGAGCTGAAGCAGTGCCTCCCCTACTGGGCGGGCCGGCTGTACGAATGACCGCCTTAAAGCGGTGAAATTGACGGCGGCGGAACGGCCTGCCTCAGGTTATAATCGGAGCCGGGCCGGAGGGTTCCGGCCGCATTCGACCATTTGTTTATCTTGGAGGGATGTACGAGATGAAAGGAAAATGGCTAAGACGTTCGGCGATTTGCCCCTTGTTTGCGCTGCTCCTGGCAGCGCTCTTGACGGGCGTCGCCGAGGCCGCTCAGCGCTGGGTGGTCACAAGCCCCGTGGCGCCGGTCTTCGAAGAGCTGAAGGACGCAAAGGCCGCGCCCGACGGCCGATGGGAGGCCTACCAGCCGAAGGAAGAGGAGAACACCTTCTGCATCGCCTACGGCGACACCCTTGATGCGGAGCCCTCGAAGCAGGAGGGCTGGCTCTCCATCAAAGCCGGGCCCGACGGGACGGAGATGCTGGGCTTCGTGGAGCAGAAGCTCCTGGCCCCCATGCCGGAACACGAGGGCTTCGCCCCGCGTCCCTGGCAGGTCCTGAAGGACGGCGCCATGCCGTACCTCCTGCCGGGGAGCCTGCCCCTCTCGGACTATTCGAAGTTCACGCTTCCCCGGGGCGCCGTGGTGACGGCACTGGGCCAGAAGAAGGGTGAGGACGGCGCCCTGTGGGTCCTCTGCACCTTCTACACGAACTACGATGAGGGTCCCGATCGCGAGGCCCTCTCGGCGCTCCAGGAGAAAGCGGAGGCCTCGAACCCGGAGTTTTCGGGCTCCGACAGACGCCAGGCCTGGCTGCGCGCAGAGGACCTCAGGGACCTGTCCGCGTCGTCGCCCGACCTGACCCGCGTCGAGGAGGAGAACCTGCCGGCCTCCCTGGAGGCGGAGGCCCGCGCCGCCCTTCTGAAGAACGGCTTCTACCTCGACCCGGCCCCTCAGCTTCGAGATTTCATCAACGAGGACGACCTGGTGGACTGCTACTCGGACATGGACGAGCTGACGGCCAAGTTCATCACGGCGGACCTGCCCATGCACGCCTTCCACCTCTACTTCGACCGCTCCCTTCAGAAGCTGGAGGAGAAGGCCCTGGCTCCCCGCGTCACGGGGCTGCTCAACGCCATGAGGGACGCCGCCGCGAAGCTGCCGAAGCAGCTCTCCGCCTCCGAGCCGGGACGGACGGCCGTGGCCAACGTCAAGGGCTTCATCGCCCTCGGTCTCTACCTGGCGTCGAACGGCAAGGGGAACGTTCCGGCGGAAGTCCGGGAGTTTGCGGAGGGTGCGATGCGCGGCTCCGGCATCCTGGAGACCAACCCCTTCACGGAGCTGCCGCAGGACCTCTCCCTCTTCGAACCCAGAGGCCACTACACGATGAACGACGGGCTCAAGGCCTACTTCCGGACCACCTACCTCCTGGGCACCGCCTGGCCGCTGGACAGCGAGAACGGCGCGGCGGCAACGCTCATCCTGAACCACATCCTGAGCACCCCGGAGGTCCAGAAGCGCTGGCGCGCCCTGGCCGACCCCATCTCCTACCTGGTGGGCAGCTCCAACGTCAACTCGTGGGACGACCTGTCCGTGGCCCTCAAGCCCTTCAAGCTGGGGGACCTCGCCAAGCTGGACCGCGTCAAGGCGCTCGTGGAGGCGCTCGATGCGGCAGGGAAGAAGAGCGTCATTCAGAAGCTCGATGGCAAGAAGTTCGCCGTCCTGCCCCGACGCGTCACCTTCGACGCGATGGTCTTCGACGCGCTGACCTTCCCCGCCACGAGCACGCGTGAGGACATGCGGCCGCTCCCGGACCCGCTGGACGTCATGGCGGTGCTGGGCTCCCCGACCGCTCAGGCCGAGATGAAGCCGAACGGGAAGTTCAAGGACTACGAGAAAAATCAGCGGGCCATGGCCGACCTCTGGGAGGCTTACTCGACCGGTAAGGACGGCGACAACGTCTACACGGACGTCCTGAAGTTCGTCCGGGCGTACCTCGCCGAGGCGGGATCGAAGCAGTTCTTCGCCAACCGTCCGGCCTGGGGCTACAAGAAGCTCATCACGGCCGAGGCCGCGATGACGGAGCTGAAGCACGACACGATCCTCTACGCGGAGCAGAGCGGCGCGGAGATGGGGGACGGAGGCGGAGACCTCTGGATCCCCGGCCCCTTCAAGCTGCCCATCCCCCGCAGCTACGTCGAGCCCGTTCCGGCGCTCTACAGCGCCCTGACAGAGGCCGCGGACCGCCTTGTGGAAACCCTGACGAAGCTCCTGCCCAAGGAGAACGAGAAATGGCGGGAGTACTACGCGGCGAACCTGATGTCCTTCGCCAAGGACATGCGTGGGCTGACGGCGATCGCCGAACGCGCCCTGGACGACTCCATGACCTGGGAGGACTTCGAGCAGCTGCTGAGCTTCAGGCTGGCCTCCGTCCTGCCCGAGGACATCGGTGAGATCGTGGGCGAGGAGGCGCAGCGACAGCTTCGCATGGCCCTCGTGGCGGACGTCGCCACCTCCGTTCCGACGGGCGAGGTCCTCTTCATGGGCACGGGAACGCCCAGGAAGCTCCGGGTCTACGTCAACGACAAGTCGGGCGGATTCCGCGTCACGGAGGGCTACATGTTCTCCTACTACACCTTCACGACCCCGATGGGGGAAAAGCGGATGGACGACGATGAGTGGAAGGCCCTCGTCTACGACGAGAAGCGTCAGGACGAGCTGAAGACGGCCCTCCCCTACTGGCAGAACAAGGTCAATGACTAGCTTATCGAATCGACTCAGACGGATTGCGGCGGCCCTGGCGGCCGCCGCCTGTCTTGTTTCCGCGGCGGAGGCCGCTCCCCGCGTCGTCGGGGCCCTAGCCCCACACCACAGCGTGGCCGGAGCGATGATCGACCACCTCTACGAGCGGCTAGCCTCGGAGGACGCAACCCCGGCCCGCGTCGTGATCATCGGCCCGGACCACTTCGGCCGGGCCCGCGCGGGCGTCGTCCTGGGCGCGCCGGACTGGAGGACCCCCGCAGGGGACCTGCTGCTGTCCGGCGACGCGGCGGCTGCGCGCGCCCTCTCCTGGGCCATGCCCCGCCAGGACGACGCCGTGCAGCGGGACCACTGCGTCACGGAACACATCCCGCGCGTCCAGCGCTTTTTTCCCGGCGCGGAGGTGTTGTGCCTCCTGGTGCGGACCGGCGCCAGCGACATGGAGCTCCTGCGCGCGCACCGCGTGCTGACGCGCCTGCTGCGCCAGGAGGGGGGCGTGGTGCTCCTGAGCATGGACCTGTCCCACTACAAGCCGCGGGCCGAGTCCGACGCGGAGGACGACCGGACCCTGGCGGTCCTGAGGGGCTTTCGCACGGGCGAGATCGGTGGGCTGGACGTGGACTGCCGGCGCGGCGCACGGCTCTTCCTCGCCTTGATGCAGACCCTGGGAAACGGGGAAGCCGTCCTGCTGGAGCGCAGCAACTCCGACGACTACGCCTCGCGCCCTTCGCCGCGCACCACGGGACACGCGACCTGCCTCTACCTCCCTACAGCCCCGCCCGCTCCATAAAGAGGGCCAGGGCCAGGAGGTCCGCGGACCCTCCGGGGCTGAGGTTCCGGCGGATCATCACGCGGTCCATGCCCCGCGCTGCCCAGGGGTGCATCCCCTGCGGCAGGCAGAGGGCGGCCCGCGCCATCGCCCGGACCAGGAGGAGCCCTTTCCGTCCGCCGCGATACAGGAGGTTAGTGTCCGTGCAGCGCGCAAGGAGCCCCAGGAGCGCCGTCAGCGGCCCCTTCGCCTCCAGAGCGGCCCGCGCCCGGAAGGCCGTCGGGAACCCGGCCATGGCCTCCTCCACCGCCCCGCCTGCGCCGTAGCGGGTGCGCACCGACGCGCCGTGGGACCCCTCGCCTCCCCCACGCCTCTGCCTCGCCAGGGCCGCCGCGCGCTGAAGGACGTCCCGCCCGTCAAGGAGCGACGCCCCAAGCGCCCCCAGCAGCAGCCCCAGGGCGAAGATCGCCCCGCGGTGCGCATTGACGCCCCCCGTGGCCTCCATCATCGCGGCCTCCGCCTCCACGCCGATCCCCCGCAGCGGGAGGAACCGGTCCGGCTCATCCATTCCCGCCCTGAAGAATCGCTCGAAGTACGGGCGAAGCGCCCTGGCGCTCCTCTCCAGCATGGGGAGGTCCATGTCGCGGTGGGCGCCGTTGTTCGACCGGTCCACCAGGCCGGGCTTCGGCGTGAGGCGCGCCTCCTCCAACAGCGCGGCTTCCGCCGCCTCCGCAAAGCGCGGCGCAGCCCAGCCCATCAGGAGCGCCCGCGCTGCCGCCTCGACGGCAGCCAACCCGTGGGCCCGGCTGCGGGCGCAGTCAAAGGCCGGCCCGCCGCACACAATGCAGGTGCGGGGCACGGCCCTGGAGAGCTTGTGTCCCTCCCCGTCCAACACGTCCACGTCGAGGAGCCGCCCCACGGGCGCCTCCGCCTCGACCGCCTCCCCCAGGGCCTTGAGAGCGGGCGCCTCCATCCGGAACGCGAGGAGGGCCTCCGGCCCAGCCGCATCCCGCCTCACCTCCATGGCCAGGGGCGGGGGCAGACGCGCCTCGAGCTCGTCAAGTCCATGACGGAAGGCCAGTTCGATCAGGGGCGTATCCTTGACGGGGCCGGGGACGTTCATACAAAGGCTGACGAGGGGCGTTCCCCACCGCGCCAGCAGAGCCCGCTGCGCCGCCTGGCGCCGCTCCCGTGCCTGCAACACCTCTTCCAGCCCCACGGCCCTCGGCGCAAAAAACTCGATCCTCCGTCCGCCCCTTCGCTCCCCGCCCGTCATCCCAATGTCCCCTCTCAAAGTGCCGCCCTGCTCCGGTAAGGCGCGCCCCGCTTTCGGTACGGCTCAAATGATATAATAAAATTTGTGTTTTATGAGAGTAAAACCCTGCGACTAACGGTTTTAAAATAGAATGAAAAGCGCGGATTTTCGAAACGGACTTACAGGGCCTGTGCCGTTGCAGAGGCAGCGGAGCAACGGAATCCGTGTTGTGCGGGAGGTGGTCGTCATGGGAGAGGTCAGCGTGGACGCGATCTATCGGCCGGAGAGGGACCCGGAACTGGCGGCGCTCCTGAAGGCGAACGACCTCACGCTGCCGGAGGAGGCGGACGAGGGCGTAGGGCTCTACGAGGACGGGCGCCTCGTGGGGTGCGGCTTCCTGAAGGGGAACCTGCTGCAGGGGGTCGCCGTCGACGCGGCGCACCGTGGGGAAGGGCTCTCCGCCACGCTCATCACGGCCCTGATCCAGAGGGCCGTCCAGCGCGGCATCACCTATTGGCAGGTGATCACCAAGCCCGACATGGAGCGTTTTTTTGCAGGCCTTGGATTTCGCAGGGTGGCGGACGCACGGCCCTACGCCGTCCTTCTGGAGGTCGGAAGCGGCAGCGCCTCGGCCTACGCGGAGGGCCTTCGGCGTCAGGCGAAGGGCCGGCCCGCACCTCACGCCTGCGTCGTGATGAACGCCAACCCCTTCACGCTGGGACATCGGCACCTCGTGGAGCGGGCCGCCTCGGAGAACCCCTGGGTATGGGTGTTGGCCGTGCGCGAGGACCGGTCGGAGTTCCCCTTCGACGTCCGATTCCGGCTGATGCGCGAGGGCACGGCGGACCTGGCCAACGTCGAGGTCCTGTCGGGCGGCGAGTACGTCATCTCCGCGCGCACCTTTCCCGCCTACTTCACGCGGCAGGAGTCGCTGGCCGCGGCGCAGGGCGCGCTGGATGCAGCCGTCTTCTGCGACCTCGTGGCCCCCGCCCTCGGCATCGCGAGGCGCTACGTGGGGACGGAGCCCTTCAGTCCGTCCACGGCGCGCTACAACGAGGCGCTCCTCGAGCGGCTGCCGAAGTGCGGCATCCAGGTCGTGGTGGTGGAGCGGGCCTCCGCAGGGGGAGAGGCCATCAGCGCATCGCGGGTGCGGGCTGCGCTGGCCGCCCAAGACTGGGGCACCGTTCGGGCCATGACGCCGGACAGCACGTACCGATACCTCCGGGAGCGGCGTCCAGGCTGACCCAGGGGCAAAAAAAGGGGCGGGGCGATGTTTTCGCCCCGCCGGCCGAGGGTCAGGCCCGGAAGCCTGCGGCGCCGCGCTACAGGTACTGCGACAGGATGATCGCCGCGACCATCAGCGGGATGTTGAAGTGCAGGAACGTGGGAACGCAGGTGTCCCAGATGTGGTCGTGCTGGCCGTCCGCGTTCAGGCCCGCCGTGGGGCCGAGGGTCGTGTCGGAGGCCGGGGAGCCCGCGTCGCCGAGGGCCGCCGCTGCCGCGATCAGGAGGCACGTCGCCGGCGTGGAGAAGCCCATGTGCTTGCAGAGCGGGACGTAGAGCACCGCCAGCACGGGGATCGTGCCGAAGGAGGTGCCGATGCCCATCGTCACCAGGAGGCCGATGAGGGTGATCATCGTCGCCGCCATGACCTTGCTGCCGCTCATGGCGTTGGCCGCCGCGTGAACCAGTTCGTCGACGCCGCCCGTCTGCTTCATGACGCCGGCATAGCCGCCCGCGATCAGCATCACGAAGGCGATCATGCCCATGAGTTTGATGCCGCCCGCAAACTGGTCGTCGATCCTGCTCCAGGGGACGGCTCTCAGGGCGAACATCACCACGAGGCCGCTCAGGGCGGAGAGGGGCAGGGATTCGGTCCAAATCTGCACCGCGACCACAACGAAGATGGCCAGGACCGTGATCCAGTGAGCCGGCTTCAGTTCCTCGGAGATGGCGTCCGTGGCCGACGTGTCCACGTCCAGCGTCTTGTACTCGCGGGGAGCGGCGTAGGAGATGAAGATGGCGATCAGCAGGCCGAGGAACATCGCCACGCCGAGGTGCCACGTGTAGTGCCAGACCACGGCCGTTTCGATGGGCATGCCGTTCTCGGTCATGTTCTTTGCGATGATGCCGTGGAAGATCGTGCCGAAGCCGAAGGGGATGGCGATGTAGGGCGCCTTGAGTCCGAAGGCCAGGGAGCAGGCCGCGCCGCGGCGGTCCAGCTTCATGCGGTTGAACATGGCCAACATCGGCGGGATCATGATGGGGATGAAGGCGATGTGGATGGGGATGAGGTTCTGGGACAAGCAGCTGACGCCCGCCAGGATCAGCAGCAGCACCGCCCGCCGGTCTCCCATCAGGCGGGACATCTTCTTGCCCATGATGTCCGCAAGGCCCGTGGTGGCGATGGCCGTGGCGAAGGTGCCAAGCAGCAGGTATGCCAGGGCCGTCTCGGCGTTGCTGCTGAACCCCTCCGTGATGATGCCCATCACGTCGCGGAACGGGATGCCGCCCACCAGGGCGCCGGCGTAGCAGGCCACCAGCATGGCCGCCAGGATGTTGAGCTTGAAAAGGCACAGCACGCACAGCACGATGACGGAAACCGTTACCGGGTTGGTCAGAATAGACAATCTAAACCCTCCTTTTGTCTGAATAAAGTCCGCAAGGTCAAAGATGTGGCTCACAATGCGCCTCGGCCTAGGGGGCGGCCCGTCCGCCGGCCGCTTCCGCCCCTCTTAAAAAATTATAGCATCACGGCATCACCTCACCGCATATAGGTCAAGCTCGACCTCGACCGGCTCGTCCAGGGAAACCGGCCCCTCGATAAAGGCGCTCCGCACCGCCCCATCCCGCCGGACGACCGAGGCGGTCAGGGCCCCGGCGGGCTGGACGTACCGCCTGCAGAATTCGCCGTCCCGGACCTCCATGCTCTCCGCCACCGCCGCGGCCAGGCTGCCGGACCCGCAGCTGCCCTCCTGGAACAGCGTCCCCACGGAGGGGACCTTGACGAACGGCGTTAGCCGCGCCTCTCCCGCCGCGTCGAGACGGTTCAGGAAGATGACGCCATAGGCCTCAAGCCCGGCCATCCCCTTAAAGGCCGGCTCCGCGCGGTGGAAGAAGTCGCGGCTCGGAACCTCGTCCCAAACCACGAGGTGAGCGATGCCGCCCAGGTGGACCAACGTCCCCCCGAACTCCGGGACGGGGCGAGCCGCAAGGGGCAGGGGCATCTCCGTCCGCGCCGTGCCCTCCGCCCAGTCCACGTCCACCGCGATGGGGTGGCTGCAGCCGCTGACCTCGATCCGCACCCTCTCAGGCCGAGGGACGCGCCCTGCTTCCCGTGCGGTCCACATGCCCCAGGCACGGGCCGCGTTGCCGCAGAACTCGCCCCCGGCCATCTCAAGCCGGGCGGCACCGCCCATGAGGGGTGCGGAGGCGAAGCCCACCTGCTCGACCTTCATCTCCGGCAGGGCGGCGATCAGCTTTCCCGCGGCGTCGGCGCGCAGCGCGCGGTCGACGGGCGTCAGCACGAAGAGCGTGGCGTTGCCCGCCGGGTCCGCGCGGACGACCTTCAACCTAACGAGGCTCACGACGGCCTACTCCAGGTCGGGGACGTGCGCTCTCACGATCTCCAGGAGCTCGCCGCTGCGGACCATCCTCTCGACCTCCGCGATGTCCGGCCAGATCTCCCGGTCCACCTCGTAGAAGGCCACCCGCTCGCGCACGTGCTTCAAGAGCGCCTCGTGCAGCGGCGTGATCCCCTGGCCGTGGGTGTCCAGGCGGCGGCGGATGTCGATGGCCTGACAGGCCGTCAAGAGCTCGTCCGCCAGCACGGAGAGGGTGTTCTGCACGATCCAGCCGGCCTTGCGCGCGGCGGTGGTGCCCATGGAAACGATGTCCTCCTGGTTTGCGGAGGAGGGGATGGAGTCCACGGAGGCCGGGTGCGCCAGCACCTTGTTCTCCGACACCATGGAGGCCGCGGCGTACTGGACGATCATGAAGCCGGAGTTCACGCCGGCCTTCGTCGTCAGGAACGGGGTGAGGCCATTGGAGAGCGCCGCGTTGACCATGCGCTCCGTGCGCCGCTCGGAGATGTTGGCAAGCTCGGAGCAGGCGATGCCCAGGGTGTCGAAGGGGATGGCCATGGGCTCGCCGTGGAAGTTGCCCCCCGAGATGACGGCCTCGTCCTCCAGGAACAGCAGGGGGTTGTCCGTGACGGCGTTCAGCTCGATCTCCACCTTGTCCAGCACGTAGTCCAGCGCGTCGCGCACCGCGCCGTGGTACTGGGGCACGCAGCGCAGAGCGTAGGCGTCCTGCACCCGATCCCCCTGGCAGCGGTCCAGTATCTCGGACCCCTCCATCAGGCGGCGCATGTTGGCGGCCACCCGGATCTGCCCCCTCTGGCCGCGGACCTGGTGGACGCGCGGGTCAAAGGCGTCCTTCAGGGCGGTCAGCCCCTCGAAGGACAGGGAGGCGATGACGTCCGCCAGCTGGGCCGCGCAAATCGTGTCGTAGAGGGCCAGGGCCCCGACCGACGTCATGGCGCAGGTGCCGTTCGTCATGCCCAGGCCCTCCTTGCAGGCCAGCGTGCTCAACGTCGGGATCCCTGCCTTCTCCATCGCCTCCGCTCCGCTCATCTCCACGCCCTGATACAGCGCCCGCCCGCGCCCCAGGAGGGGCAGCGTCATGTGGGCCAGCGGCGCCAGGTCGCCGGAGGACCCAAGGGACCCCTTCTGGGGGACGACGGGCGTCACTCCCCGGTTCAGCATCTCGACGAGCATCTGCACCAGGACGGGCCGCACTCCGGAAACCCCCTCGCACAGGGCGTTGGCCCGCAGGAGCATCATGCCGCGCACCACCTCGGCGGCGTAAGGGTCCCCCGTGCCCGTGCAGTGGCTCAGGATCAGGTTCGTGGAGAGCTGGTTCGACATCTCCTCCGGCACCGCCACCTTCTGAAAGTCCCCGAAGCCTGTGGTGATGCCGTAGGCCGCGCGCTTCTCCCCCACGATCTTCTCCGCCAGCGTCCGGGATCGCTCCATGGCGCGGAGGGCGGACTCGGCCAGCTCCACGGAGGCGCCAAACCGCGCAACGGCGACGAAGCCCTCAAGGGAGAGGCTCTTTCCATCCATCACAACGCGCTTCACTGCAGAAGGGTTCATGATCATCGGCCTAACCTCGCTTTGTTTTTTACATACCCACCGGCACAAGCTTCTTGCGGGGGCTGGAACGAACGGAGCTTAAAACAAGCTCAAGAGAATCATGCAGCCAACGGCAATCAAGGTGGATACGGCGCCCCTTTACTGCGCCCTGTTAAACTGGTGTTTTTTCAGATCAGTAAATTTTAAATAGTGGCATTTGTTTATTTAATTGTAGTTTACTATGGCGCGGACGAAATGTAAAGGCGGGGAACAAAAAAACGGCGGGTCAAGGCCCGCCGCTTTCTGTCGTTGCGCTCTCTTAAAGGTCTGCCTCGCTGCCGGCCTACTTGCCGACGCAGAAGCGGCTGAAGATGGAGTCCAGGAGGTCGTCGTCCGCTGCGATTCCCAGCGTGCGCTCCAGGGCTTTCCTGGCCGTGCCCAGGAGGGACGCCGTCACGTCCTGTCCCATGTCGGCCTCCAGGACCCTCTGAGCCTCCGCGATGGCCTCCGCGCAGGCGCGAAGCTCCGACAGTTGCCGTGCCGTGACGTTCAGCCCCACGTCCAGTGCTCCACCCGCCGTAGCGATGGCGACGATGGCCTCCTTGAGGGCGTCCAGGCCCTCCCCCGTCTTGGCGGAGATGGCGAGCGTCCTCCCTTCCGGGACGATGGCCCGCAGGTCATCCTCCGTCACTGCAAGGGCCTTGTCCGCCTTGTTCAGGACGATGATCGACTCCCGCGTCCCCAGGCTGCGGATGTAATCCCGGTCCGCGTCCTCCAGGGGGGCGGAGCCGTCCAGGAGCCACAGGCAGATGTCCGCCTGCTTCAGGGCCGCCCGCGCCCGCTCAATGCCGCTGGCCTCGATCTCGTCGGAGGGGACGCGCAACCCCGCCGTGTCCACCAGCCGGATGGGGATGCCCCGATAGGTGACGGTCTCCTCGATAATATCCCGCGTCGTGCCCGGCACGGCCGTCACGATGGCACGGGACTGCTTCAGCAGGGCGTTCAGGAGGGACGACTTGCCCACGTTGGGGCGGCCGGAGATGACCACTCGGATGCCCTCCCGGAGCAGCAGGCCCAAGGAGCAGCGGTCCTCCAAGTCCCGCAGGCTGATGCGCAGCGTTTCCAGTGCGTCGTGCAGACCGATCGGGTCCAGGGCCGGCGCTGCGTCCTCCGGGAAGTCCAATCCCACCTCAAGGTCCCCCTGCAGGGTCAGGAGCTCGTCGCGGATCTGGCGCACGAACTCGGAGAACTCCCCCGACAGGGTCCGCGCCGCGGCCCGCAGGGCCTCCTCGCTGCGGGAGCGGATGATGCCGAGCACGCTCTCGGCCTGGGACAGGTCCATGCGCCCGTTCAGAAAGGCCCTGCGGGTGAACTCCCCCGGCTCCGCCATGCGGGCCCCCCGCCGCAGCAGTCCCTCAAGGCACAGCTGGGCCACCAACGTTCCCCCGTGCGTGTGGACCTCCACCACGTCCTCGCCCGTGAAGCTGTGAGGCCCTGGAAAGTGGACCGCCAGGACCTGATCGATGGCGTTGTCCGCGCCGTCCAGGAGGGCGGCCAGGCACATCGTCCGGGGCGGGGGGAAGCCCTTCGGCCCAAAGCGCAGGACCGACCGGGCCAGCGGCACGGCACAGGGGCCGGACGCCCGCACGACGGCGATGCCCGCCTCGCCCCAAGCCGTCGATATCGCGGCGATCGTGTCAGACGGAGCGTGCATGGCTGACGACCCACTCCTCGGCCTGAGCGCGGTTCGTCACCCGCCCCGTGCCGACGGCCACGTCAAGCCCGTCCAAAAGAGCGCCGATGATGCGCCCTGGAGCCAGCCGAAGGAGGCTCATCACCTCGTCCCCTCCGAGGAAGCGCGAGGCGCCCCCCGTCTGAAGCGCCACGGACTTGAAGCGGCGCAGCACCTGGGCCAGACGCCATCGATTGTCGGACAGCGTCTCCAGGTGCGGCAGGCCCTCCGCCCGCGCGATGCAGCCCGCGAAGTCAAGTCCCGCCGCCATCGCGTCGGCCCCGTGCTCCAGCACGGACCGGCACAGGTCCTCCTCCGTCCGCGGCTCGTAGAACCTGCGGTAGCCGTCGATGATGGCCTGCGCGGCGCGAATCGTTTCCGCCGGGATGTTCCACTGGCTCAGGAAGGAGGAGGTCAGCGCCTCGTTCTTCCTCCGCTCTCCTTCGTCCCCGGCGTCCAACGACCTGGTGCCGATGCGGCTGAAGAGCCCCGCCAGGATAAAGGCCTCGTCCTGCATGATCTTGTGGGTCGGCAGACGCCTCTCGATGACGGACAGGGTCGCCATGACGTGGCTGAAGAGCGTCCTTCCGCGCCCGTCCGGCACGGACTTCAGATCCTCCAGGTCCTTCAGGAAGAAGGGCAGCAGGTTGTAGTGGTCGCAGAGTCTGATGAAGCGCCAGGGGCGCTCCTTCATGCCCTTGATGATCTCCCGCCCCCAGCGTTCGGCGGGGATGGCGTTCATGCGGTCCGAGTGGCCCCTAAGGAAATCGCGCACGTCCATGTCGGTCCGCCAGAAGACGTCCATCCCCAGCTCCGCCGCAAAGCGCAGGATGCGCACAATGCGCAGCGGGTCCCTGTCGATCAGGTCCACGTCGTCGCCCGTCAGGCGGATGACGCGGTTTCGGATGTCGCGGCGCCCGCCGAAGGGGTCCACCACCCCGCCGTCGCTGCGCAGGGCGATGGCCTCGATGCTCAGGTCCCTGCGTGCCAGGTCGTCCGCGATCGTGTCGCCCTGGAGGCTGTAAGCCCGGAAGGGCGCGCCCAGAACCGTCCCCCGGAGGACGGGGAACGTCCCTTTGGCGTCAACCGTCGCGCTATCCAGCCTGTCGCTCAGAGAGCTCAGGTCCCTTGCGTCCACGGCCAGCGTCATGACCTTCGGATCGATGCCCATCTCGATCATGCGGGCGGAATCTCCGACCAGCCAGGCCTTCACGCCGGTCCTCTCCACCGTCTTGAGAACGCGCAGATGTTTCATCTCCACCACCTCCAGAAAACCGCACCCAGGAAGTGTGCCGCCGGTCATAGACTCCCCCTCCTACTCCTTAATATTTATTGAACTGCTTTCTACTGCAACATAAGTTTAACCCAAAAGCGTCTATATATCCAGAAGAATACTGCTTATATTAAAATTTAACAGCAGTGACTTTTGACGACGGGGGCGGGGGCGCAGCTCCTTCCCACGCCCATCAATTTATGCTATCATTTTTGAACACAGTCAAGTTTTTAACGTGGCAAAGCACCCCGTACACGACAGGAGGAAAGATCACTTTGAAGGAACGGATGAACCGCTTTATCGACTCCCTCAGGCCGGAGCTCTCCCGGATGTCCGACGACATCTACGACCATCCGGAGGTTGGCCTGACGGAGCGGCATGCGTCCCAGTTGCTCACCGCGTGGCTTGAGGAGCGGGGCTTTGCCGTGGAGCGCGGCGTGGGGGGGCTTGAAACGGCGTTTCGGGCCGTCTGGCGCCAGGGGGAGGGCGGCCCCCGCATCGGACTGCTCTGCGAGTACGACGCGCTCCCAGCCCAGGGGCACGCCTGCGGTCACCAGATGCAGGGGCCCTGCATCCTGGGAGCGGCCACGGCCCTGAAGGACGGAGGCATCAAGGCGCCCTTCAGCGTCGTCGTCTACGGGACGCCGGCGGAGGAGACGGTGAGCGGAAAGGTCCTCATGCTGAAGCACGGGGACTGCTTCCACGACATCGACGTCGCCCTGATGATGCACGGCAGCGGCGAAACGACGACGGACGTCAAGTCCATGGCCCTGACCAGCTTCACGGTGACGTACCACGGCCGGGCGGCTCACGCGGCCATCCGGCCCGAGGAGGGGCGCAGCTCGCTGGACGCCATGATCCTCGCCTTTCAGACTGGATGAAGTACAGCTGGCGCGTGTTCTGCTGGTGGGTGGTGCTGGGCTGCATCCTGGTGGCCGTCGCTCAGGCGATCAACCTGGGGCCCTTTTAACTTGAGGAGAGGACACGATGAAACGACTGATCCTCGACGACGCCTTTCAGGCGCTCTTTCCCGACGCGGCGCTGGCGGTGCTCTGCGTGCACCTGGGGCCTGAGGCCCGCCGTCCCGCGGAAGCTCAGGCCGGGGATATCCGGGCCCTGCTGGCCCAGGCCAACCTGGAGGCGCGGAAGCACCTGACCTCGGACGTCATTTCGGAGAACGCCATCCCCGCAAGCTGGCGAGAGGCCTACCGAAGGTTCCCCACCAAGAAGGGAGCCCGCTGCTCCATCGAGAACCTGCTGAAGCGCGTCCTGCACGACAAGCCGCTGACCTCCATCGCCCCCACCGTGGACCTGACGAACGCGATCTCCCTCCGATACGGGTTCCCCATCGGGGCGGAGGACCTGGACGCCTTCGTTGGCGACCTGCACCTGGGGGCCATGAAGGGGACCGAGGACTTTCTGCCCCTGGGCGAAGATGCCCAGGACCCGCCGCTCCCCGGAGAAATCGGGTACTACGACGAAGCCGGTGCGGTGTGCCGCTGCTGGAACTGGCGCGACGGCCGCCGAACGGCGGTGACGGACGGCACCGTCAACGAGTTTATCGTCATGGAGTGCATCGAGCCCCACCGTATGGAAGACTTGAGGGCGGCCCAGACGGAGCTGACGGACCTGCTGAAAAGATACGCCGGCGCAGAGGTCCTGGCCAGCGGGCTCGTCACCGCGCAGGCCCCTGAGATGGTCATCGCAGGCTGACTTCGCGCGAGGGCGGCCCCGGAAATATCCGGGGCCGCCCTCGCGTCCGTCGTCAAACAACCTTTGGGATTACTGGAGCACCTCAAGCTCCTTGCTGTAACGGTTCAGCCTCTCGCAGCCCTCCTCCGTCACCAGGACCAGGTCCTCGATCCGCACGCCAACGTCGTCCTTCAGGTAGATGCCCGGCTCGATGGAGA
>NZ_CALHIQ010000083.1 GCF_938030725.1 uncultured Fretibacterium sp. | reverse complement strand
GGCGACATCCTGCAAAAGCTGCGCGGCATGGACGATGTGCGTGCTGAGCGCGTGGAAGCGCTTTCCGCACGTACGCATGAACCCGCGTCGGCGGACATCGCGGCCAAGATGCTCGCGATGCGCTACTGATACAGGGGCTCTTTTATGTGGAGTACGTTCACGGAAACACTTGCTCAGCTGTATGCGCAGTACGAGAAGATTCGCGCGGTGCAGGAGAGAAAGCGCGGGCTTCTTGTTGCGCTTGACATGGAGGGGCTCGAAAAGCTCGTCGCCGAGGAGGACTTCCTTGCGCGCGCGGTCGAGCAGCTCGAGAAGCAGAGGCTCTCACAGCTGGCGCACATTGCGCAGGCGACGCCGGGCGTAACGGCCGAGACGAATATGGAGGAGCTGGCGCTGCTCGCGCCGACGGACGCCGAACATCGCACGGTGCTTGACGCCAGCCGTCGGCTGAGCCGCATCGTCAAGGAGACGAAGGAGCTCAGCGAGGCGAACGCCCTCCTGATCGAGGGGGCGCTGCTCGCCGTGAACCGACAGCTCGGCAGAATCGGCGGCGCCGTAGTCGATCCCGTGTACGGGAGCGGCGGCGGCGAGCAGGTGCGGCATCTCAAGAAGAATCTGGACTATAAGGCGTGAAGGGCGATGACGAATGAGACTCGCGAGGCGCTCGTGCTCCTAAAGGCGCAGCTTGCGGCCTGTGAGGAGGCAGCGCTTCGCTTTGCTGCGCTGAAAGATACGCTTTGCCGCAGCGCCTCCGGCGGGGGACTTGCGGAAGTCATACCTGATGCGGAGCGAAGCCTCTCGGAGGTGCGTACATTGGGGCGCAAACAGGCAGCGTTCCTTGAGACGGCGCAGAGCGGAGCCCTATCAGAGGTCATTGCGCGTGAACCGAATCTAACGGAACGACTTGCTGTAGAGCGCGTCCTGCGCTCTGTCACGGCACGCCAACAGGAGCTGCGGGAGGACCTGCAGGAAGCCCGCGCCGCCTCCTGCCCCATCATCCCCATCTCCTCAAGGCTTGCGCTCGACGGCTTTTTCCGCCGCACGTCCCCGGAATGGGAGGGCTCGAACTTCGACCCGCTCCTTCGGCAGCTCACCCAGCTCCGCCGCCACCTCATCCGGTGCGGAACGGCCCTGCGCGGCCAGCGCGCCCTCGCCATGCTGGAGCGGACCGCGGACCGCCTCGCTCAGGGGATGGCGAGGAGGTTAGAGAAAGGGCGGCAGGACGCGCGCGGCCGGGAGCTGCGGGACGCTCAGCGCTGGCTCAACGCGGAGCTGTCCACGGTCCGCAACGAGTGGAGCCGGTCGATATCCCATGAGCTGGACGTCGCCCGTTTTGCGTCCGACGTCCGGAACGCCGCCTCCATCGGGGCGCTGCGCGACGCCTGTCTGCGCTGGGAATCGAGGTGGAGCGACGTCGTCCGTCGAATGACGGAGCGCATGGATCGGGCCAGGGAGGCGTGCCGCAAGACGCTCCTGCAGCACGGCGTGTTCTCCGAGACCCTTTCCGGAAGCCCCTCCCCCACCGCGCTCCCCGGCATGGACCGGCACCTGCGCCGCCAGGAGGCGGAGCTTCGCTCTCAAGTCCCCGTGGAGCGCCTCATCGCCACCGCTCCGGGGGAGGACAGGCCCCTGGAGGAGGCCAGGGCTGCCCTGATCCAGGACGGGCTCCCCACCCTCGTCAAGCGGCTGGACCTGTTGCGAGACCACCTGAACTGGTGGGAGAACCACATGCGGGAGGCCTGCTGCGACCCCGTCTACCTGGAACTGGCGCAGGAGGAGAGGGCCGAGGCCGAGGCGGGTGCCCTCTCAGGGGAAACTACCGCCTCAAGGGCTGAGATGGCCGCCCTCCGCCTGCGACTGACGGAGGCGTGCTCCGGAATCCGCGAGCTCCTGAAGGCGGTCCCTTCCGTCCCCAATCTATCCGACCTGCCCCTGCCGGGGAGGGAGGAGCCCACCCAGGACGCGCGGAGGTCGGGACTCTTCGCGTCCCTGCTACAGGCCATGGGGGAACGGAGGCTTCAGGCGAAGTTCTTCGCGCTTCCCGCCCTGGCTGGCGGGCGGCAGCTCGCCCTGCTGGGGCTTCGGCGGCAGGACGGACTCCGTCTGGCGTCCCGCTTGATGCACGACGCCCGCTTCATGGAGGCGCGCTCGCAGGAACTGGACCTGGAGGGACGAAGCTGGCTCCTTCTCGGCGAGGGCGCCCCGCCCTTCCCCTGCCAGTGCGTGCCGGACGCCCCCCTGCCCGGCGGCCTACGGCTCCTGTCCGCGCCCGCCGACGCACTGGCCGCCCTGCCCGACGGCCTCCAATGGGAGGGGCTCCTGGCGGACTGGACGCCCATCGTCCACCTGGACCTGGCGCGCGTGGACTCAGGGCTCTCCGACCTGGCCAGGGCCCCCTATGCGGCGGCCCTGGCATCCGCGCCACGCTGGGTTCTCGCCTTCGCCCACGGCGGGCTCTTCGACCGAAAGCTGGCGGACCTCGTCGCCGACGTGCCGGAGCGCGTGGCGGCCTTCGGGGAGCGCAGGGGCTTTCGGGGCCGGATGGACTGGTTCGTCTACGAGAACTACGACGCCCGGTACACGGACTTCATCGAGTTTGGCGAGCAGCTCTCCACGGCCTCCGACGCGGCGGACTTCGACGCCCTGACCGCGCTGTGGCGCGAGAGCGGACTTGACCTTACCCCACCGTTCGACGAGCCGGGGCTGCGGGCCGCGCTGGCTGCGGGCAGGGACAAGCTGAGGCACGACATCGATCACCCCTCCCCCGCGGGGGCCTGAGGACGACGGCAAGAACAGGATTGGAGGGACTCTTTAATGCAGGTAGTACAGGATCATGACCGGACGACCGGGTTCCCGCAGGCGGACCTTCCGCCGCTGGACCCGACGACCGAGCGGCTCGTTTCCGAGCTTGCGGCCCGGCTCCTTCCCCCGCTGACCCAGGGGCTGGACCGGGAGGACGCGGCGCAGGAGGTCAAGGCGGCGCTGAAGGACGGCCTCGATGGGCTGTCCCGCGCCCTGCAGGAGGGCTTGCGGGGGGAGGCCGAGCGCCGTCAAGCCTTGCTTCAGCCCCTGGCCGCCGCCGTGGACGAGATCGCCTCCCTCAGGGTGTTCTTCGGCGATGCCGCAAGTTCCATCCGCTCCGCCCAGGAGGACGCCCAGACCATCGCCCGGATGCGCGAGGCGCTGACCCGGCTGGAGGGCGCCGTCAAGGACGGGCTGGAAGAGGGACGGTCGTGCCGGCAGGCCCTGATCGCCCCCCTCGGCACGGTCCTCGAAGAGCTGTCCGCGCTCCGCGGGGAGGTCCGTAACGTAGGGGACGCCCTGAGGGGCGTGAGCGCGCAGGGGAAGGGCGTGGAGGAGCTCCATGAAGAGGCCGCCAGGCTCCGGGGCCTCTTGGAACGGAGCGAGGAACGGGACCTTGAGCGACGGGAAGAGCTGAAGGCCGCAGCAGCAGCGGTGGCCCGCGCCGCGGAAGACCTGCGAGGGGGACTTGAGGCTGGGCGAGAGGCCGCACGGGAGTCTACAAGCGAGGTCCCCGGCACAGAGGCCCTGAAACGGCTCATGGACGTCGCCATCCCCAGCTGGGAGGGGATGCTGCGGGCCCACAGGCAGGCCCAGACGCAGGAGCTCGATGCCTTATCGAAAGAGCTCTCCAACCTGGAGAGCCAGACGAGCGCGGCCCTGGGAGAGACGATCCAGGAGGCCCTCCGCCGGGAGCTCGCTGCCCGCGAGGAGGAATGGTCCCGGCGGCTCTCGGCGGAACGCGCCGAAACGGCGGAGAGGACGCGAAGGCTCACCTGGATACTGCTGAGCCTGGCGGGCCTCAGCGGGCTTTCGGTCTTGTGCGCCATCGCGGCGCTGCTCCGCTGAGGCGGGGACGAAGGCGTCCCAGGAGATGCACCCGGCAAACCGTGCCCCAATTCATAAAACAGGCCCGTTTTTCTGCCTCCGCCCCTTGACAGAAGCTGACAAAGACGGTAATCTTAGTACACACCGCCTTTGAGGGTTGGTAATTCTCTTTGTTTTAGGAGGCTCTTTTTAATGGCTCAGGGTACCGTCAAATGGTTTAACGAGAGCAAGGGGTATGGGTTCATCACCGCGGATGAGGGGAAGGATGTGTTCGTCCACTACAGCGCAATTCAGGGCGATGGCTTCAAGACTCTTGCCGAAGGCCAGAAGGTCTCGTTCGAGATCGTGAATGGCGAGAAAGGCCCTCAGGCTGCTAACGTCGAGAAACTGTAGTAAGCCTCCTATATCCTTTCACAAACCGTAAGACCAGAAATGAGGCCCCTTGGAGGCCTCGTTTTTTTGCCTTCTTTATTAAAGGGAGCGCCCCTGCCGGGGCGCTCCCTTGCTTTACAACTCCCTACGGCGTCGCCGATCGCGTTCGGCTCACTCGTCGAACAGGGCGGTGGACACGCCCTCCTCCTGGGGGATCGCCTCCGTCGCCTCCTCCTCCGTCACGGCCTCGATGGGAGCAGGGGTCGATTCCTCCTCCACATCGGCGGCAGAGGCAATGCCGCGGAAGGGCTCCGCCCCTGTCCCTGCGGGGATCAGGTGCCCGATAATGACGTTTTCCTTCAGGCCGTGCAGCGGATCGATCTGACCGCGCACTGCCGCCCCCGCCAGGATCTGGGCCGTCTGCTGGAAGGAGGCGGCGCTCAGGAAGCTGTCCGTGGCCAGCGCAGCCTTCGTGATGCCATGGATAAAGGGCTTGCACTCCGGGCTCTCCCTCAGCTTCCTCACGAAGGTGACCTCGCGGATCAGCGGATACTCGTCCGCCTTGCCCGCCGCCGAACGCACGTAGATATCCGTCGGGCTCGCCGCAGCGAACTCCTTCAATTGGGCCGCGGAAAGCTCCTTTCCAAACTCCGGCGCCTTCGCCCCCTCCTTCGCAAAGGAGGCGTCCAGCAGGACCTTGCCCCTGAGCTTTTCCGCGAGGAACCTCTCGAACAGGGCCTCCCTGGTCTGAACCTCCGAATCGGTCTCAAGCGCCGATATCTCCCCCTGCGCGAGGCCCTGGATCACGCTGGCATCGACGAACTGCGGCACCTTCTCGATCAGCTTGCCGTCAGCATCCGAAGCGCTCAGGAGGTTGCAGCCCCACACCCTGTCGTCCTCCATCAACGAGGTGCGGAACGTATCCGTCACGTTGATGTGGTCCACGTTGTGCCACACCTTGAGTCGATCCACGTTTTTCTCAGCCGCCAGCGCCGCGGCCTCCGGGGTGAGCTGGGTGTCCATCGGAGCCAGGACCTGGCCGTCGCACACCACGTCCTCCGCGAGCCACGCGGAGCCGGCCTTCTGCTCCAGCAGGTCCCTGTTCCGCACCAGGATGACGTGGGGGTCCCGCGCGGTGATCGTGCGGAGCTCAGCCTTGCCGAGCCGGGTTCCCCCCTCCAGCCTCTCCTCGCCGTCCTGAAAGTCCGAGACGAGCTCCAGGCCCTCCATCTGCTTTCGGAAGGCGGCCTCGCCGATGATGACCTCGATGCTGCGCCCCTCGTGGGACAGCGTCAGGGAGGTGAGCATCATGCCCGGCGTCAGGAGCGTGCGGAGCGCGTCCCCGTCCAGGGGCTTGTCCAGGAGCGGCTGCACCTCCTCGCACATCTTCTCGGCGCCGGTCAGCACGTCGCCGGAGAAGATTCGCACGGCCTCCGCGACGTAGCGCTCGTTGTCCTCACGAATCTCCCTCTCCGCCGCCTCGACCTCGTCAAGCCACACCATATCCCCCGCCACGAAGGAGGTGTCCCCCTCCTCGATGACCCGCACCCGGTTGAGGGGCGCCACCTTGCGAAGGATCACCTCAATGTGCTTGTTGTTGATGGAAACGCCCTGAGAGTGGTAGACGTACTGAATCTCATCCACCAGCATACGCTGCACCGCAGAGATGCCGCTGACGTCCAGCAGCTGCTGCGGGTCGATGCTCCCCTCCGTCAGGGGGGTCGTTCGGGTCACCGTCTTTCCCTCCGCGATGTCGTCGCGAAGGTCCTGGGAGGACGGGATCGCGTGCGTGATCTTCTCCGAACCGTCGAGCGTCGAAACGATCACCCGACGCTTGCCGTCGGCGTTTCGTATCTCCTCGACAAAACCATCCAGGCCCGCAAGCAGGGAAACCTTGCGCGGACGGCGCACCTCAAAGAGCTGCTCGATGCGCGGCAGACCCTGGGTGATGTCCTCAGCCTGGCGAACGCCGCCCGTGTGGAACGTGCGCATCGTGAGCTGCGTCCCCGGCTCGCCGATGGACTGGGCCGCCACGACGCCCACCGCCTCCCCGATCGGGATGAGGTAGCGCGAGGAGAGGTCCAGCCCGTAGCACTTCTGGCAGATTCCGCGCTTCAGCCCGCAGGCCAGCGGGCTGCGGACCCAGACCTCCTCAAGGCCCGCGGCGTCGATCGCGCTGGCCTTCTCGTAAGAGATGATCTCCCCCTTGTGGACTAGGACCTCCTGGGTTTCCGGCGCGAGGATGTCGTTCAGCGCGGTCCGCCCGGCGATGCGCTCGCTGATGGGGATCATCACCTTCCCCTCGCTCATCAGGGGCCGGATGCAGATCCCCTTGTCCGTGCCGCAGTCGTGTTCCGTGATGATCAGGTCCTGGGCCACGTCCACAAGGCGCCGCGTGAGGTAGCCGGACTTCGCCGTCCTCAGGGCGGTGTCCGCCAGGCCCTTTCTCGCGCCATGGGTGGAGATGAAGTACTCCAGCATGTTCATCCCCTCGCGGAAGTTGGCCGTGATGGGGTAGTCGATCGTCTTGCCGGTCGGGTCCGACATCAGCCCGCGAATGCCGGCCATCTGCCCCATCTGCCCCAGGCTTCCGCGGGCGCCGCTCTCCACCATCATGAGGACGGAGTTCCCCGGAACCATGTGCTCGGTGATCTTATTGGCGATGTCCTTCGTGGCCCTGGCCCAAAGCTCGCCCTTCTGGTCCAGGTACTCGTCGTGGGTCAGAAGCCCCATCTCGTAATTGTCCTTGGCGGCATCGTCCTCGATCTGGGTCGCCCTCGTGATCTCGGCCTTCTCCGGAGGGATGATGATCGACTTGACGCCGAAGCTGATGCCGCTCTTCGCCGCCCAATGGTAGCCCAGCGACTTGATGGCGTCCAGCATCTCGACGACCCCCGCCCGGTCGATCTTGTCGTAGGCCTCGTCCAGCAGGCTGCCGATCTTCTTCTTGCCCAACTGGTAGTTCACGTAGCACAGGTCGTGGGCGATGATGCTGTTGAACAGCGCCCGCCCCGGCGACGTTTCGAAGAAGACGCTGGCCCCCTCCGGAGCCGCGACGTCCTCGGCCCGGTCCACGACGACCGCCTCCCCGTTCGGGTCGCCGTACTGGTGGCGCCCCATGGGCTGGCGTTTCCACGTCGGGTCCTTCCTCAGCCAGACGCGGGCGTTGATGTGAACCATGCCGTGATCGTGGGCGGACAGCACGTCCTCGATGCTGGCGAAGTGCATCCCCTCGCCCTTCAATCCGGGCTTCATGTCCGTCAGGTAGTAGACGCCGAGGACGATATCCTGCGTCGGCGTCACGACGGGCCGCCCGCTGGCCGGTGAAAGCAGGTTGTTGGCGGAGAGCATCAAGAGCCGTGCCTCCGCCTGAGCCTCCAGGGAGAGGGGGACGTGTACGGCCATCTGGTCGCCGTCGAAGTCCGCGTTGAAAGCCGTGCAGACCATCGGGTGCAGCCGAATGGCCTTTCCCTCCATCAAAACGGGCTCAAAAGCCTGGATGCCCAGGCGGTGAAGGGTCGGCGCGCGGTTCAGCATCACGGGATGGTCCTTGATGATCTCCTCCAGGATGCCCCAGATCTCCTCGCGTCCGCGTTCGATGACGCGCTTTGCGCTTTTCACGTTCGGCGCGATGCCCCGGTCCACCAGCTGACGCACGACGAAGGGCTTGAACAGCTCAAGCGCCATCTGCTTGGGCAGGCCGCACTGATAGATCTTGAGCTGTGGGCCGATGACGATGACGGACCTTCCGGAGTAGTCCACGCGCTTGCCCAGGAGGTTCTGACGGAAGCGTCCCTTCTTGCCCCTCAGGAGGTCCGTCAGGCTCTTCAGGGGACGGTTGCTGGCCCCCGTCACCGCCTTGC
The DNA here is from genome assembly GCF_938030725.1 of uncultured Fretibacterium sp. Classification (GTDB taxonomy): domain Bacteria; phylum Synergistota; class Synergistia; order Synergistales; family Aminobacteriaceae; genus Fretibacterium. The sequence goes on along the minus strand of NZ_CALHIQ010000083.1, from coordinate 35,348 downwards.
CGATACGGCCGTTGTCGATCAGGGCGTCCACGCACTCCTGGAGCATCCGCTTCTCGTTGCGGATGATGATCTCCGGCGCGTGGAGCTCCTGCAGCTTCCGAAGGCGGTTGTTGCGGTTGATGACGCGTCGGTAGAGGTCGTTCAGGTCCGACGTCGCGAAGCGTCCTCCGTCGAGCTGCACCAGCGGACGCAGGTCCGGCGGGATAACGGGCAGGACGTTCAGGATCATGGACTGCGGCTGCGAGGCGCTCTTGCGAAAGTCCTCCGCAACCTGAAGGCGCTTCACCAGCTTGCGCTTCTTCTGCCCGCTACTCTCGGCGATCTCCTCGCGAAGGGAGGCCGTGAGCAGGTCCAGGTCCAGCCGATTGACCAGCGTCTGCACGCCGTCCGCGCCGATCCCCGCCTCGAACTTCTTGTCGTATTCGGCGCAGAGCAGCTCCTGGCGCTCATAGATGACGTCCGCCTGAGTGAAGGGCGAGTTTCCCGCCTCGACGACCAGGTAGCAGGGGTCGTCAACCGTCACGCCAAGGCGCACGGCGTTGAAGCGCCTGGGATACCTCTGCTCGAACATGTCCTTCTCGGACTTCGAGAGGATGCTGCCCCTGGAGAAGGGCAGCTTCAAGGCCGCCGTGACGATGAAGGCGTCGCTCCCGCCGACCTTCGCCCTGACGAAGTGGGACTCGGTCCCCGCCTGCGCGGAGCACTCCTCCACTCTGGAGGCGGGGACGATCTCCCCCACGTTCAGGTCCAGCCCCTCGATCGCCTCGATGAGCTCGAAGGCAGGCTCCACCTTGAAGGTGTCGTCGCCGTAGTCCGCCTTGAAGCGCCCCACCTGCTGCGCGGACAGGACGTCGCCCTCGTCGACGGGGACGTCGTCCACGCTCTCGAGGGAGAACGCCTCCTCGGCACGAAACTTGGGGTCGTAGTGCGCGTGGACCTTCAGCTCGCTCTCCGAGATGACGGAATCCTTGTGCACCAGGTCCGGACGGCTGCCGACGGCCGTAACCTTCCAGGCGTTCTCGGTCTTGCGCGTGGGGGCAAAGTAAACCACCTTCTCCAGGTCCTTTGCGCTGGTCCCCAAAAGCAGGCTGAGGCGGCTCGGAATCCCCCGGAGGTACCAGATGTGCACCACGGGAACGGCCAGCTCGATGTGCCCCATGCGCTCCCGGCGCACGCGGTTGTCGGTCACCTCGACGCCGCACCGGTCACAGATCACGCCACGAAACTTCGGGCCGCTGCGCTTGTACTTCCCGCAGGTGCACTCGTAACTGCGCGTGGGGCCGAAGATCCGCTCGCAGAAGAGCCCGTCCTTTTCAGGACGCAGCGTGCGGTAGTTGATCGTTTCGGGCTTCTTCACCTCTCCGCTCGATATCTCGCGGATGCGCTCCGGCGTCGCCAGCTTGATCCTGACCCCGACAATTTCCTTTCTGGCCATCCCGTCAGTCCCCTTCTTCCTCATCCGAGATCAGAGATATATCCTTGGCGAGCGAATCGTCCGGATCATCCTTTGCCATATCCGCATCCTCCTCGAAGATGTCCGCCTTAAAGAGCTCCCCCTCATCCGGCTCCTCGTCCTCAAGGAACCCGCCCTCCTGCTCCTGTGCCTCCTGTCCGTCGGCTCCCGCCGGGGACTCGTCCTCGAAGGCGTCGGGCAGTATCTCCGGGAGGCCCGGCTCAGGCAGCTTCTCCTCGTCCTCGTCGAGGGGTATGCCGCCGATGGTGCCGTCGTCGTACTCCACCTCCACGTCCAGCCCCAGCCCCTGAAGCTCCTTGACCAGGACGCGGAAGCTCTCTGGCATCCCCGGCTTCACCAGGCTCTGCCCCTTGACGATGCGCTCGTAGGTCTTGTCGCGCCCGCGGATATCGTCGGACTTCACGGTCAGCATCTCCTGAAGGACGTTCGCGGCGCCGTACCCCTCAAGGGCCCAGACCTCCATCTCGCCGAAGCGCTGGCCGCCGAACTGCGCCTTGCCGCCCAGCGGCTGCTGCGTGATCAGGCTGTAGGGGCCGGTGGAACGCGCGTGTATCTTGTCGTCCACCAGGTGGTTGAGCTTCAGCATGTACATGCAGCCGATCGTGACCTTCTTCTCCATCGGCTCCCCCGTGCGCCCGTCGCGCAGGACGATCATGCCGTCCTCCGTGAGGTCCGGGTACTTTTCATCGGCCAGCGTCTTCATGCACTCGAAGATCTCGTTCTCCTGGGCCCCCTCGAAGACCGGCGTGGCGACGTGCCATCCGTTGTTCACCGCCACAAAGCCCATGATGGTTTCAAGCACCTGGCCGAGGTTCATGCGGCTCGGCACGCCCAGAGGGTTCAGCACGACGTCCACCGGGGTCCCGTCGGGGAGGTAGGGCATGTCCTCGACCGGCAGGATGCGGCTGACCACTCCCTTGTTGCCGTGCCGGCCGGCCATCTTGTCCCCCACGGTGATCTTTCGCCACTGCGCCACGTACACCTTTACGGTGCGTATGACGCCGGCGCCCATGCCCTCCGGGTTGTCCTTGCGCTCCATGTGTTTTATGGCGACCACCTTGCCGCGGGAGCCGTGGGGAAGCTTCAGGGAGTTGTCGCGCACCTCGCGGGCCTTCTCGCCGAAGATGGCCCGCAGGAGCTTCTCCTCCGGCGTCTGGTCGGACTCCCCCTTGGGCGTCACCTTCCCCACCAGGATGTCCCCCGCATTGACCTCCGCGCCGATGCGGATGATCCCCGAGTCGTCCAGGTTGCGGAGCATGTCCTCGCCCACGTTGGGGATGTCCCGAGTGATCTCCTCCGGCCCCAGCTTCGTTTCGCGGGCGTCGATCTCGTACTCCTCGATGTGAATGGAAGAGAACTTGTCCTCCTTCACCAGGTTCTCGCTCAGCAGGATCGCGTCCTCGAAGTTGTAGCCCTCCCAGGGGACGAAGGCAACGAGGACGTTCTGCCCCAGAGCCAACTCCCCGTTCTCGATGGACTGCCCGTCGGCGATGATCTCCCCCTTGTTCACCCGGTCGCCCTTGGCGACGGTCGGGCGCTGGTGGATCACCGTGCCCTGGTTGGAACGGCGAAACTTGATCAGGGGATACTTTCTCTCGCCCCTCTTGGATCGGACGCGTATCTCGCGCGAATCGACGTACACCACCTCGCCCGAGTCGGCAGCGACCACGCAGGAGCCGGAGTCCCTGGCGACGCGATGCTCGATCCCCGTCCCCACCATGGGGGCCTCGGGCATGATCAGAGGCACGGCCTGTCGCTGCATGTTGGACCCCATCAGCGCCCGGTTGGCGTCGTCGTGCTCCAGGAAGGGGATCAGGGCCGTCGAGGGGGAAACGATCTGCTTCGGGGAGACGTCCATGTAGTTCACCTTCTCCACCGGGATCGTGTCGATGTCGTCCTGGTGCCTCGTCGGGCAGGAGTCCCCCGCAATGGTCACCCCATCCTCATTCAGGGGGGTGTTCGCCATCGCCACGTAGTACTGGTCCTCCTCGTCGGCGGAGAGGAATTCGATCTTGTCGGTCAGCTTGCCGTTCGTCACCTTGCGCCGCGGGGTGATGAGGAACCCGTGCTCGTTGAGCCGCGCATAGGTCGTCAGAGAGGAAACCAGGCCGATGTTGGGGCCCTCCGGCGTTTCGATGGGACACACGCGCCCGTAGTGCGTGTAGTGCACGTCGCGCGCCTCGAAGCCGGCCCGCTCGCGGCTCAGGCCGCCCGGTCCCAGCGCGGAGAGGCGGCGGCGATGCGTCACCTCCGCCAGGGGGTTCGTCTGGTCCATGAACTGGGAGAGCTGACCCGATCCGTAGAACTCGCGCAGGGCGGCCGCGATGGGACGGACGTTGATCAGGTCGGGCGGCGTCACCTTGTTGAGGTCGGCGGTCGTCGTCATTCGCTCGCGCACGATGCGCTCCATGCGGAGGAGGCCGATGCGGATCTGGTTCTGCAGCAACTCCCCGATGGAGCGGATGCGCCGATTGCCGAGGTGGTCGATATCGTCGCTCTTCTTTCCCTCGGCCCTCATGGCGAACATCTCGCGGATGATCGCCACGATATCGTCCAGCGTGAGGAGCCGAACCTCCTCCGAGGTGTTCATTCCAAGGCGGCGGTTCAGTTTGTAGCGTCCGACCCGGCCCAGGGTGTAGCGCCTCGAGTCGAAGAAGAGGCTTCGGATGTAGTCGCGGGCGTTCTCAACGCGCGCCGGCTCGTTGGGACGCAGGCGGCGAAAGATCTCCTGCATCGCCTCATCGGGGCTGCGCGTGCCGTCCCTCTCAAGCGTCAGGGCCAGGGACGAGTCCAGACCGATGACCTCGATCCCGCCGCGTCCGCCCGGATTCTTGCGATAGAGCTCGTCCAGCAGCTCGCGGGTGATGGGACGGCCACGGTGGACGATGACGGCGCCGTCCGGTCCCGTCACGTCCTCCGCCGCCAGCTTGCCGCGCATCTCATCGCTGTATTCCATGAAGTAGGGGTCGGCGGCGAACATCGAGAGGATCTCATCGTTGTTGGCGACGCCGAAGGCCTTCAGCAGGAGCGTCACGGGGAGCTTCCGGCGGTTGTCGATGTTGACGGAAACGATATCCCCCGAGGCCATGGAGAAATCCAGCCACGCGCCGCGGTCCGGAATCAGTTTTGCGGAGCAGCTGTCGCTGCCCGGGGCGCCGCTGTAGGTGAAGTAGACCCCGGCGGAACGTGCCAGCTGATTGATGACGACGCGCTCCGTCCCGTTGACGATGAACGTGCCCCGATCCGTCATCACGGGGAACTCGCCAAGATAGATATCTCCCTGCTTGCTCTCCCGCGTCTTCGTGTTGGTCAGGCCGATCGTGGCTCGAATGGAACGCGACCAGGTCATGTCCTTCTGCCGGGCTTCCTCCTCGCTGAGGGTGGGGGGATCGATAGAATAGCACACGAACTCCAGCGAGAACTGCCCATCGTAGCTCTCAATGGGGAATATCTCCTGAAGAAGCTCCTGCAAGCCCTGCGCCCTGCGCGCATCCGGTTCCACGTCGTCCTGATAGAACCACTGATAAGAATCCCTCTGCACCTCTATCATGTCGGGCATATCGATCAGGTCGTGCGCCCGGCCAAAAGTGTAGCGCTGCCGCGTCCTGCTTACCGGAACAAATTCAGGCATCTATTGAAAGACCTCCCTTGACAGGCTGAAAAACACGCCGAATCTCAATGATAACAAAAGGATATAGTCCTGTCAATAGACAAGACCATATCCTTTTAATTTTCTATGGTGCCCGAGAGAGGACTCGAACCTCCACAGCCTTAGCGACTACTAGAACCTGAATCTAGCGCGTCTACCAATTCCGCCACCCGGGCTTGACAACGGAAAGTATTCTAGCAGGGGTTTCCGCGTTTTGCAAGAGGGAAATTCGCCCTCCCCGCCCGCGTCCCCGACCCGAAACGGGTTACTTCAGCTCGGAGAAGTACTTGATGGTGCGCACCATCTGGCTCGTGTAGGAGTTCTCGTTGTCGTACCAGGAGACGACCTGCACCAGCGTGTTGCCGTCCTCCATCGCGATGACCCTCGTCTGGGTGGCGTCGAAGATGGAGCCCGCCGTGCTGTCGATGATGTCGGAGGAAACGATCTCGTCCGTGTTGTACTCGAAGGACTCCGAGGCTTCCTTCTTCATCTGGGCGTTGACCTGGTCGGCCGTGAAGGACCCCTTGATGACCGCGTCCAGGATCGTGGTGGAACCCGTGGCGACGGGAACGCGCTGGGCGGCGCCGTTCAGCTTGCCGCTCAGCTCAGGGATCACCAGGCCGATGGCCTTTGCGGCGCCGGAGGACGCGGGGACGATGTTCTCTGCTGCGGCCCGGGAGCGGCGCAGGTCGTCCTTGCGGTGCGGGCCGTCCAGGACCATCTGATCTCCGGTGTAGGCGTGGACGGTGGTCATGAAGCCGGAAACGATGGGCGAAAGGTCGTTCAGCGCCTTGGCCATGGGGGCCAGGCAGTTCGTGGTGCAGGAGGCTGCGGAGATGATCGTGTCCGACGGCTTGAGCGTCTTGTGGTTGACGTTGAAGACGATCGTAGGCAGGTCGTTGCCCGCGGGGGCAGAGATGACCACCTTGCGCGCGCCGGCCTTGACGTGAGCGCTCGCCTTGTCCTTCGAGGTGTAGAAGCCCGTGCACTCGAGGACCACGTCGATCTTCAGGTCCTTCCAGGGCAGGTTCGCGGCGTCCTTCTCCGCATAGATCGTGATCTTCTTGCCGTTGACGGTGATCGAGTTCTCGTCCGCCTCGACGACCCCATGATAGCGGCCGTGCGTCGTGTCGTACTTCAGAAGGTGCGCCAGCATCTTGGGGCTCGTCAGGTCGTTGATCGCGACCACCTCATACCCCTCGGCCTGAAACATCTGACGGAACGCAAGACGCCCGATACGGCCAAAACCATTGATTGCAACTCTCACTGCCATTTTTATTCCTCCCTCGGCTCTCGGCCCAATAAATTTCAAGCCACAACGCATCGTGACCGACGCAATTTTGCTTGCGCAATCGCGCAATTTTGAAAAAAGGGAACCGCTCGCGCATCCATTATATAACAAAGGACGGCGAAAAGGGCATCAAACTGGACGCCCCTGCGGCTCCTCCTACGCCGACAGGGAGAGCAGGTTGCGGTAGATCGGATAGGGCCAGATGTCCGCGGCGATGGTCAGCTCCGCCGCGTCGCTCTGCGCGCGGATGGACTCCATCAGCGGCACGACGGTGCCCGCTAGGAAGTCCGCCCGGTCGCGCAGCGCCATGCCCGCGAGGCGCCCCTTCAGCTCGTGCAGGCGCGTTGCATCCGATATCAGGGCGGCCTTCGCGCGCCCCAAATCGCCAATGTACGCCAGCCACGGAGCGCCCTCCTCGAAGTCCATACCGTCCAGGGCCGCGAGGGAACTCCGTTCCAGTACCAGCTGCTTCGAGATCGCCGGCAGGACTCCCTCCCACAACATGTCGTACAGCACCGCCGCCTCGATCTCCAGCCCCTTGGCAAACTCCTCCATACGTATGTCGTGCAGGACCTCCAGCTCGCGCGCGCGGTAGACGCCAAGGTCCTCCAGCATCCGCTTGTTCTCCGGGAGCAACAGGAGGTCGATCTTCTCCGGCATGGTTTCCGCCTGGAGGAGGCCCCGACGCTTCGCCTCCGCGCGCCACTCCGGCGAGTAGGCATCCCCCTCGAAGAGGACGTTCTGCCCCTCTCGGACAGCCTCCTTGACCGCATCCAGGGCCACGTCCATCGGGTCCTTCCCATCGACGCTCCTGGCCTCGATCATCCCCGTCAGCTGCTCGACGCCCCAGGCCCAGATGGAGGCGAACATCGTGATGGGCAACGCGATGGACTGCGACGCTCCCGGAGAGCGGAACTCGAACTTGTTCCCCGTAAAGGCCACGGGAGAGGTCCTGTTCCTGTCGTTGTCGAAGGGGATGATGGAGGGCAGCTTCATCAGCCCAAGGTCCATCAAGCCCCTCTCCGGCAGCGAGATGTCCGCCTGGTTCAGGCGCTTCAGGAGGTCCGTCAAGGCGGAGCCGAGGTAGACGCTCGTGATGGACGGAGGTGCCTCGTGCCCCCCAAGGCGGAAGAGGTTACCCGCCGTGGCCGCGGTCGCCTGAAGCAGGCTGTGAAACTTCGAGATGCCCAGCACGGCCGCGGCCAGGAACGAGAGGAAGACGACGTTGCGGCGGTGTCCGCTCGACGGCGTCAGGAGGTTGCGCCCCTCGCTGTCCATCAGGGAGAGGTTGACGTGTTTTCCGCTTCCGTTCATCCCGTGGAAGGGCTTCTCGTGAAAGATCAGCCTCAGCTCGTGCTGGCGCGCCAGCTTCCTCATCGTCTCCATCAGGATCTGGTTCTGGTCGCAGGCCGTGTTCGCATCGGAGAAGAGGTGGGCAAACTCGAACTGACACCGGGCCGCCTCGTTGTGCCGCGTTATGATGGAAACGCCGATGCGCGCCAGATCGCGCTCCACGTCCTCCATGTAGCTCAGGACGCGCGGGGGGATCGCCCCCATGTAGTGATGGTCCAGCTTCTGATCCTTGGCCGGCTGGGCACCGAGCAGGGTACGCCCGCAGAAGCGGATGTCCGGCCGCATCTGGGCGCGCGGACGGTCCAGGAGGAAGAACTCCTGCTCCGCGCCCGCCGTCACCCTCACGCTGCGCACCCCCCGCTGCCCAAAGAGCTTGAGCAGCTTCAGCGACCGCGTTTCCAGGGCGTCCAGCGCGCGAAGGAGGGGGGTCTTGAAGTCCAGGGGCGTCCCGTCGAAGGAGAGGAAGACGCAGGGGATGCAGAGCGTCCCCCCCTTGGGGGACTTCACGATAAAGGCGGGGCTGCTGATGTCCCACGCGCTGTATCCGCGCGCCTCGAACGTCGAGCGCGTCCCCGCCGAAGGAAAGGAGGAGGCGTCCGGCTCCCCTTGAATCAGGTCGTGCCCGCAAAACACGTCAACGGGCATCCCATCGGCGCCCCCCAGGGTGAAGGCCATGTGCTTCTCCGCCGTCATCTCCGTCTGGGGCTGGAACCAGTGGGTCCAATGAGTTGCCCCCTGCGCGATGGCCCAGTCGCGCATCGCCATCGCCACCACGTCCGCGGCCGCGGCATCCAGTCGCTGCCGCCCCTCCATCGCGGCGACCACCTGCTCATAGACCCCCGGAGTCAACTTCTCCTTCATCACCCTGCGATCGAAGACCATGGACCCATAGATCTCCCGAACCGTCGGATACTCGCGCGCCTTCTCCACCACACGCACCCCCAACATGAATTCTTAATCAGTCAAAAAGCGTTTTTCTACTGCTTAAGATTGAGAGAGTATAGGCCTAAATTTGAAAAAGGTCAACGCTAAGCAATGATCCGGTTTCACCTTCCGACCGAAAAATCGAAGGACGCGCTCTTTCCGAAGCGGTTCACGAGGTACACGGGACCGGAACCCGCCCCCCTCGGAATCGACACCTCAAAAAAATTGGCGGCCCCATTGGAGTTGTCCACCGCCGCGACGTCCCCCGTGAACACGACCTGCAGGGCGTCGTCCAGGTTCTCTCCCAACACGCGCAGTCCATCCGTCCCGACGCGCTCGATGGCGTGCAGGATCGGCACGCGGGAGCGAAGCCCCTGGAGCTCCACACCGTAGAGCCTGCGCCCTCCGATCGCCAGGGAAACGACCCAGGCGCCCTCGGAAACCTCGTTTGGGCACAGGAAGACAGCCCGGTCGCCGTCCAGAAGGTGCGGCCTCACGTTCAGAGGATCGGAGCGCTCCTTCAGCGATTCGCGCAGTACGATCCACGTATCCCCCGCGTTTGCCCCGTTCAGAGCCTTGCACCGCACCTCGATCTCCTCCCCCGGAGCGATGACGTCCGGGACTTCCCGAGCCCGGTTGAAGAACGACATGCGCGACATTCGGCGTTCGTCCCACAGTTCCATCGGCTCCAGGCGGTCGGGGTCGTTCACATCCAGAAGGCCGTCCTGGTCGTCGTCCCTGTCCTTGTAATCAAAAATCCCATCCCCGTCCGTGTCCACGGGCACTCTACCCCTGAAAACCCCCTCCACCCTGTCCGGTATCCCGTTCCCGTCGCTGTCCGTATCCAGGAAGTTGGGGATGCCGTCGCCGTCCGTGTCGTTGCGGGGAAAGAATTGTTCGAAGGGCAGGTTGAACGTTTCGATCCTGTCGAAGGGGTAGTATTCGATGTAATCCGGGATACCGTCGCCGTCTGCATCGGAGTTTCGGTCCAGCCACACGGCGCCCTTTTTAGAGTTGCCGGGGTTGACCGCCTTCTGCCAGACGGAGTCGGAAAAGGTTCCGGCCTCGCGGTACGGCTCAAGGCGGCGCAGGACGGTCAGCAGCTCCAGGAGGTCCGGCAGGCTATCGCAGTCCGTGTCCTCCTCGCCCCTGACCATGCCCAGGACGTCGTGCAGCTCGTCCGGAATGCCGTCGGCGTACTCGTCCTCGAAGATCAGCGCACGGTAATGCCACGCTCGGGGGAACTCCGCCAGAGTCGTTATGCTGAACCAGTAGACCCCAGGGCGGGGGATGCTGCACTGGGCCCAGGTGTAGTCGTCGGCCAGGAGGGTCGGGAGGTTGAACACGGACCGGGGCTCCTCGTTCTTTCCCGTTTCGACGCTCATGATGGGATTCATGAGCGGAGTGTGAGAGAGCAGGATCGAATAGGCTCCGGCCTTGTCGAAGCGAACCGCGAAACAGTCGCTGTCCCAGCCGCTGCGGTTGTCCAGCACCCCTGAGAGCGCAGAGGGCATCACGACGGGGGCGTCCTTGAACTCTGCGGTGTCGATCCCGTTGTTTGACGCACAGCCCGTTTCACGCTCGGCGTACTCCGGGTAGGCCCCCTGCGCCGGGTCGAGCGGAGAGGCGTCCCAGACGTCGGGAACTCCATCGCCGTCCGTGTCGCTCTTCAGGGCTTTCGGCGGGGTCGGGTCGGGAAGCAAAGGGGTTGAAGGGTCAGAACTTGAGCCGTTGTCCTGCAGATCAGGCACCGGCATCGGGGACTGAAGCGCAGGAGCGGGAGAGGGTGCCGGAGGCGTTCGATGCGCGAACTTGTCGAAAGTCCTTCCGCAGCCCCCCAGGGAGAAGCGCAACCAGAAGAAGACTACGCACAAAAAGACCGCGAAGAGAACACGCCTTTTCATCAACCTCGTCCTCCAATCAGTCGGGCGTCCTTCGCCCCCGCTGAAGGGGGCGCTCCGTTGTTACCCCACCTCCCGATTATACCGGACGAGGGGTTGTCGAAGCAGCCCCTCGTCCGTCGTGCCAATCTACCGATCGCAGACAAACCACCCCGGCATCAGAGCCCTAAGCCGCTGTGACAGGAGGGCCGCCGCAAAACAGGAAAGGAGATCGCCCGGCAGGGGCAACACGAGAAAGGACCAGAAGAGCGCAGGGACTGTGAGTTCCCGCCCGATGTAATAGCGGGCGACGAGATAGTACCACGTGGCGCCGACAATATAGATCAGCGCTATCGCCACGGCGCCGGCCAGCGTCTCGCGCCAGAGCCCCCTCCCCCAGAGTCGGACGGCGCGCCCCGCCACCCAGGCCCCGGCAATGAAGCTCAGGATGTAGCCAAACGTCGGGTTCAGGAGGTACCCGATGCCGCCTCCGGCGGCGAAGATGGGGATCCCCATCAGGCCCGCTGCGGCGTATATCCCCGCGGCGACGGCGCCGAGCCTCTCCCCCAGGACCAGCCCGGCCAGGACGACGAACAGCGTTTGAAGCGTCAGCGGCAGGAGCGGCGTCGGTATCTTGACGAACGTTCCCACAGCGATCAGAGCCGCAAAGAGCGCGCAGAACACCAGGTCCCGGACGCTCACCCTTTTCTTTACTTCCTGAGACAAAGGACTTTTCCCCCTTCAGCACGACGGCTGCGCCCCGTCAAACGGGCGCACCTCATAGACCTCCCCGGAGCGCAGGGACCTGCGCGCTCCGTCCTCGTCCTCCACCACCAATCCCCCAAGCTCATCCACGTCCACTGCGTGGCCGAGGCAACACCTTCCATCCTGCATCCACCGCACCCTCCGCCCCAGAAGCAGGGAGCGCTCGCGGTAGGCCCGAAGCAGCGCCGGGTCCTCAAGCCTCGCCGAAAAGTCCATAAGGCGCTCCGCGATCCTCGCGGCGAGCTGGTTGCGACTTACCCCCTCCGGGAAGATGGAGCCCGCTCGATCGTTGAGATCTGGACCAAAGTCCTGAGTGGTCACGTTGAGCCCGATGCCAACCGCCACGTTCTCGACGGTCCCGCTCTCGACGTCGCTCACCGCCTCGCTCAGGATGCCGCAGACCTTGCGCTCCACGCCGTCCCGGCCCCGCAGGTACACGTCGTTCACCCACTTGACCATGGGGCGAAGGGGCGTCAGCTCCTCGACGGCAAGGCAGACCGCCGCCCCCGCCGCGACGGTGATCATCTGAAAGCGCTCCATGGAGCTCGATGGACGCAGGAGGAGCGTCATGTACAACCCCGTCCCCGCCGGAGAGAGGAAGGAACGCCCCCTGCGTCCCCTGCCCGCCGTCTGCTGGTTCGCTGCGATCAACGTCCCGCTCTCCGCACCCGCAAGGGCCAGGCGCTTCGCATGGGTGTTTGTGGAGTCCACCGTGTCGAGGCAGACGACCCGTCGGACCCCACCTACCTCGGAAAGGTGCGAGCGAATCCCCTCCTCCGTCAGCACGTCGCTTTCACACTCAAGCAGGTAGCCCCTGCGGGGGGCGGAGCCCACGAGGTGTCCCTCCGCCCGAAGCGAAGCCACCGCCTTGCAGACCGCAGCGCGGGAGACGCCCAGAGCCTGAGCCATCGCCTCCCCCGATATTGCCGTGCCGCGACGCTCCTCCAGCATCCTCAGCACGTTGCTCTTGATCATCCCGCTCACCTCCCTACGGCTTATAGATATACCACAGGGCCACAAAAATGTAAACTTATACAAATTAAAAGGTTTACATAATAGGCCGCCGCCCTGCGGCTTCAGAAGGCCAAGCCCTTACGCCCGCGCAGCGGGACCGTCGGCCTCCTCAACTTTTTTCAGGTCCGTTTTCACTGGCCCAGCTGCACATCATGTCCAGAATGGGGATCAGCGTCCTGCCCCGTTCCGTGAGGCTGTATTCCACCTTTGGGGGTATTTGAGGGTACTCCTTGCGCCGCACGAGGCCATCGGCCTCCAGCGCCTTCAACGTCAAGCTGAGCGTTTTGTAGGATATCTTCCCGATGTACTTCTTCATTTCGTTGAATCGCACGAGGCCGAAGTTCGCCAGGGTATAGAGGATGATCATCTTGTACCTTCCGTCAATCAGCGACAGGGTATAACAAAAACCGCATCCGTCAAAGGATTCCTGAGAAATGTTCCGTTTTGTCATGGCACTCTCCGTCAATAAAGTATAAGACATAACCGTAAGTATCGCACTTCAATGTAAGTACTTTTTTTCCGTTATTACCTTGAATATAATGATAGGGGCGGGGCAGGAAAGAAAAAGAGACAAATTGCGGAAGGATTCAGTACGTTTGAAAACCATGGGAAAGGGTGATCGTGATGAGAAAGAGTTTGAGCGTTCAGCCGGCGCTGTTCCCGATGCCGGTGTTGATGGTGGCGGCATACGACAGCGAGGGCAAGGTCAACGTCATGAACGCCGCCTGGGGGCAGATCAGCGCGATGGACAAGGTCGCGCTCTTCATTGATGAGGAGCACAAGACGACGAAGAACATCCGGGCGACAAAAGCCTTCACGGTCAGCATCGCCGACCTGGACCACATGACCGAGGCCGATTTCTTCGGCATCGCCACGGGCAACGAGATGGAGGATAAGTTTGAACGCACCGGGTTCCACCAGGTCAAGAGCGCTCACGTCAACGCCCCCATTATTGAGGAATTCCCCGTCGCGATGGAGTGCGAGCTGCTGGAGATCGTGGACACCGAGAACCTTCACTGCGTCATCGGGAAGATCGTCGGCGTCAGCGCGGACGAGAAGGTCCTGGATTCCAAGGGAAAGGTCGATCCGGCGAAGCTGAACGCCTTTGCCTTCGATCAGTTTCAGAACGGCTATTACAAAATTGGAGAAAAGGTCGGGCAGGCCTGGAAGGCCGGCGCGGGGTTGATGAAGAAGTAAAGAGGAAATAAATTATGAAGTACACGGGACCGGTCTATCGCCCGCCGTTCGAGGAAGGGTCCCCGCTGCTGCAGGCCACGGTCGGATGCAGTCATAATCGGTGCGCTTTCTGCTCCATGTACCGGGACGTTTCCTTTCAAGTCGAGGACATGGAGCAGATCGAGCGGGACCTTCGCAAGACACGCGTGGACCTTAGTCAAGCAAGCGGACAGAGGAAGCGAAAGGGAAGTTAACTTAAGGTGGTCCTGATTTTAAAGGTTTCCTTCTTTTGGTCAGGCGACAGGTTATTATTGGCGGCGCAAGGTCACTTGGGATGAAAACCGCCCACGAACCGTGTCGAAAATCATATGTGCCACAAATGAAAGAGAAGCGCGAAGCAAATTTCTTACGTCTATTCCTATAGCGGAAAGAGAAGATGCAAAACCTCTTGAGAACGATTAATATATTCAATATAGATTCTGCACTTTGAAACAACAGATTATAAATTCTCACCAAGGCGGACAACGATTCCCCTCTCTTCGCCTTACTATCCCAAAGTTCTGAGTAAAAACAGTCATCAACTATGCCAGTCGATAGTTTTCCTTGCTGTGCTTTCAGCGATTAAATCCTGTTTTTATCCCCCCACTCACACATCCGATCCAGAATGGGAATGAGAGATTTCCCTCTTTCTGTCAAACTGTACTCTACTTTCGGCGGAATCTGCGGATATTCTTCTCTATGCACAAGCTGATCAGCCTCAAGTTCTTTTAATGTAGAACTCAGTGTTTTGTAGGAAATCTCGCCAATATATTTTTTCATCTCATTGAAACGAACAACACCAAACGACATTAAGGTATAGAGGATAGTCATTTTATATTTTCCGTTAATTAACGACAATGTATAACTGAATCCTGTGGAACTCAGACATTCATTAAAAATACATTTCTCTTGCATTTCATACTCCCCAATAGATAAGTATTTAACGTTATCGTAAGTATCACACCTCAATGTGCGTACTTGTTTCAAACATCGTTCTAAGTATAATTATAATATAAGCATTTAAGAAAAGTCAATTTCAGCTAAACAGGAGGAATTGTTTATGAGCAAAAAAATCGTAGTCATTACCGGAAGTCCCCGAAAAAACGGGAACAGCCTTGCCATGACGAACTCCTTTATCGAAGCGGCGGAGAGGAAAGGGTATGCTGTCACTCGGTTTGACGCCACCTCTTTGAATGTGGGGGGATGCCATGCTTGTGAAACCTGTTTCAAGAGCGGGAAAGCTTGTTCCTTTGACGATGATTTCAATTTCATAGCCCCGGTTATTTTGGAAGCGGATACCATCGTCTATACGATGCCAGTGTATTGGTACTCTATCCCGGCAAAAATCAAAGCGGTTATCGACAAGATGTTCCCCTTCTGTATGGAAGGTGAAAATATAACCGGGAAAGGCTGTGGTCTGATCTGTTGCTGTGCAGAAGATGATACGTCCGTGATGGATGGCGTGCGGATTCCCATCGAGCGTACTGCCACCCTACTGAAATGGCACATGGTAGGCGAAGTACTGATCCCCGGCGTACAAAACGCAGGAGATATTGAGAGGACCGACGGTTGTAAACAAGCCGCCGCCCTTGCGGAAAAAATCTGATTTATCTTCTATAACTCGCCTAACGCTCTATTGTCCTGGGGTTACAATCCAAAGGAGAGCTCAAGGGCTGAGTATCCCTTCAAGATACCCGTAAACACAATCTACCGAGCCAGGCTGCGGATGGCCGGGCCAGCGTCCGGACGCCCGCTGGGGCAGGCAGGACAGGCCTTGCTTCGGCGTTGCGACAGACAGATAGTGCAGGCGTCCTGCTCGTGGGGACAGGAACGGCGGTTGGGGTGCCCGAAGGGGATGGGTACTAGACTTGCCCCAGGAGCTTCAGGAGAAGTCCAGGACGCTCGAAAAGCTGCGCATCGACGACGAAATCCAGACGACATCGCCAATCGGGACCGTCTTAAGTTCACTATCCCTTCACTATTCTTTGCCATCTTCCTTGATTAAGGTCCAACTTGATCCTCGATTGCCGGCAGCGTCACGGTGAAGCAACTGCCGACGCCGCTCTCGCTCTCAACGCCTATCGTCCCGCCGTGGGCCTCCGTCACCGCCCGCGCGATGGACAGCCCGACGCCCCGTCCCCCCGTCACGCGGGCGCGGGACTCGTCCGTCCGGTAGAAGCGGTCGAAGACGTGGGGAAGGTCCTGAGGGGATATTCCGCTCCCCGAATCCTGCACCTCGATCACGGCCTCGCCCTCCCGACGCAGGAGCCGGACTTCGACCCATCCTCCCTTCGGGGTGTAGCGCAGGGCGTTGGACAACAGGTTGTCCATGACGTGACGGAAGCGGTCCTCGTCCACCTCAGCGCACAGGCTTGGGGCGAGGCACCGGCGAAGCGCCACGCCGGTCCTCTCAAAAAGCGGACGGAAAGCATCCAGCACGGAGGAAAGAAACGTGGACAGGTCGACCGGCTCAGGCTTGATGGTGACGGCGTCCTCCTCCATGCGCGTCACGGATTCCACGTCCCGGATCAGGCCACTCAGGCGCTCCATTTCCGACACACAAAGCGCCAACCGCTCCGGACTGGCCTCCCACACCCCGTCCGCGATGGCCTCGATCTGCGTGCGAACCACCGTCAGGGGCGTCCGAAGCTCGTGGACCACGTCCGTCATCAACCGTTGGCGAAGCCTTTCCTGCTCCGCCAGCGAGCGCCCCAATTCCTCCACGCCGCGGGTGAGGTCATCCATCTCCCGAATGCCGGAAGGCTTTGCGGGCTTGAGGTCGTACTCCCTGCGGCAGATGCGCTTCGTGCGCTCCACCGCCCTGGCAACGGGACGGCTCAATCGCCCCGCCACGATATACCCCAGACCACAGGCCACCAGGATCATCACCAAGGTCCCGGCAAGCGTGTAGGAGGCCAGGTGAGAAACGAACGCCCGTTCAAACCGTCCCTGGGGAACGCGCATATCGGCGTCCAGGACGCCAATCACCCGCTCCTCCGCGGTGAGCTGAAGGACCATCCGTCCCTTCGATCCAGCGCTCTCGCCAAGAGGCGACATCGCCGCAGCGGGCTGACAGCACGCTTGCGCCAGGTCCTCCACCACCTCCCCTGAGCGGCCGGCGTCCCGCGCTCCCCGCCGTGCCCGCCCCTTCGCCCCGTGGCCTTCCCCCTTGACGGGCATGGCGCCCGGCCCCGCAGCGCAGACCACCCGTCCCTCCCCGTCCCGAAGCGCGATGTTGACAGCGCCCCATCGCGCCGGCAGGCGCAGAACGTCCATGACGCGCGCCCGGTCCCAGGCGCCAGCTTCCTGATACAGGTCTTCGAGGGAACGCGCCAGCGAGTCCAGCGCCACCTGACGCCCCTGCCTCTGGTACTCCTGAAAGCTCGCATGGCTGAGGAGCATCCCAAGGAGCGGCACCACGACCCCGCTGAAGATCGCCAGGAGCACGTACAGCCACATCAGGTGAGAGCGGAGGGAACGGCCTCGCGCGGACGTCATGGGCGGTCCGCCTCCGCATCATCCAGGCGGTATCCGAAGCCGTACACCGTGCGAATCCAGCCGTTCTCATGGCCCGGCTCGGCCAGCTTCTTCCTGATGTTCTTGACGTAGGTGTCCACCGTCCGATCAAAGCCGTCGTAGTCGTCGCCCAACGCCACACGGATGATGTCATCCCGGGACCAGGTGCGAACGGGACGCGAGGCCAGCGTCTGGAAGATGAGAAATTCGCTGCGGGTCATGGGGACGGGCACGCCGTCCTTTCGGACCTCCACCCTGTCCGCATCGACCTCGATGCGCTCGCCCACGCAACGGACCGGCGCCGAGGGCCCCGTCGTCCCGACCGCCGCGGGGCGAAGCTGGGCGCGAAGTCGGGCCATCAGGACCCTTGGGCTGAAGGGTTTCGATACGTAATCGTTCGCTCCCCCATCCAGCCCCGCGACGACGTCGGACTCCGAACTCTTCGCCGTCAGCATGATGATGGGGACGGAGGCCGAACGCGCCCGGATGCGCCGGCACACCTCCTCGCCGCTCACTCGCGGCAGCATGAGGTCCAGCACCACCAGGTCGGCCCCCTCGCTGCCCCAGAGCTTCAGCGCGGCTTCTCCGTCGGGGGCGCAGCGCGTCTCATATCCCTCGCGCTCTGCGTAGGCAGCGACCACCTCCGCGATCATCGGTTCATCCTCCACGATCAACAGCCTCAACGCACACACCTCCGTCAATTTCCGCTTAAAATCACTGACGATCAATGGTAAAACATAAAGGCGAAGAAAATATGAACGTTCCAGGAACAGGCAGCAAGCCTGGAGGGGCCGCAGAGGCGCCCTTGCGAAGCGTAGAGAGGAGGTTTTTCAGGTGACGACATGTTGGACGCACTCAGGTTCAGAGGGCAGGACGCACTTACGGAGGGCCGGAAGGATTGCCGTTGCGATCCTGTCCATGGGCGTTATCAGCGTCGGCGGAACGGCGGCGGCCTGGGAGGCGTCGCGTTCATCGGAGGCCGGAGTCCACCAAGTCCGCACCTCCCGATGGTCCGATGAGGAAGCATGGCGCAGGCGACAGGAGGAACTTGACCGGCGCCACAGGGAGGAGCGGGAACGCCTTGAACGCCGCCAAGAGGAGGAGCGCCGGCGCGAAGAGGAACGCAGGCGCGAGGAAGAACGCAGGCGTGACGAAGAACGCAGGCGTGAGGAAGAACGCAGACGCGAGGAAGACCGTAGGCGTGAGGAAGACCGCAGACGCGACCGGGAGCGCCGACGCACTCCCTGGGGCAATGACAAGCTCCCCTTCCTGAGGAGGATGCCCGAGAGCGAGCGCGATACGAAGTAGTCGCAGGGCGTCCCGATCGCTTCGTCCAGCCGATCGGGACGCTGATCTCTTGGCCGCTGCACCGCTACAGGATCATCACGAAGGTCCCCGCTGCGATCAGGGCCGCTCCGACGAGCGTCTTGACCGCGACCTCCTCGTGCAGCAGGAAGAAGGCCATCGCGATCGTGATCACGATGCTGAATTTGTCCACCGGTGCAACCTGCGATACCCTGCCCAACTGCAGGGCGCGGTAGTAGAACAGCCAGGACGCCCCCGTGGCCAGGCCGGACAGGATCAGGAAGACCCAACCCCGACGGTTGATCCCAGTCAGGCCGCTCTGCGCGCCGGTGAGCCAGACGATCCCCCAGGACATCGCCAGCACGACGGTCGTCCGGATCGCCGTCGCCAGGTTGGAGTTCACCCCCCTGATTCCGACCTTGGCCAGGATGGACGTCGCCGCGGCGAACGCGGCGGAGAGCATTGCGTACATGAACCACATCGCAAAGATTCCTCCAAATTTCACAGGCTGTGCTCACCGAGGCCGGCCCCTTGCAGCTCCTACCGGCCCTCGGCTCAAATTTCACATTTTCTTCGCAAACTGCTCATATTCTTTCCATATTGTAGCCGTATCCTTAAACCGTTCAAGCCCCTGCAGTCCGCACGGGTACCGCGAAGGCTCAAGGGACGCAAAAGCAAACCATCTTTAAGGAGGACGTTGTCATGAAGGCAAAGAAAGCGATCGTCACTCTGTTGCTCCTGGGGTCCGTCGGCCTGGCCGGCGCGGCGCTCGCCAGAGGACACTGCGGGCAGGGGCGGGCTACCGCGCCCTATTGCCCACCGGCACAGGAAGGCTGTTGGGGACAGAACCTCGCTGCCGGGCCGGGCTGCGAGTGGCAGGGCCAGCGTCCGGACGCCTGCTGGGGCAGGCAGGACAGGCCATGCTTCGGCGCGGCGACAGACGGATGGTGCGGACGTCCTGCCCGTGGGGACAGGAACGGCGGCTGGGGTGCCCGAAGGGGATGGATCCTAGACTTGCCCCAGGAGCTTCAGGAGAAGGCCAAGACGCTCGAAAAGCTGCGCATCGACCTCGATTACGCCCTTGCGTCAACCCCCATCGACCGGCCGAAGGCCCTTGAGCTCTACGGCCAGATTCAGAAGCTGAGAGACGAAATCCAGACGGCAGCCTTCACCAGGCGGTTGGACTGGATCGAAGAAGCCGCAGCTCAGCGCAGGCTGAACGGCACGGTCAAGCCCGGAGCCCCTAACCAGGGGACGAGCGGCGAGGCCGCGCCCGCAAAGTAATTCGGGAAAGCACAGAAAGCGAACGACAGGCCCCAGTTTGGGGCCTGTCGTCGTCCGTTCCGGAGGCGCTACAAAAAGCGTTCCACCTCGCCCTGTTGCTCCTCGATCATCGGCTCGTAGTGCTGCGGGGTCCGGCCGAAGCAGATGTCCATCTGCTCGTAGAAGGTGACGTCCTCGAGGCTGACGGGGCGCGGCACGATGGCGTCAGCGGTCGGCATGTAGCGGATGCGCCCCTTGTAGACCTCCACCACCGTCACGCCGCTGATCCCCTCGTCCAGCAGGATGACCGCCGACGCGCCGATCTGCTTGCCGAAGTTGACGTCGTAGGACGACGTGGAGCCGCTGCGCACGATGTGGCCGGGGATGACCTCGCGAATCTCCGGTATCTCGAAGACTCCGGGGACGTACATTCCGGAAACCTTCATGAACTGGCGGATCTGGGGGTCCTCCCGCATCATCGCCTCGAGGCGCGTGCGGATGTAGCGCCCCGCACCGGCCAGACGCACGTGGCCGAAGGAGTCCGTGCTGTCCCCGCTGTCGGAGAAGTACTTCCCGTCCTCGCCCTTGACCCCCTCGGCGACCACCATGACGTAGGTGCCCGAATGGACGTCGGAGTTCAGGATGCGTCGGATGTAGTAGTGCTTCAGGTGCTTGTAGATCGCGTCGAAGTCCGCCACAATCTCAGGGATCAGGATGCAGTCCGCATCGGCCGCGATGCCGCCGCGAAACGCCGTGTGTCCGGCGTAGCGCCCGAAGACCTCCACGATCATGATGCGGTTGTGGGTCTTGCCCGTCGTCTTCAGGTCCTCCACGATGCGCGCGATCTTGTTGATGGCGGAGTCGCCGCCCACGGAGTAGGTCTGCAGGTCCAGGTCCATGGTCTTCGGCGCGTGAACGCAGGGAATCCCGTGCTCCGCCAGGTCCACCACGACGCTACCCGTGTCGTCGCCGCCCGATATCAGCAGGCCGTCCAGGTTGAACTTGCGCAGTCCCAGCAGGATGCGGTTGTACTTGTCCGGGTCCGGTATCTTCGATATCTTCACCCGGCTGTGCCCGGCGTCGCTGCCAGCAAAGGAGGAGTTGACGTGGTCCGTGCGCTCCTCGTCCAGGAACACCAGCCGGTCGAAGTCCACCAGGTTGTAGAGCCCCGCGTAGCCGTTGGGGACAATGTACGCCCCGATGCCCCGCTGCATCGCCGTCTTGGCCGCGCCACGCACGACGGCGTTCAGCCCTCCGCAGTCGCCGCCCGACGTGATGATGCCGATGTTCTTCATTTTCTTTCCCATTGATAAAGCCCCCAAACGCGCCCCTTCAGGGCACAAATTTCAGGTTTTCTCATGCAGGACACTATTTTATCCTATCTTCGGCGGAAAGAATCAATCCCATCGGGAATATCGGTACTCCAGGTGAATGGGGCGGTCCTTGATCGACGGCCCCGGAAAGCGCGCCGCCGTTTCCGGGTTGTAGGTCAGCGCAACGGAGGTCCAACGGTCTGGCGTCCAGATGCAGCGCAGCATGATCTTCCCCTCCGCCCAAGCGTTGGGCAGGGGCCGCTCCTCCGTCCTGCCGAACCGGCTGTTGTACGCCTGCATCAGCGCCGTGTAGAGCCGCTCATCCTCCTCCCCGCCCGCAGTCTGCAGGTACACGGCCTTGGACTTCAGCCCCTTCTTGCCGTGGAAGGAAAAGACGAACAGGGCCGGACGCCCCTCAAACAGCCCCTCCATGGAGAGGTAGTCCCCGTCCTGGGTCTTCGCGGCCGCCCCGCTCCGCTCCATGCGCAGCTTCGTCCGATTGAAGGGGTGGCCGAAGGGCAGGGACATGAAGGCGTCCGCGCTGTTCGAGAGCGCCTCGGCAGCCACCGTGGCCAGCACCGCAAGGCACGCCGCGGCAAAGAGCACCAGGGTCCTCGTCCTTTTCATGTCTGCCTCCTACCGAGTCCTCTGCCGGAACTCCCACACCAGAAGCCACGCCGCGGAGGCGTCTTCTCCGCTGCCCTCCGTGAAGACGGCTCGGAGGCGCCGCGTGGAACGTCGCTTGATCCGTTCCGGCAGGATCTCCGCCCGCGCCACGACGCGCTTCCTGCGGTCCAGGAAGAGCATCGTGCCACCGAAGAGCACGTTCTCCTTCGTCCCGTTGGTGATGTTCACGTCCAGGTGGCCCCAGAAGTAGGCCATCCCGTGAAAGGAGAGCCCCGGCCGGCCGGCAACGCCGCCCTCGCGGATGAAGGCCCGCGCGGTCCCGCAGGACAGGGCCAGCAAGAGCAGCACAGCGAACAACGCGGCCCCGCGCCAACCGAGCGTTTGTCGTCTCAAGAGCAAAACCTCCCCTCCAAGTGAGGAACCCCACGCCCGCCAGAGCGGGCTCGAACCGATCGAACGCCTCTATTGTAACTCAAATTTCGTGTGCAAAGTGAACTCGATCGGGAAGGCGGCTCCGGTCGGCGGCGCTTGCGCGGCGCAGGCGGTTCATGGTACGCTATGTTCAAACGCTCAAGAAGGGGGCTGCGCCCCCGAACGATTCTACTATTAAGGATGGAGGGGATGGACATGGGCGACGCGCCCGTGACGAGGGCCAAGCGGACGAACGATCTGTGGCTGACGGAGGAGAGCAGCGAGGGCCTGCGCCTATCGCTGAAGGTGACGGACGTCCTACACCGCGAGAGGACGAAGTGGCAGGACATCCTGGTGGTGGACACGCCGGAGTACGGTCGCACCCTAATGCTGGACGGGGCGTTTCAGTTGACGGAGCGGGACGAGTTCACCTACTCGGAGATGATGGCCCACGTGCCCCTTTGCTCCCACCCGGATCCGAAGCGCGTCCTGATCGTCGGCGGCGGCGATGGGGCCATCCTGAAGGAGGTGCTGAAGCACCCCGGCGTCGAGCGGTGTACGCTCATCGACATCGACGAGCGCGTCATCGCTGCGTCGAAGGAGTGGCTGCCCACCGTCGGCTGTGCGCTCTCGGACCCCAGGGCGGACGTGCGCTGCATGGACGCGATGGAGTACCTCCGCACGACCTCCGACCGGTTCGACGTCGCCATCGTAGACGGCACGGACCCCGTGGACTTCGCCGCGGGACTCTTTCAGTCGCCCTTCTACCGGGACCTGAAGGCCGTCCTGAACGAGCGGGGCATGATGACGGAGCTGACGGAGTCCCCCTTCACGGACACGGCGCTGATGTGCCAGTCCATCCGCGAGATGCGCGCCGTCTTCCCCGTCGTTCGGATGTACTGGGGCGTCGTGCCCACCTACCCGTCCGGCATGTGGACCTACGGCGCAGCCTCCCTCTCCGCCGACCCGGCCACGCCCCTGCGGGAGGTGGCCGGCACGCGCTGGTACACGAACGCCATCCATCGCGCCGCCTTCATCCTGCCGCCGTTCCTCGAGGAGTTGATCCGCGAAAATTGAAAGAGCCGTTGAAAAAACTCGCCCTGTTCCTCGCGCTGGCTGCGGCGCTCACCGCCTGCCGGGGCGTGGCAGCGGCGCAGGATGGGGAGCGATACCTGCCGGCGTTCCAGGACGACCGAATGGGCCTCTACTTCCTGGACACGGAAACGATCCAGCGCCAGGAGGGCGGGGACGTCTTCCTGTTTCGCTACAAGAGCGTCATCAGTTGGCGCTATCGGGACAAGCTGCTGCAGAGGACGCGGGACAAGAGGGAGCGCGAAAAGATCAAGCGATGGGCCTACAGCATCGTGAGCCTGTTCTACCGGCCGGAGGACCGCACGGCCCGCTTTGCCATCACTGCGACCTTCACCAGGACGGACAAGCTCCTGACCCGAACGCCCTACGACCAGCCCTTTACGCCCGTTTCCCGCTCTCCCGCCGTGGAGGCCCTGTGCGACGCGCTGATGCGGTTCGTCACCGCCCATCCCGAAGCCGTGCAGGTCCTGCCCCGGTCGGACGGGAGGTAATCGCCGCCCGCGCTTCGACGTCCCTGACGGGACTGTGTTCCATTACGGCGAGGTAGTCCTCCTTGTCGACGAGGTTCCAGTCCACGACTACTCCGAATCCCTTCCTGAACATGGCGTCCAGCCAGATGCGCATACTCCTTCCGTTGCCCTCGCGGAACGGGTGTGCGACGTTCATCTCGACGATCTCATTGAAGATGCTCTGCGGCATCCGCCGATCGCCAAGAGCACTACATCGTATAGGACCGCCTTAAAGTGACTAACCCGTCACTTCCTCTGTCCTCCTGCTTGACTAATATCCAGTTTCACCGCCTCTCTTCCGGCGAAGTCCTCTCGGAAACGGAATGAAAGTACTCCTCCTTCAGCATCGAATAGATGATCTGGTCCAGGTAGCCCCGTTCGGATTTGAAGTTCTGTCGCAGCACTCCGTCTCTGTGAAGCCCCAGGCTTTCATAAAGTTTTATGCCCACCGCGTTGTCGGGATAGACGTCCAGCCAGAACCGGTTGAACTTCAGCGTTTCGAAGGCATACTTCATCAGAGCCTCCATGGACTCCCTCCCGTATCTCCTGCCCTTTTGAGCGATGACGATCCTCCGAAGCTCGAAGCGTTCGGACTTGAAGTCAAGATGGACCAGGGCGTAACCGACCCTCTCAACGCCGTCTTTCCTCCGGATGACCAGCAACCGGTGTCCGGGGTCGGCGATCTCCGCCAGGTGCTCTTCGTAGGTACCGACCCAGACAAACTTCCTGTTCTCCTCGTCGTTCTCCTGCGCAATAATCCAGCCGATATCCGACTCCGCGGCCTCGACGATCGCAAGGCGCTCCGTTTCCAGCATCATGCCGATCTCCTCCTCACGTCCGTGGGGCGCGTTCCCCCGCGCAGGCCATGCCACTGTGCGAGGATCATCCCCGAAAACATCAGGGCACAACCCGTGTAGCCTCGCAGGCCAAGGTTCTCGCCCAGGACGACCGCCCCTCCCAGGGTCGCGAAGACCGTTTCCATGCTCAGGATCAAGGCCGTATGGGAGGGAATGACGTCCTTCTGAGCCACCACCTGGAGCGTGTAGGCGAGCCCCACGGAAACCACTCCGCAGTAGAGGATCGGGATCAGGGCGTCCTCAATGCGCATAAAGCCGCCCCGCTCCAGGAACAGAGCCGTCCCAACGCTGAACAGCGCACAGAACGCGAACTGCCAGAACGAGAGCTCCAAGGGGTCCGTTCTCTTTACGTAGGCGTCGATGCACAGGATGTGCAGGGCCCAGAACACCGCGCCCGCGATCTCGAAGGCATCGCCCCGCGAAATGGAAAGGTCCTCCCGAACGCTCAGTAGGTAGAGGCCCACGAGGGCCAACATCCCAGCGCACCAAGTTGTCAACGGAACCCTGTGATGCATGAAGAGCCCCAACAGGGGCACGAAGAGGATGTAGAGCCCTGTCAGAAAGGCGGCCTGCCCCGCCGTCGTTTCCGCAATGCCCGCCTGCTGAAGCCACGCCGCCAGGAACATGACGCCTCCGTTCAAAAGCCCGCCTCGGATCGAGAGCCTGCGGGACGCAGCCCTCGCACGCCTCATCGCCGGATCGTTCCATCCGGAGAGGACGATCAGGGGGAGCAGCGACGTGCTCCCCAGGGCAAAACGACAGGCGTTGAAGGAAAGGGGAGGCAGGGCCTGGGCACCGAACTGCTGTGCGATGAACCCAAAGCCCCAAATGGCCGCGGTGACGAGGAGCTGGAGGTTGCCCCTCAGCGTCCTGGAATCCATGGCTCGTCCCTCACGACGGCTTCCTCATTCGCACCGCCGTCATAAAGTCCTGTCCTGACCATACCGGCACCTTATCGACGTACTTTGACATGAAGATCATCAGGAGCGCCTTGTAGTCCACGTCGAAGTCCAGAGTGCCGCCGACGTACACGTCGCCCTTCGCGTGGGTCACGTCGAAGATCGTGTGGTCGGAGGAGTAGTGCCCCAGATAGCGCAGGCCCTCCATGCGGGGCGTTAGACTGAAGGGGAACGTGTCCTGTCCACCGACGGCGATGATCGCGCGTTGGATCATCCCGCGATCCTCCATCTCCGCCGGCGGCTCCCCGAAGGCGTTGAGTCCCCGCTCTCCGGACGGCACGGAGTGCTTCAGCTTCTTCTCGATGACCTCGCACCGCAGCGTGAACACGTCGTGCAGCATCCCCGGGATGGAGCTGCCATAGGACGTTTCGTGTCCCAGGAGGAACGCCTCTCCGATACGAAGGTGGTTGATGCCGTCCGGCATCCGGTCGTCAAGCACCAGCGGCAGGCTGCCGGAGTTGCCGCCCGACACGTACTCGAACTCGTAGCCGCAGCGGTTCTGCGCCTCCTTCGCCAGGTCCGCCAGCTCCTTCAGCTTCTCAGGCGTAGGGATGACGCCGCCGTAGCAGTTGAAGTTCACGCCCAGTCCGTTGAGCTTCACGCCGCGCATCGTCAGGACCTGCTCCACCATCGGCATGACGTCCTCCGGCAGCACTCCCTCGCGCAGGTCCCCCAGCTCCACCATCAGGATGACCTCGTGCGTCCGCCCCAGCGTCAGCGCGGCGTCCGACAGCGCCTTGATGGCGGCGAGCTCCGAGTTCAGGCTGACGTCGCAGAGGCAGACGACGTCGTCCGCCTCGGAGATCATGGGCACGCGCAGGAGCATTGCGCTCCGCGCCCAGCGCTTCAACACCTCGATGTTCTCAAGGCGCGCGTCCGCGAAGTTGCGAATCCCGGCGTCCGCGAGGGCGTCCACCATCGGCTCCCACGCGCAGAAGCACTTGGTGACGTAATGAAAGTTCAGCTTGTGTGCGCGCAGGAGCGCGGAAAGAACCCTCGCGTTCTCAACCAGCTTATCCAGGTCGACCCCTATCTGCGGATACCTCATGCGTTACCTCCTTCCCAGGCCGGTGTAGCCCGGTACACGCACCCTACGCCTCTCCCTCCACGCCGAGGCTCTTCATCAGGAGCCTGCGCGCTGCCGTCGGGTGGCGTCGGTGCAGGGCGCCGAGGGAGGCCATGATGTAGTCCCCGTCCAGCAGGACATTAGCGTCCTTTGGCGGAAAGAGCTTGCGCCGCCCGCCCGCGCCAAGCGCCCTGGCCAGGATATCCCGCCCGCCCGGCAGGCGCGTCAGGGCGCCGCCCGTGCCGATGACGGTGCGCACCAGGGAGAGGTCCTTCCCCTTCGCCAGGGTGGTCCTGCCCGTCGGGCCGTAGAGGTCGATGAACTGTCCCGCGTGTCGGTCCAGCGCCACGTCGCAGGCCTTCTGGGTCAGGCGCTCGACGAACTCGACCTCCTCCGGGGTCGTCGGGATCTTCGAGGCGTGCTCCAGGAAGTAGGCGGCCTGGGGGATGAGGCGCGCGGCCTCCTCCTCGCTGAACTTCTCGACGAGGTGTACGCGGTTCACGAACACGCCGAGGTCGCCCTCCACGGTGCGCTTTGCGAAGGGCTCTGCCTCCATCATGATGTCCGCGACGGCCGGGCTGTCCTCGCAGACGGAGTGGACGTCCGTCGTCGCTCCGCCGACGTCGATGACGATGAGGGGCCCCAGAAGCTCCTGCGCCATGATGGCGCACTGCATGACGGCTCCCGGCGTCGGCAGGATCGCGCCGTTGACCCTCTCCCGGATGCGAGCCATGCCGGGGGAGTGGGTGATGTGCTCCTCAAAGACCTGGTGGATGAGGGTGCGCGTGGGCTCGATGTTCAACTGGTCCAGCTTCGGGTAGACGTTCTCGGTGAAGTAGACCCGGACGCCCGCCTCCTCCGCCATGAGCGCGATCTCGTCGTGGTTCTCGACGTTCCCCGCGTAGATGACGGGGATCGAGGGGACGGTGCGGGACAGCGCCTCGAAGTTCGCCAGGGCCGTGTCCCGCTCGCCGTAGTCCGTGCCGCCCGCGACGAGGATGATGTTGGGGTTGATCTCCCGGACCTTTGCCAGGTCCGTTCGGCGCAGCCGTCCGGCCGTCACCGCCTTGATGACGCCGCCGGACCCCAGGGCCGCCTCCCGCGCCGCGCGCACGGTCATGTCGTACACCAGGCCGTGGACGGTCATACGGAGCCCCCCCGCCGCGGAGCTCGTGGCCAGCATGTCGTGCCACTCGAGGTCCGCGCAGCCGAGCCGTTCCTTGAGGTCCGTCAGCGCCAGGTCCAGCCCGACGCCCACGTCCCCCTCCTCGACGGTGGTGCGAGCCTGACCCTGTCCGAGGAAGACGGGGTCGGAGCCCTCCACGCCGTCGAACGCATTGATCACCGTCGTCGTGCTGCCGATCTCGGCCACCAGGACGTCGATGGATTTTCTCCGGGACATGACGGCCTCCTTCACGATCTCACCGGGCGCTTCCGCCACAGTTTTCCGAGTCCTTTTCCCTGCAGCGTTTGACGAGGAAGCTGGCGACGTCGATGCCCTTCGACCCGCGGCCGAAGCCGGCGTCCAGCCCCGCGGCCACGGCCATCTCGTCCGTGACCTGCGTGCCGCCCCCCGCCAGGATCAGCCGGTCGCGCACCCCCCGCTCCACGCAGATCTGGTTCAGGCGCCGCATGTTCTGGATGTGGATGTCGTCGTGCGAGATGATGGTGGACTGGAGGATCGCGTCCGACTTCGTCTCGATGGCCGCGTCCACCAGCTTCTCCACAGGGCACGACGTGCCCAGGTAGTGGTACTTCACTCCGAAGCCCTCGATCCCCCCGTGCTTGATGTCCAGGATCTCCTTCAATCCCACCGAGTGCTCGTCCTCGCCCACCGTCGCCGCCACCACCGTGATGGGACGCTCGTGGATGTAGTCCCGAATCTCCTTCGCGCTCAAAACCTCAGGAAGCTTCGGGATGACCAGCTCGTCGGTGTCGATGTCGAACCCAACGACGCCCTTCAGCTCGATCAGCGCCCCCTCGCAGGGGTGCATCGCCTGCTTGTGGATCGCCACGCAGTCGGTGAGCCCCATCTTCTCGCCAATCTTGAGTGCTGCAAACTCCGCCGTGCGGACGTCCGTCGGCAGCAGGAGCGTCACCACCACCACGCCGTCCGCCATCCACTCCACCTCGGGGCGGATGAGGTTCGGGTGCTCGTAGTACTTCCGCTTCTCCGCAATCCGCGCGTTCACGTTGTCGAACTCGTCCAGCTCGTCCACCCAGACGATCTTCGACGGGTCCTCGAACGTGTCCCCCCCGATGGCGTCCGACGGGCGCTTGAACTGCGGCGGGACGTGGTTGTTTCCATAGTGGACGGAGACCGGCGCGAAGTAGTCCGGCTCCCGAAGGAAGATCATGTCGTTGCCGATGCCACCCGCCTTCTCGCGGGCGATGCCGTCCCCCTTGCGCTCGGGGTACTTCCCGCTGTCCACGAAGAACCCGCGCTCCACCGCCTCGAAGTAGCCACCGACCTCCAGAATCTCCTCCAGGAAGAGCACGGCCCGCTCCTTCAGCTCGCGCACCGTGCGCCCCAGCTCGCCGTCGCGGTCCAGCTTCACCTGGTCGCGGATCCCGTCCAGGCCGTCCAGCGCCTGCCGTGCGGTGTTGACACCCTGGATGTTGTAGTAGTGCCACGGCACGTTGCGCCCCTCGTCCGGCGTGATGGTGGACTGGATGTCCGCGCTCGTCAGACGAGAGATGACGATGTTCAGCGTGTGCGTCACCGTCGCCTCGCGCGTCTCCGACTCCATGAACTTCGTGTTCTGCTGCGCGCGCATCTTGTAGTCGCGGAACAGGTCCCGGAGCGCCACCGCGTAGGGGAGGTCCAGCCTCATGCACGGCGCGGGCGGCGCGGTGGGCGGCACGGTGGAGAGCGCGATGTTCTCCGGACGGATGCCGACCTTGCGGGAGAAGATCGAGTTGATGGCGTGCTGCACCATGAGCTCCGGCATCACCTTCCACGCCTCCATCGCCGTCGCGTTGGCGTTGTGGGCCCCGTCGATCTGAAGCATCCCGCCGTAGGCCAGCACCTTCTTGCTCTCGCAGGCGTCGATGAAGCTGCGCAGGCCGTTGATGTTCCGGTAGAGGATGTTGTACTGCGGGTCCTGGTGCACGCCCGACACCCCCTCCTCCACGAACATCACCGCGATGTCCGGCCCCGCGACGCCCGACACGTAGGAGTGGAAGTTCAGAGGACGCCCCACCTCCTCCTCGATCAGGTCCAGCGCGCGGCGCGTCGCACGGCACTGCTTCCGGGTGACGGGGATCCCCCCGATGCCCTGCGTCGTCCCCTCAATGAGCGAATCGATGTGCGACTGGCCCGCCGTCCGGATGACCATCAGGTGGTCCGCACCGTTCCAGGCCGCCATCCTCATGCGGCGGATGTCGTCCTCGAAGCGCCCAGAGGCGATCTCCGTCGTGATGACGCAGTCCGGCTGCGGGTCGATGGACCCGAAGCCACGGCTCCCCGGCAGGGGCACGGACTGCTTCAGGGGCTCCGACGTCTCACGGTAGACGAAGTCCCCCACCTGGCGCTCGACGCCGCGGCCCTCGCGCCAGTGCCACGGGTGACGCCGCGGCCGGTAGTCCTCGAGGCCGTTCAATATCTGGCGGACGTCGATCTTCCTGTCCTTGTCCAGGTGCTCCGGGGGGTTGCCCGCCTCCGGGAACGGAACCTTCCTGTCCTCGCCCACGTCACTTCCCTCCCTCGTACAGGCCCGGAACCAGGTCCCAGTGCTCGCCGGACGCCAGCGCAACGCCCGCCTGCCGCACGGAAACCCCCAGCTTCTCCGACAGACGCCACACCGTGTTGCCCGCTCCGTGCCCCAGCAGGCTGCGCTCCACCAGGCCGTCCACGATGGGTTTGGCCTCGATGCTGGAGAACCCCATGCGCAGCAGCACGCTGCGCTCCACGGCAGGCGTCGTGTAGACCTTCCCCGCGTCCAGCATGGGCTGGACCACCCTGCCCGCCAGCTCCCAGAAGTAATCGAACAGCTCCTCGTCGCTCTTGTCCGCCAGGTGCGCGCGCCGCTGTTCAAAGTCGTCCGCTCTCGCCATGCTCTCCCCTCTCTCCCACTCGCGCGTTTCACGGCGCCCTCGTGAACCCGCGGGGGGACGAACACCGCTCCCCCCGCGGAATGAGCGCAACCCTCAGCAGGAAACGCCCAGCGCCTCGAGCTCCTTTCGGACGAACGCCGCGTCCGCGTTCAGCTCCGCCTTGAAGTACTCCAGGTCCTCGGCGGTCACGGACTTCCGGTCCTGCGCCAGGCGCTTCAGCGCGCTGCGGCGCATGGCCTCCAGGCTGTGCTCCCGGACCTTGAAGCGGGACGGGTGGTCGGGGAGCACGATGTTCTTCCCAGGGACCTCCGTCTCCGGGTCGCCGACGAGGACCTCCACCCCGTTCCGGCGCGCGAAGCTCAGCTGCGCCATGGGGTGCTTGCCCGCGCCCGTGTACTCCGTCTCCTGCACGACGATGACCTTGTCCTCCGGCAGCGTCATGGAGAGGGCGAACGCCGCGGCCAGGGAGGTGTTGCCCGCAGGCCCGCGCTCCATGCCCTCCAGCGCGGCCAGGGCCTCCGTCATGTAGAACACCTCGCCCTCCTTCACCAGAAGGTAGCGGTCCATGTACCGCAGGGGACGCGCGGCGTTGCGGGGCACGTCCGTCCGGTCCGGCTGCACCGTGAAGGGCACGCCGAACCCCGTGTGACCCGTCGTGAAGGACTTGCGGTTGAAGTCACGGTCCGAGGCCATGTGCAGCCCCGACAGGTCCACGCTCGCCGCGTAGACCTGGGACTTCGCCCCAGCCTTCCGGAGCCCGCGGGCCGTGCCGGTGATGTTGCCGCCCCCCGCGTTGGTGGCCACGACGACGTCCGGGTCCCGACCAAGCTGGCTGCGGCACTGCTGGGCGATCTCCCACCCCAGCGTCTCGATGCCCGCGATGGCCGACGGCGTGTAGAGCGATGCGTTGTAGAAGCCCGTGTCCTCCAGCAGCATCAGCGTCTCGTAGAAGAGCTCAGGCCCCACGGTCAGTTGCACCACCTCGGCACCCATCGCCTCGCAGGCCCGCTGCTTCTCCAGTATCTCCGGCTGCCCCACGCGGCGGCTGTCGTAGCACTCCTGGACGACGATGCACTTCAGGCCGAGGCGCGCTGCCATGCAGGCCACCGCCGCCCCGTAGTTGCCCGACGTGGCCGCGACGACGCCCTTGTAACCCATCCGGTGGGCCTCGTAGACGGACAGGGCCGCGCGGCGGGCCTTGAAGCTCCCGGAGAGGTTCTGCGCCTCGTCCTTCACCAGGATCTGCGCCCCCTTCCCGCCTCCGGCCGTCTTGCGGGCCAGCGCCGTCACGTTGTTGAGGCTCAGGAGCTTCGTGTTGCCGACGCTCATCTCACCCTGAATCCTGACGATCTCCTCGAGGGTGTGGGGGACCGCCTCCCGCATCATCCTCTCGTAGTCGAAGCGCCCTCCCGCCTCCTCGAACTTCGAGTAGTCGATTCCGACCGCCGCCTTGACGATCTCGTTCTTGCGCGCCATTACGGCCTCATAGCTCCTGCCGCCCATCTCAGCAGGCCCCCTTTCCGTTCAGGATATCCACAACCTGCCGATGCACCTGCGCCAGCTCCGGGACGTAGCTTCCGAAGTCGTGCTGATAGCCCGGGTCGCAGTTGGTGAGCGTGCCCTCCACCTCGCGCCCGATCGCCGTCCGGACCCGCACTGCCTCCCCCGTGTGGGCGCTCTCCGCCAGGAGCTCCCCCTTGACCCACATCTCAAGCGGCAGCCCGGCGGTGTCCTCCGGGACGCTCGCGGCCCGCTCTCCGGCAGGGAGCAGCTCGATGTGCAGGACGACGCAGTCCCCCTTGTGGTAGACCCGGCGTTCCTCGTTCAGCTCGTGGACGAACCGGTTCATGCCGCCCAGGATCGCGTGGGGGATCGGGAGCTCCAGAAGGTCCGTGAGCCCCGCGGGCGCGTTCAGCACCTGCGGGATCATGTTCACGACCATCGCGATCGTGCCGATGCCGCCCGGCATCTCCGGCTTGCCGGAGAACTTCAGCGTGTAGCCGCCCGCGTCGATGGTGATGTAGTCCCCCGTGTCGATGCCCTCGGCCTCCGGACGGACCTGCTGCGGGTGGTCCAGGTGGATGAACGCCCGGCCGTCGGCCGTCCTCCCCCAGCCCTGCTGACGGATGCCCGCCAGGTTCCCCGGCTCGACCTTCGCGTAGGGCGTTTCGCGGTGCACCTTCGAGATGATGGGGTCCTTCGTCTGCTCGATCTTGGTAATCTCGACGCCGAGGCCGGCCGCGATGGCCGAGATGGACTCCGGGAAGCCCACGTGACCCGCCAGGTCGTTGGCCGCAAGGCGCCTCTTGAACTCCTCCGGCGTGATGCCCACGCCCTGCTCGTGCATCACCGCCCCGCCGAAGGGCGAGAGGTCGTTGATGCGCGCGGCCTCGATGGACTTCACGTCCTCGCAGGTCCCCGTGATGGCCAGGATCAGCAGGTCCAGCACGAACCCAGGGTTGATCCCCGTCCCGAAGACCGTCACCCCGTGCTGGCGCGCCAGACGGTCGATCTCGAGAGAGAGCTCCGGCTCCTGCGCCCAGGGCCAGGCCATCTCCTCCGCTGTCGTGATGACGTTCAGGCCGTGCTCCACGCAGAGCTTGACCTTCTCGAATGCGCTCCTGGTGAAGGAATCCGTCCCCAACAGCACCACGTCGCACGCGCCGTTGCGGATGAGCTCCGTGCCGCCGAACAGAAGCTCCCGCCGGCTCCCTCGCTCCTCTCCCAGGTACTGGTAGACGTCCGTTCCGTGGAGGTGCTTGCGTCCCACCACCACACTAACGATCTCAACACCCGTCTTCTTCAGAAGCATTCGCGCGATCCCGCTCCCCATCGCGCCAAATCCCCATATCATCACACGGATATCCCTCATGAAAACGCCTCCTCACTACAAAATTAACTGCAAAATTATAAGACCATCAAAATACACAAAGAAAAACCAAAAAACCTATCCGCACAGGGGCCAAGCCGAACGAGGCCGGGCTTCACGCGCAGAAAAATACAGAGCTCTGAACCTCAGCCCCTATCCCGCAGGATGGGGGAAAACGTGCCCTCAGCAGCGCCCCGTTTCAGCCAGCTGAGCCTTCTCCTCCTCCGTCATGTAGCGGACGTTTAACTTCAAGAAGGCGAACACGGCCACGACGAGGGGCATGAACAGGTTGAAGAAGCAGTACTTGAAATAAAGGGCCGTCGGCACGCCCAGGGCATTGCTCATAAAGGCACCGCAGGTGTTCCACGGGATCAGGGCGCCCGAAACGGTGCCCATCCCCTCCAGAGCGTTGGAGAGCTGCGACGGGTGCAGCCCTCGTTCCCGGTAGGACTGGGCGTACATGCGACCCGGTATCACGATGGAGATGTACTGCTCCGGCATGGTGATGTTGCTGAACAGGCAGGTTGCCTCCGTGGAGATGATGAGGCCGGCATAGCTCCTCAGCCGGGACAGGACCGCGTTCACTATCGTTTCCAGCTGGCCCGTTTCCTCCATGATCCCGCCAAACATCATGGCGATGATCGTCAGGGAGATCGAGAAGAGCATCCCCTCCAAACCGCCCTTGGTGAAGAGCGTGTCAATGACCTCAACGCCGGTTTCACTGACGTAGCCATAATGCGCGCACTTCAGGATATCTCCAAGGGAAGCTCCTTGATAGATGGGGGCCAGGGCCGCTGCAGTGAGAAGCCCGATGACGATGCCCGGTATGGCAGGCATCTTCATCGCCACCAACACGATGACCAGCGCCGGCGGGATCAGGAGGACGGGGCTGACCTTGAACTGGGACAGGATACCGTCCTGGATGAGCTTGATGCTCTCCAGGCTGGTATCGGAGCCCCCATAGCCCATGCCCATATAGGCAAACAGCCCCAGAGCGGCAAGGTAAGCCACCACCGTGGAGGGGATCATCGCCTTCACGTGGGTGAAGACGTCCGTTCCTGCCATCGCAGGAGCCAAGTTTGTGGTGTCGGAGAGCGGGGACATCTTGTCACCGAAGTACGCTCCGGAAATCACTGCGCCCGCCGCCAGAGGAAGCGGGATTTCAAGCCCCACGGCGATCCCCATGAGCGCGACCCCCATGGTCCCAGCAGTCCCCCACGAGGTCCCCGTCGCCAAAGACGTAATGGAGCAAATCAGGACCGCAGCGGGCAAGAAGAGTTGGGGAGACAGCAGCTTCAGCCCGTAAAGGATCATCGAGGGAACGACGCCCGACACGATCCACACACCAATGAGCATACCGATGATGGCCAAGATGATGATCGACTGCATGGCCTGGGATATCCCTTTGATCATCGCGTTTTCGAGGGACTCCCACTTGTAGCCCAACCACAACCCCATGATCGCGGCCACGATGACGCCGACGAACATCGGGATATGCGGGTCCAGCTTGAACTTGATAATGCTCACCGACATCACGACGATGAGGAAGCCAAAGGTAAACAGCGCCTCCATAAGGTTGGCCTTCCGCGGGGTCCGGCCTCCGGGTTCCTTTTTTCCGCCTGCAGACTCCTCCAAAAATTCTTCCTCAACGGTCTGGATGTTGTCGAACTTCCCGGCGGCATCAATATTTTTGTCCATAGTCTTCCCTCTTTCCATCTCCAAACTCAATCGCTCTTACGGGTCCTCTGCCTCAACCGCGACGCACTTGATCTTTTGGATGCGTTATGCCTCCTCGTAGAATAAGATATGAAAGAGCTGCCATTATGGTAAGCTACTTTCAGGTTTGTCGGGAAAGCTCGTCGCCTCCTTGGGATGCCAAGCCCGTAACAAAGAGTGAGCCCCCGGCTTTCTCAGAGCAGCACGATTGAGCAGGTTGAGGT
>NZ_CALHIQ010000082.1 GCF_938030725.1 uncultured Fretibacterium sp. | reverse complement strand
CCACGGGTGGGAGGTGTGGGGCCTTCCCCGCTCCCTGCATTCCTGCTCCGGTCGCCATCACCGGTTTTCCCGCTCTCCCCGTCAAGGCCGAGAAGGTTCAGGCGGAAGCCCTCCTTCATGTAGCCCGAAAGGTCCTCCGGCGTCGCCAGGCGAGGACCATCCGATGGCGGGTAGAGGGTAACGTCTCCGTTACAGACCTTGTTTTGAAACGCCACGAGGCCGTACCAGCCCGCGCGCCCATCCGGTTGGAGGACGATCGTCCTCCCCTTCAGAGCCCTGAACTGCCCGAGGAGGTCATGAACCAGCTTCCAGTTTTCGGGGCCCTTGAGCGCCCGCCCGTCCGTGACGTAACAGCAGAATCCGTTGGGATGTTCTTTCAGGAAGTTGATCCCCCTTTTGATTGCGGCTGCCGCAGAACTATGATGCCGGGTCGTCATGACGATGAAGGCGCATGGCGCCTTCGAGCCCCCGGCGGAGCGCTGTCCGGACAGCCGCACGTATTTATCGTCTGATCGGGAAACGGTAAATTCCGGCCGGGAGCCTAGCCACATTTCCAGCGCACTCAGAAGGTGATTCGCGTTGGGGGGCCAGGAATTGGGGTCCGAAGCCACCTTGTCGCACTCCTCACGGTAGGCTGCGGCCAGGGTGCGTTCGACCTCATGGGCTTCGTCCACCTCATCTCCAGCCTCCTGGATGGCCCGATTGGCCAGGTTTATGACCATTCGAGGAGAGTAGCCCGGCTTCAGCGTCGTATCGAGGCGCGCCATCAGCCATTGGTACTTCTGCTCCACTCCATCGTCGAAAAAGGCCTTGATGCGATCTTTGATCAACTGCTTCGCCTGCTCCAGGCTGCAGTTTTTCATGGTGATACGGTGATTTTCGAACCTATGTCTTGCAGCGTCGTCCAGCCTTTTGGAAAAGCGCTCCTCCCACGTATCGGCGCGGAGAAAGGCCAGGGGCAGAACCCCGGAAACATCGTTGATCAGGAGGCTTGCCACCGTCCCCCAGGCGGTGATCAGGTCCTCTGAAATCATGCCGTCGAGCTGGTCGAAGCAGACCAGCATCGGGACGTTGGCGTAGCGCAGGACGTGCCCCAGGGAGCGGAGCCTGTCCCGTGCCTTCTTCTCCCGCGCTGCCGGCGTCATATCGTCCCAGTTGCAGTCGGGCACCTTAAGCCTCTCGGGGAAGCTCTCATCGAACTCTCCTATCAGCCAGAAGAGAATATCATCCTTCAGGGAGGTGTCCTCCGTGCTGGCATAGAGCAGCAGGCAACGAAGGAAATCCTTGTCTATTCCCAACATCTGCTTCCTGAGGGGACTGAGCCGTTCCATGCCAGAGAGGACGGGACGCCCTTCCTTTCGACAGTCCTTGCGGTAGCTTTCATCCAGCTCATCGAGCAGCCGATCGATTTGCAGCTTCCCGTTCCCATGCTCCCGCGCCATGCTGATGAAGACCTCCCGCAGCAGGTCCCGCATGACGCTCTCCGGGTCCATGAAAGCCTTGACCGTTACGAAGATCGCGATTTCTCCGCTTTCGCGAATCCTGCCAAGGACGCGCTTGAGGGTGTGGGTCTTGCCCGCTCCGGCCTCTCCGAGGACCACGCCGGCAAGGGGCTCTGCAGGAGTCTTTCTCTTCGTCTTCAGGAGCTGGTCGATATGGTCGACGACGGCACGGTTGAGGGAGTCGAGGTCGGGATTGGCGTTGTCCCAGGGATTGGGGGCTGCGGACGAGGCAAAGGGGTTGTTCGCCGCCAGTTGGCTGCGAATCACGCTGTCGTTCTGGCTATCCATGTCATCGTCCCCATCCTGAAGCCGTTCTCGTCCACAAAGCTATCCTGGACCTCGTCCAGTGTCATCAACCTCACGTCCCCCGCGTGGAGCTGAACGACCTCCTCGTCGCGCAGCCGGCGAAGCATGTCGTCGAAGACCGCGCGCGGCCAGCCCAAACGGCGGCGCAGGTCGCAGATACGGACGAAGGTACTCCCTCGATCGAGCTCCCGAAAGGCCGAGTGAAGCTGCTCCCTGCGTTTGTCAAACGTATCGGCCCCCACTCTGCCTCCAGGCTCCTCGGAAACGAAGAAACGCGCCTTGTAATCGTCCTTGAGAACGGCGTAGAGGCGTGCCTTCTTCAGCAGGCCGTTGAGAAGGCTCAGGAAGTCGGCCTTTTTGAAGGGCAGAGAGGTGGCCAGCCCTCCGGCCATCCTACCGGGGTGTTCCCTTACAAAATCCGCGATCAGGTCTTCTGGATTTCTCGCGACGACGAGATAGGTATAGCGGCCATTCATTCGGATCTCCAACGTTTCATCCAAATGGGGCTCAAAAATCTTCTTCAGACTTGGAGCCGTCAGCCTCTTACCCGTCAGTCCCAGACGCTTGCGGAGCTGGGAGCCCATCGCCTCCCGCATCGCGCTCAGGGTCATGAAATCCTTTCCGCTGAGGCGCAGGACCTCCAGCAGCTCGCCGGCGACGCTCAAGTCCCTGTCCTTATTGTTCATGCCGTTCCCCCTCGTTCCTCGCCGTTTACGCGCTCGCCAGGAAGTCCGCCGCAAACTGGGCCATCACCGCCGCGCCGCGCTTCAGGATGCCCTCATCCACGGTGTACTTCTCGTGGTGGTTCGTGTACGTGATGTCCTTCTCCTGATTCCTGCTGCCGATGAAGGCGAAGATGTAAGGGATCTTTCCGCCGTCGGAGAGCCAGGGGAAGTCCTCGCTGCCCATCATAGTGGGCATGTGCCCGACCGCCTGCTCCCCGTAGAGCTTCACCACGGCCTCGCGGGCGATCGCGTTGAGCTTGTCGCTGCCGTTGATGAGGGGCGGGGTGAGGCGCTTGTACTCCAGGGTCCCCTTCGCTCCGAAGGCCGCGGCGGTGTCCTCGATGATCCGGCGCATGATCTCCGACTTGCTGAGGTCCTCGTCGAAGGTGCGGACCGTCCCCTCCATGCGCACGCGGTTGGAGATGACGTTCCAGCGGGGGCCGCCCTCGATGAAGCCGATCGTCAGCACGAGAGGGTTCAGGGGGTCGTTCATGCGCGAGACGCACTGCTGCAGGTTGTTGATGATGGCCGCCGAGACCGTGATGGCGTCCACGCCGAGGTGGGGGGCGGAGGCATGGGCCGCGACGCCCTCTACCTCGATGGTGAACTTGTCGCAGCAGGCCATGCGGCTGCCCGGCGTCACGTCGATCAAGGGCGCGTCGAAGTTGCCCCAGACGTGGGCGCCGTAGATCGCGCTGACGCCATCGAGCGCGCCGCCCCTCAGCATGTCGAGGGCGCCCGTGGCGACCTCCTCCGCCGGCTGGACCAGAAGGCGCACCGTGCCGCGCAGCTCGGCCTTCACCTCGTTCAGGATCTGCGCGGCCCCCAGCAGCATGGCGACGTGGCTGTCGTGCCCGCAGGCGTGCATGCGCCCCCCGTTTTTGGAGGCGAAGGGCAGCCCCGTATCCTCCTTGATGGGCAGGGCGTCCATGTCGGCCCTCAGGGCCACCGTGGCACCCTGGCTCCCCCCGCGGATGTCGGCGACGAGGCCGTAGCAACCGGGGACCTCCCGGACCGCGATCCCCATCGCCTCCAGGTCGTGCCGAATTTGGGCGCTGGTCTCCTTCTCCTCGTTGGAGAGCTCCGGGCACGAGTGATAATAACGCCTGCGCTCCACGATGTAGAGCTCGTACTTCTCCGCCAATGCTTTGATGTCCATCCTAAAAACCCCTTTCTGAAAATTGAGCCAAAACTTCAGGTCGGGAGACAGTATAGCACTAAGGAAGCGTTTGGGATAACGGGGGTGGGGCCCCGCAGCTATTCCTCGCGGCCGGACCTCGTGGGGCGGAGCGCCTCGAGGTCCCGGACGAACAGTGCGGCGGCCAAGGCGACCTCGGCCCCCCTGGGACTTGCACCCGCCTCCCGCAGCCGCCTGTCCAGGGCGTTTACAGCCTCGCGGCCCTCTGAGGTGAGGACGCCCCCTGCCAGGAGGGCGGCCTTCGCCTCCGCCTGAACCCGGAGCATCCCGTCGAGCCCCACCCTCTCCGCCAGGGCGGAGTCCGAGTTCCCGGCCAGAATGTCAAGCAGCGCCTGAGCCGCGCGCTCCCTCCCGGAGAGGGCGTCGTTCCCCTCCTCAAGCTGCCGCAGGAGGTCTGCAGCCTGAAGCGCGACGGGGAAGCCCCTCTCCGCCTCGCCTCGCGCGCCGTCCACCCCGTAGAGCGTCCAGGCCCTTTCCCCCGGCGTCAGTTCCGCACTCTCTTCGTCCAGCCCGCGCAGTTCGCGCTCCACCAGGCCGCGAGCGCAGGAGGAGGCCGTCAGGGTCAGGGCCAGGGGCGTCAGGTTCCGCTCCTGTGCAAAGAGCCGGCCGGCCGCCGCGCTGAGCAGCCCCAGGAAGAAGATGCTTCCTTTAAAGGAAGTGCTCCCTCGAACGATCCCCTGCACCTCGCGCTCCCCCTGCATCCCCGCGGGCCGCAGCAGCGTCATGACGTCCTCGGGGTTCATCGCCTCCGTCTCAAGCCCGATGGAGGCGCAGTTGAGAAAACAGGGGAGGAGCCCTAGAGCGCCCTCGACGATCGTCTGAAACGTCGTCCCCGCCGCGTCGGCCAGGGGCGTGACCAGTCCCGGTTTGGGCCAGGCCGCCCCCGCGTTCAGCATCGACTTGACGGCGAGGCGGGCTATGTTGAACACCAGGATATCGTTCATGAGGCCACCTCACCCTCTGAGGTTCCACTCATGCCCGCAGCCAGCTCTTGAAGCCTTCCCCAACGACCTCGGAAACCTCGGAGAAGATGACGAACGCGGTCGGGTCCAGAGAGGCGATATAGCGCTTCAGGGACGCGACCTGCCGCCTCGGCAGGATCACCAAGAGCATCTCGAGCGGTGTGTCCCTGTAGGCGCCCTTCGCCGGGATCAGCGTGGCCGTGCGCTCCAGGTCCGTCATGATGTAGTTCTTGATCTCAGGGGCCCGGCCGCTGATGATCAGGGCCTGGGTGCGACGGTGAAAGGAGTGTACTACGTTGTCGATGGTCAACGTTTCCACGTAGAGCATCAGTGCTCCAAAGAGGATCTCCTCCAGAGAAACCGCTACGAAGGAGGCCAGCAGGATGACGAGGTTGATGTAGAGGGACATCGTCCCGATGTCGGCCCCCCAGCGCTTCCTCGCGGCGACGGAAACCACGTCCATCCCTCCGGAGCTGGCGTCGACGCGAAACAGCATCCCGTAGCCGATCCCGCCGATGATTCCGCCAAGGATGGCGGCCAGAAGCGGCTCCTGAATCACGGGGTATCGAAACATCTCGAAGATGGGCAGGACCAGGCTGGTCAGGATGGTGACGTAGAGCGTCCAGAGGGCGAAGCGCATTGACAGGTAGTGCCAGCCCCACAGGAGAAGGAGCGCGTTGCCCACCGTGATCACCCAGACCGGTGAGAGCCCCCAGAGGTAATTGGTGATGAGCGCCACCCCGGTCACTCCGCCTGAGGCGAATTTGTAGGGCATCATCAAGGCGATGATGGCAAAACAGGTCAGCACCGTTCCAATGGTCGTGCTGATCAGAGTGTCCAGCTCCTCCGTCATTAGCCTGTACAGAAAATCCGCCACGCGGCCCCGCTGCGTCCTCTCGCCCATCTGAAATCCACCGTCCGTCAAGATAAAATTAGGCCCCGAAGCGGGGCCCTTCAATCATAACACAGGCCGTGCGCGGCGTGGGTCAAGCTCTCCGCGCCATGCAGTACATCGAGGCTCGACGGTACGCCATGTCCAGGAGCTGAAGCGTACGGACGGCATCCTGATACTCGGCGCTGCCCATTGTGAAGGACGCAGGATTAAGGCGCTCCTTCCCTCGTTCGTAGGCCCGTTGCACTTCCTCCATCGTGGCGCTTGGAGCGATCCCCAGATAGCTGAAAGCCTCCTCGTCCGTGACGTCCTGCGGTGCTCCGAACCCACCGCTGGCGGGAGGCACGTTCGCCGGCTGCGCCTGAGGCGCCGCCGGGCCCATTTCCCAGGGGGGCAACAGGACCTGGCCTCGAATGGGCGTTGCGGCGGGGCCGGAAGGGGAGGGGGCAACGCCCCTCGCGGCGCCTTTCGCGTTTCGATAGGAGCTGAACGTGTAGCAGAGGGCCATGATCGAGGCCACCGCCTGGGCAACTTTACGGTTCAGCGTTTCCTCCTCGTCGTCAAGTACGACGCACCAGCTCGCCAGCAGGGCGACCGTCAGGCCCGTAAGGGCGAGCAGCCTGCCCGTTGAAATCGTGTTTTTTCCGGAAGATCGATACGTGAGGACGTTGTAGGCGCTGAAGATGTCAAAGACGAGCGGAAAATAGGGTTCCTCGTACACGAGCCAGCAAGCCGCGATGGAAACGGCGACCGACAGCACCGTGCAGACATAGGTTTCCACTCCATACCGCGTCCCTCGCCTCAGGAGCAGAAAACGCATCACCGTGGGGAACAGGACGCCTCGAAACAGGACGTAAAGACACGTGTCCAGGATGAGCTGCATCACGAGCTGCGAGGTCAGGCGCTCCGCACCCCGCAGCATCATAAGCGGGAGCAGAACGGGAAGAAGCGAAAGAAGGGGAAAGACGAGATAGGCCAGCCACAACTTTCTCCTGTCGATCGCGTTCTGTGCCTCGATCGGGCCTCGTTTGTTCTGCATCCTCATGCTCAAGCGCCTCCTCAATATTAAGAAATAAATTTTACCGTTTTACATACCTTACCATCTTACAATATATCAAAAGGGTTGATTCCGCAAGTCCGGTCCTTCTGCGCCAGCGCCTTGTTGGATGACGCAAACGTGCCGCCCCTCTGACGGAAATACGGTTTTCGGGCTGGTCCTGCCACCGTTCATTCGCGGTGCGACGTCATCGTCTAGAGGGCGAACCCTTGAATTGGGCGCAATGTGCTATACTTAACAAGCATTTACCTGATTTTATTGAAGGGGTCGGACGGATGGCGAAGGGTGGCTGCTCTTTTGAATAACGGTGAACGGCAGCCTGTCATTGCGCTGATCGGGCCCACGGCCGTGGGCAAGACGGCCCTGAGCCTCGACGTTGCAAAAAAGTTGAACGCGGAGATCATCTCGGTGGACTCACGTCAGGTCTACCGCTATATGGACGTGGGCACGGACAAGGTGCCTGCCTCCGTTCGGCGCGAGGTCCCGCACCACATGATCGACGTCGTGGACCCCGACGTCCATTTTTCCGTGTCCTCGTTCGTCGAGGGCGCGATGGATGCCGTTCGCCGCATCAACGCGCGCGGTCGGCTCCCCCTCTTTGTCGGAGGAACGCCCTTCTACTACAACGCGCTGTTCGGCGCCTCCATGAACGCATCCCTTCCCCATGATTTGAACGTCCGCCGCCGCTACGAGGCCATGGCGGAGGCCGATGGCCCCGCAGC
This sequence comes from uncultured Fretibacterium sp., assembly GCF_938030725.1. GTDB lineage: Bacteria > Synergistota > Synergistia > Synergistales > Aminobacteriaceae > Fretibacterium. Next base: position 3,205 of record NZ_CALHIQ010000082.1, on the reverse strand, counting down.
GCTGCACGCGCGCCTCATGGAGCTGGACCCTGACACGGCTGGCCGTCTCCACCCCAACGACGTTTTGAGGGTCTCGCGGGCCCTGGAGATATGGGACCTGACCGGAACGCCGCCCTCGCGGCTCTATGCGGAGGGGACGAAACTGGATTCCGGCCTGGACGTCCTCTACGTCGGGCTGGTTCGCCCGCGGGAGGACCTGGCCCGACGCATTGCCCTCCGGCTGCGCGCGGAGTTTGACGGAGGGTTCCCGGAGGAGGTCGCCTGGCTGATCGACCACGGCTTTGACGAGCGATTCCCTCCCATGCGGGGGTTGGGGTACCGTGAGCTTGCGGCCTGGAGATGGGGACGGATGAGTTTGGACGAGGCCTTTGAGGGAGCGGTGTGCCGGACCCGTGCCTTTTGTCGAAGGCAGATGACGTGGTTCCGTCATTTTCGGCCCGCCTTGTGGTATGATACGTTCGCCCTGTCCGCCGAGCGGGTGGAGGAAGCTCTCCTGGAGGTGGCCCTTCGTCACCTAGAGGGGTGCTCTGTCGCGGCCGAAGGCTGCGCGGAGGCGCCGGCATGGTGAAGCAGGTCGTCATGGCGGAGCACGCCGGCTTCTGCTTTGGCGTGAAGCGGGCGGTGGACGCCATCCTGGAGGCCCTGAAGGAGGGACGAGCCGGTCGGCCCGTGTGGACGATCGGGCTGCCGATCCACAACCCCCAGGAGGTGGATCGGCTCAAGGGGATGGGGCTTCGCGTGGCCCAGGACGAGAGCGAGGTCCCGCCGGGGGCGGACGTGTTTATCCGAGCGCACGGTGAGCCCCTTGAGGTGCTGGAGGCCCTGAAGAAGAAGGGCGCGCGGGTCTTCGACATGACCTGTCCCTTCGTGGGCCGCGCTCAGAACCTGGCGGCGGAGCTGTCGCAGGCGGGGTGGCACGTGGTCCTGTTGGGCGACCGTCAGCACCCGGAGATCCGTGGGATCATGGGGCACACGGACGGGCCGTTGGACGTGGTGAAGGACGAGGACGAGGCGGCCCTCTTGCCGGAGCGGCCCCGCATGGCCCTCATCTCTCAGACCACGCAGCAGGAGGAGCGCCTTGCCGCCGTGGCGGGGGTGCTGGTCCGGCGCGCGAAGGAGCTTCACGTCTGCAACACGATCTGTCGCGCTACGATGGAGCGTCAGGAAGCGGTGCGGGCGCTTTTGAAACGGGTGGATGGAATGGTCCTCATCGGCGGACGCGCAAGCGCCAACACGGGCAAGCTGCGGAACATCGCCGAGGCGAACGGCATGGATGTCCTTTGGGTTGAGGATGCTCAGGAACTGGATGACAGCCGGGGGTGGTTTGAGGGCAGGAACAGGATTGGTATTGCCGCGGGGGCGAGCACGCCCGAGTGGCTTATCACAGAAATAAGCAATAAAATCGCGAGAATGTAGGCAGGCAAGGGGGATATGTGGATTATGGAACAGGAAATGAACAGGGATATGGAACTGGAGCAGGCTTCGCAGAGCGACGGGCAGGAGATGGATCAGGGCAAGCTGATGGAGGAGTACGACGTAGCGACGCGCCTTCATCCGGGCGAGATCATCAAGGACGGCACCGTCGTCGCGGAAACGGAGAACGGCTGGCTCGTCGACGTCGGCTATAAGTGCGAAGGACTGCTCCCCGAGAAGGAGTGGACGCACCGCATCCTCATCGAGGACGTGGAGAAGCCGAAGACGGGCGACAAGATCGAGGTCCAGGTGGTCAAGATCCGCGACGGCGAGGAGGCGCAGCTTCTCCTGAGCCGGTGGCGCAGCGAATTTGACCGTCGATGGGCCGAGCTTGAGGCCCTGCTTGAGGGGAACGAAACGGTTCAGGTGAAGGGGCTCCGCAAGGTCAAGGGCGGCCTGATGGTGGAGTGCTGTGGCCTGGAGGGTTTCATCCCCATGTCCCATATCGCCGAGAACGGCCGAGGCTCCAACCTGTCGAGCTTCATCGACGAGACCTTTGAGGTCAAGCCCCTGGAGCGGGACAAGCGGAAGCATCGCCTGGTCTTTTCCCGTAAGGACCTCGTGGCGAAGGAGAACGCCGAGAAGCGTGCGAAGTTCTACGACGAAGTCCACGAGGGCGACGTCCTGGAGGGCGAGGTCAGCAGCATCACGGACTTCGGCATCTTCGTAAACCTCAAGGGCGCCATGGACGGCCTCGTCCACGTCAGTGAGATCACGTGGAAGCGCAACGTCCGCATCCGCGACCTCTACAAGAAGGGCGACAAGGTCACCGTCAAAGTCATCGGCCTCGACAAGGAGAAGGACCGCATCTCCCTGAGCATCAAGCAGGTTCAGGGGGACCCGTGGCTGACCGTCAGCGAGCGCATCCACAAGGGCGACGTCATGAAGGGCGTCGTCACCAACGTGACGGACTTCGGGGCGTTCGTCGAGCTGGAGCCGGGCATCGAGGGCCTGATCCATATCGGCGACATCAGCTGGTCCCGCATCAAGCATCCAAGGGACACCTTCCGCAAGGGGCAGGAGGTGGAGGTCCTGGTGATGGATATCGCCCTGAGCGAGGACCCGAAGAAGTGCCGCATCAGCCTGGGCTACAAGCAGCTCAACGACCCGTGGAAGGACATCGACAAGCGCTACGCCGTGGGCCAGGACCTCAAGGTCAAGGTCGTGCGCCTCGCGGAGTTCGGTGCCTTCGTGGAGGCGGAGGAAGGCGTGGAGGCCCTCATCCACATCTCGCAGCTCAGCAACAGGCGCGTCGAGAAACCAGGCGACGTGCTGCATGAGGGGCAGGAGGTCGTGGCGCGCATGATCGAGGTCAACCCCGAACAGCGCAGGATGCGCCTCTCCCTGAGCGCCCTGGAGGAGCCGGCGGAGCCTCAGCAGCCCAGGCGCGAGGAGCGCCAGCAGCACAGGAAGGAGTCCCGTGAGGATCGCCGTTCCAACGCAGGCGACGCGGGGCTGGACGAGGGCGGCCTGTATCAGAATCCCTTTGTCGAAGCCTTAAAGGATAAGAACTTCTAAAGAAACGAAACGACGGCGTTTGCCGTAAGCGAAAACTTAAAAGGGGCGGCTGGTCCGCCCCTTTTCGTATCTGCCCCTCACGTTCGGGGGACGGTAAGGGGGAACGCTATGCAGAGGAGGCGAGGACAGGTGGCGAACCTCTTTGACTACCTTGAGTGGCGGGGCGACATCCCCTTTTCCGCGGACCCCTTCAACGAGGTGGACAACCTCGTCC
>NZ_CALHIQ010000081.1 GCF_938030725.1 uncultured Fretibacterium sp. | reverse complement strand
TCGGGGCCCGGAACGTCAAGGAGACGACGGACATGCTCTCCAGGATGGGCATTCCCCTGGTCGCCTCGGACACGGGGGGCAACAAGGGACGGACGGTGGAGTTCTCGACGGAGAGCTGGATGCTGAAGATCAAGACCCTGGGGAAGGGCGTCACGGAGATCTGAAGGGCCAAGCTCTGACACCAGCGCCCGGTTCCTGTGTTTCATGGTGGAGGTGACGCCTTGTGCCCTGAGGCCGCCGATGCGGCATTGTGGAAGGAGTACGCTGAGACCCGCTCCGAGGGGTGCCGGGAACGGATCGTGAAGCGTTACCTGCCCCTGATCAAGTATGTAGTGGGCCGGATGGTGGTGACGCCGCCGTCCGGCTTGGACTACGAGGACCTTTTGAGCTTCGGAATCTTCGGCCTCCTCGACGCGATCGAGCGCTTCGACCTGTCGAAGGGCTTCTCCTTTCAGACGTTTGCCGTTCCGCGCATTAGGGGCGCCGTGCTGGATGAGCTGCGCAAGTGCGACTGGTTCTCCCGGACGGGCCGGGAGAAGGTGCAGCGCCTCAACCGGGCGATGGAGAGGGTGCTGAGGGACCGTGGGCGCCTGCGGGACGACTGGGTGATGCAGGAGATGGGCGTCGATGAGCGGACGTACCTCGAGGCTCAGGAGCTTGCCAGTCGGAGTTACATCGCCTCCCTCGACGAGGTTTCCGTCCTTGAGGACGGTGAGGTTGCCATTGAGGACACGCTGGCCGATGATCGGGAGGGGGCGCAGGAGCGCCTCGAGTTCGAGGGCGATCGGGAACAGCTCGTCGCTGCGATGAAGCAGCTCACGGAGAGGGAGCAGCAGGTCCTGTCCCTTTACTATTACGAGGGGCTTGCGCTGAAGGAGATCGGGCGCGTGCTGGGCGTGACGGAGTCACGCGTTTCCCAGATCCATGGACACGCGCTGAGCGCGCTGCGGGCGACGCTCCAGGGCGCGGAGTCCCGGAGGGCCGTTCGACGGCCTTGAACCGGTTTCGGCGTGGCCTCAAAGGCCGGCGTTCGAGCGGTGCGGCAGGGAGGGTGTGCAGTGGGAGATGCGAAGCTGAAGCTGGAGGCGAATGAGCAGGGTATCTGGCTCTCCGCCTCCGATAGGGACTTCACCCAGAACGACGTGGCCGACCTCCTGAGGAAGCAGGGGGTGCGCAAGTACGACCTGAGGGTTGCCGAGGCCTTTATCCGCACCAAGGGCGAGAAGCCCTGCAAGATTGCCCCGCGGGACCCACTGGCGGAGCGGGACGCGGAGGTGATCGTGAAGCTCGCGCAGGACAACATGACCGCCTTCGTCCTGCTGGAGCCGCCCTTCTTCACGAAGCCCTGGCCCACGGCGGAGGGCGTTCGCCGCGCGCTGGAGGCCAGGAACGTAGCCTTTGGGATCGACGAGGCCGCCATCGAGGACCTCGTGAGCCGTCGCTTTTCGGACGATTACGTGGCGGTGGCCCGCGGCGTCCCCCCTGTGGAGGGAAAGAACGCCCGGATCGAGTTGATCCTGGACCCGGACAAGCCGCCCGAGATCCGGGAGGGGGAGAAGATCGACTTCTGGAGCCGCAGTGCTCTGATCAACGTCCACCCGGGCGAGGTGGTGGCTGTGAAGCACGCGGCGGTCCCCGGCAAAAATGGCTCCACCGTCATCGGCACGACGCTCGCCGCCGCGGAGGTGAAGGACGTGGACTTTTCCTTCGGGGAGGGACTGGCGCCGTCGGAGGAGAACCCCCTGTCCCTTGTGGCGACGGTCGAGGGTCAGCTGAAGAACCAGGGCGGCAAGTTGGTGGTGCTGCCGGAGCTTGAAGTCGGGGGTGACGTGGACTTCAGCGTGGGGAGCATCGACTTCACCGGCGCGGTCCGCATCAACGGGTCGGTGCGGGAGGGCTTTCACGTCATCGCCAAGGGCAACATCGACGTGCGGGAGATGGTGGAGGGCGCGGAGGTGTACAGCGAATCCGCCGTGACCATCAACGCAGGGGTCCGGGGCATGGGTAAGGCCACCATCCGGGCCGAGGGCGACGTGAACATCGGCTTCGCGGACCAGGCGACGATCCGCAGCGGCGGGACGATCACGGTGAAGAACGCCATCCTGCACAGCCGCATCTACGCGAAGCAGTCGGTCATCGTCCTCGGCGGCCAGAAGTCCCAGGTGGCCGGAGGACGCATCGAGTGCGGCATGGAGTTCTCTTGCCAGGTGCTGGGCAGCGAGATGGGGACCAGGACGGAGGTCGTCGTGGGCTTCCCGCCGACCCTGATGGAGCGGAGGCGCGTCCTCCTGGCCGAGGTGGACCGGTGCAACGAGAACCTGGAGAAGATCGAGCCCAACCTGCTCTTCCTGAAGAAGCTGGAGGCGTCGGGTCAGATGGACAGCCAGAAGCGGGGTATGCTGATGAGCCTGGTGAAGATGAAGTTTCAGCTTCAGGCTGCCGTGGAGAGCATGAGCGTGGAGATCAGGGACATCCAGCACGAGTTGGACGTCCTGAACGAGAGCGGGATCGTCCGCGTCCGGGACATCTGCTATCCGGGGGTTCAGATCACCATTCGCGGCCTCACGTACCTGGTGCGCGAGATCTGCCGCTACACGGCCTTCGTCGCGGATGAGGGCGCCGTGACGCTTAAGCCCTTCGACTATCGGCCCGCCGGAAAGGCCCCAAAAAGCTAAACGTCGTCCTGTCCATACCGCTATAGTGCGAGGTCGCGGCCGGCGTCCTCCGGCGGAGGCGGCGCGCGCCCAAAGCCTTAGGAGGTGCTTGAATGGTCCAGCCGATCAGCCTTTTGATGTCGCAGTTTAACGTTGAGAACAGCGCTCAGTTGACGCGGAATGCCCTCGCGGCCGCCCAGGATACGGGGCAGGGACAGGAGGTGGTCCGCGACAGCCTGAGGCGCACGCAGATGGTTCAGGCCAACGAGGCTGCCGCCGGGGTGCGGAAGGTGCGCCGCCGCACCGACGAGGAGGAGCGAGAGGGCCGCAGGCGTGACGCCCAGGACTCCTTTCAGCGCTCCGAGCCGGCAGGGGAAGCGGAGGCCGAGGCGCCTCATGAGGCGGTTGCCGCGAAGACCCAGGATAAGGGCTTTGAATTCTATGCCTGAGACGGCGCAGCGGGTCGATGGAGCGAAGGAGCTGGAGGTGGGGTTTGCGTGATGGCGTCGAATAACGGCCTGGGCTACATCGTGATCGACGGCGAGGAGGGCCAGTTCCGCGGCGCTTCGCTGGTGGTGGACCTTCGGGGGATTCCCCTGGACTTCCGGTACACGGACCCGATCCGTCCGACGAAGCTGGAGCGCATCCTCTACGGCAGCGCGCTGGACGTCTACCTCCGGGAGGAGCTGATCCTGCAGAGCCTGCTGGGGGCGGTGGAGACGAAGCCGCAGCTATGGATCTGCGACGCAGAGGAGCTGCTGGCTCCGATCAAGGCCCTGGAGAAGGCGAAGTGTGTCGTGCTCTCCGCCTCGACCCACGCGCCCCTCGAAAGCGCCGGCAGCGTGGAGCCCATGGGGGGCGCGAACGTCGTGCTGATCCAGGCGGACGCGGTGAGCGCGCCCCTTCGGGCCACATTTTCCGAGGGCGTGCGGCAGGACGAGGTGCAACAGACCGCCTCCCTGCTGACGGACGCCGCGAGGACCATGGAGCTCCTGGAGCCCTTTGGCCGGATACGCAAGGCGCTGACCTCCCTGGGGGAGGAGTAGGGCGGTGGCTCTGGAGGAGATTCGGAGCTATTTCGTCCGCCACGTCCTGGGCCGCCTGAGGGTGCGCTGCGGCACGCCAGCCATGGAGTCCCCCGCGGTGGGAACGCTGCGGAGGTGGGCAGAGGTCCACCCGATGCGCACCCGGATGCAGGTGAGGGCCCCCGCCCTCCTGTCCTTCCGCGGCGGGCTCGAGTGCTCGAGCCGGGGCTTTCGCTTCTCGCGGGATCTGGTGCGGGTGCGCGGGGAGAGGGTGCGGCGACGGGTCCCCACGGCGGCCGCGGCCCGGATGTCCCTCGTTCGCAGCGTCCGGTCAAAGGACGGGCTACGGCGGGTCCTGGCCCTTCCCCAGGAGCGGGGCAACCGGCTCACCGCGCGGACACCCCGGCCCAACCTGCCGGGCGTGGCGGTGCTGGCGTGGTACGGTCCCCTAATCGAGGGAGCTGTGGTAAAATTGGCCCTGAACCGGCAGCGTGGAACGCTGTTTATCTGGTATAATCCTCGCAGCCGGCATTTCAAGCCGGCAGGGCTGTTCCTCGCTAGACGCCTCGGTGCTGGGGCGAAGCCGGAGTGGCTCTGGGTGTGACGGGCGGGCCTGCCGCCCGATACTTTAACTCACTAAATGGGGGTTTGTGTTGCAAATGAGCGAGGAGAAGAGGGAGGATACTTCTTCGGTCAGGGTGGGCGACTTGGTGGACTGCGTCGTGTCGCAGATCATGCCCTACGGGGCGTTCGTCAGCCTGACAGAGTCCGGGAAGCGGGGGATGATCCACATCTCCGAACTGTCCTTTAACTTCGTCAAGAAGGTTGAGGACGTCCTCTCCCTGCAGCAGAACGTCAAGGCCAAGGTCATCAAGATCGACGACAAGGGGCGCATCGACCTCTCCCTGAAGAAGGTGGAGGAACGTCCCATGGTGCAGGTGCCGCTCTCTCGCGACGAGAAGGACAGCTTCGAGAAGAAGATGGCCTCCTTCCTGAAGGTGAGCGAGGCCAAGATCGCGGACCTGAACAGTAAGTCGAGCAAGTCGGGCGCCCCCCGGTCCGGCCGCAGAAAGCCGGGTGGCGGCGGGCGCCCGCGTGGCTGAGGCACGGCTTCTGTGGTGAAGGTTTATTTCGACCCTGTGGGGAGGCGGACGCCTCCCCTTTTTTACGCGCCGCTGACGGAGGCGGAACTGGAGCGGGTGTGTCGCCAGATGGCCGGGCACCGGTTCGATCCCTCGGTCGTCCTGGGCGGGGCCGCGCCCTGTCCGCTGGGCGGCCTCCGCGTGCTGGTCTGCGCGCCCCTCTCCAGGACGGGCGGGGAGCTGAAGCCCTTCCCAACGACCTTCTGGCTGACCTGTCCGCACCTGAGCCGCCGGGCGGGCGCGGCGGAGTCCGCCGGAGGGGTGAGCGCGCTGGAGGCGTGGCTGACGGAACGCGCGCCGGAGGCGTGGCTGCGTTACAGCCGCCTCCACGCCCTGCTGCGGCTGGGGCTGCTGGGAGGCCGGGGCCTGAAGGCCCTGCGGGCGTCGTGCCCTCCCATGCTGGAGGCCCTGGCCCGCGGGGGCGTCGGCGGGGTGCGGGGCGGCGGCTCGGTCCACGTCAAGTGCCTGCACCTGCAGGCGGCCTCGTGGCTGGCGCTGGGGCACCATCCGGGCGAGGAGTGGCTTCGGGAACAGGGGCTGGACGCTCCCTGCGATGGCCGGACCGAGTGCGCGCTGCGGGTACCTCGCGCAAAATACGGGATTTCCCCTTGTGGGCTTGACAGCGTTTGAGAGAGGAGTATAGTTTAGACGTTTAATTAACTTTTGTTTGTAACGAATAACTTTTGTTGAGGCGTTTGGGTTTCGCATTTTAATTTTTCTAAGGAGGTTTTTTACGATGAATAGAAAGACCCTGTCTTGCGTCGTGGCCGCGGCCCTGGTCCTGGCCCTTGCGGGGGCCGCTCTGGCCCACACCCCGCTCTTCTCCTGCTGGGACAACGGCGACGGCACCATCTCGTGCGAGGGCGGCTTCTCCGACGGCGAATCGGCCGCGGGCACTCCCATCCGGGTGACCAACGAGAAGGAGGAGGTCGTCTTCGAGGGTAAGCTGGACGACAAGGGAGAGCTGTCCTTCAAGAAGCCGGAGGGCGTCTTCACCGTCACCTTCGACGGCGGCCCCGGACACTCGCTCTCCGTCAAGAGCGAGGAGATCAAGTAGGAACGACGGCGTCAGGCCCCGGAGGGGGCTCCCTCCTCCGCAGAGGCAAATTAAGGAAAGGAGTGTTCGTCTGTGAGGAACATGAAGAAAATCGTGGTGCTTTCTCTCCTGGCGTCCCTTTTCGGGGTGCTTCCCGCTTCCGCTCACTTTCAGATGCTCTACACCCCCGAGACGATTTTGGACAAGGGGGGCGAGGTGCCCCTGAAGCTGGTCTTCACGCACCCCTTTGAGGCCGGGCACACCATGGACATGGGGAAGCCGCAGGAGTTCTTCGTCGTAAACAAGGAAAAGAAGACCGACCTGCTGGAGACGCTGGCCCCCATCACCTGGAAGAGCCTGGAGAACGAGGGCAAGGGCTTCGAGACCACCTTCAAGCTCAAGGGCATGGGGGATTACGTCTTCTGCCTGGTGCCCGCTCCCTACTACGAGCAGAGTGAGGAGACGTACATCCAGCAGATTACGAAGATGATCGTCAACAACGGCAGCCTCCCCACGGACTGGGACGCCGAGATGGGCCTGAAGGCGGAGATCGTTCCGCTGGACAAGCCTTACGCGATCTGGGCCGGCGGGCTGTTCCGCGGCGTCGTGAAGAGCGAGGGCAAACCGGTGCCCTTCGCCGAGGTCGAGGTCGAGTACATGAACCACCTTCCCGACATGAAGGAGAACGCCTTCTCGAAGGACGTCGCGGTGGAGGCCCCTCATGACGCCTTCATCACCTTGACGATCAAGGCCGACGCGAACGGAACCTTCGCCTTTGCCATGCCCAGGGGGGGCTGGTGGGGCTTTGCCGCGCTGGGCGTCGGGCCCGATAAAGAGTTCGAGGGCAAGGAGCTTTCGCAGGACGCGGTGATCTGGGTCCAGGCCACGGAGATGTAGGTGGTGACCTCCGGCCTCCGATGAGACGATCGACGCCGGAGGTTGCCTGATTTTCCGCCCCGGGCTGCCTCCGCAGCGGCGGAGGGCCTGCGGCGGGTTGGGGCGCCGCCAACGGGCGGCTTCCCGGAGCGCGTGGTTTTTCGGAATTCGGTTTTGTATGGTTTAAGGAGGAAGATGTCTATGCGTAAGTTCTTTTCCGTGATGGTGGCTGGAGCGCTCTTTGCGGCTTTCCTGGGCGCAGCGGCCGAGGCTCATGAGTTCTGGGTGAACGCGGACTACAAGGACGGCCTGCTCAAGGCCGACCTGGGCTACGGGCACGAGTTCCCGGACCCCGAGGTCATCCCCGACGACCGCACGCACCTCTTTGAGCCCCTGAAGCTGATCACGCCGGAGGGCGCGACGGAGATGGCGCTGGCGGGTGACAAGAACTTCCACTACGAGGTCAAGGCGGACCTGAAGAAGGGCGACTACCTGGTGCTCGGCAACTACAAGCCCACCTTCTGGGCCAAGGGGCCCGAGGGCTGGAAGCAGGCGGACAAGGCCAAGTACAAGGAGATGACGAAGGCCGACGCCACCTACGCCGAGGAGGCGGCAATGTTCGCCAAGCTCGTCATGAACGTGGACGGCGCCGACGGCACGGACCTTATCACCAAGCCGGTGGGACAGCGCCTGGAGCTGGTGCCCCAGGTCAACCCCGCGACGGTGAAGCCGGGACAGCGCTTCCCCGTGCTGGTGCTGCTTGATGGCAAGCCCGCCAAGACGGCGGAGGTAAAGGCTGTGTACGCAGGCTTTACCGGAGAAGCGAAGGACGGCGACCCCGTCAACGAGTACAAGTGCTTCTGGGGGCGCACCGGCCTCGACGGCATCATCAACATCATTCCGGTGAAGGCTGGGTACTGGAACGCTTTCGTGCAGCTCTCGGTCCCCTATTCGGACACGGCCGTGGCTGACGAAACCGTGCTGGTTTCCCGCCTGACCTTCACGATAGCAGAGTAACAGAGTAAAACGCGCTCGAAGGTCAAACGCCATTTGGCTCCCGCTCCTTTTTGGAGCGGGAGCTTTTTGTGTTCAGCCGCTCTTCAGAGCCCGTAGCCTCACAGCCCAAGGACGCCGAACAGGAGTAACCCCAGAGCGGCGCTGAGGCCGATCACCTTCGGGATCCTGACCTTGAGCTTCATCAAGAGGAAGGCATCCAGCGCGCCAAGGCACAGGGAGGGGAGGTGCACCGCGCCCCCTTCGGCGTAGTTCGTCATGGACAGGGTGAGCGCCGCCCCGGCGATCAGGCCGATGCAGGCCGGCCGCACGCCCACCATGATCTGCCCCAGGTGGCGGCTGTCCTTGAAGCGCTCGAAGAAGACGGCCGCGAGGGCCCCCAGCGTGAAGGTTGGGGTCAGCGCGCCCAGGTTGGCCGCGACGGCCCCGGGCAGCCAGGCCGCCCTCATGCCGGCGAACGTGGCGCAGTTCAGCCCCAGCGGTCCCGGCGTCATCTCTGCGATGGCGACGAGGTCCGATATCTCCTCAGCCGTCATCCAATGATGGGCGCTCATCTCGCTTGAGATGAGCGGGATCATGGAGAACCCCCCGAAGCTCGTGAAGCCTATCTTTACAAAGCTCCAGTAGAGCTCAAGCAGATCGGCCGGTCCCACGCCCGTCCGCCTCCTTCCGCTCGTACCCTTCGCAGATCAGGAGCCCGCAGGCCGCGCCCAGGACCACCAGCCAGACGCTGCTGACGCCAAGGAAGGCGTAGAGAACGAACGCTACCAGGGCTACCGCCGTGCAGGGCGGGAAGCGAAACGCTCCGCGCACCATGGAGGCCAGCGCGCTCAGGATGATGGGGACGACAGCGGCCCTCACACCCCTCATGGCCGCCATGGCCCAGACGTTGCCCTGAAGCGCGTCGTAGCCGCAGGTGACGCCCAACAGGATCAGGGTCGGGGGCAGGATCATCCCCAGCACGCAGGCCGCGCCGCCCGGAAGCCCCGCGCGCCGGTAGCCGTAGAACATGGCGATGTTGCCGATCATCGTTCCGGGAAGGCTGCGCCCGATGCTGGTGAGGTCCAGCAGGTCCTCATTCGTCAGCGTGCCCTCCCGCTCGACGTACCGCTCACGCATCTGCGCCACGATGCTCCAACCGCCGCCGAAGGTGAAGCAGCCGAACCGGAAAAACTGCGCAAAGAGCTTCCACGCCTCCGCGGATATTCTCATCCCCGCGATCCTCCTCAACAGGCGGTTGCCTCGTGCTTCTGGAGGTCGACGACGACGACGGCGGAGGTGACGGCGCGCCGGTCCGCGTCGAAGGGCTTCGTGTAGCCCTTCTCCTCGATCTGTCGCTGTCCCTCGGTCTGCAGTCTTGCGATCTCCCCCTCGCTCCGGGCCAGCTTGAACTCCAGCACGACGACGCGGTGGGGGAAGAGGACCAGGACGTCGCTTCGCCCTCGATTGGTCGGGACCTCTCCGTGGGCCGTGATGCCCGCCCCACGAAGGAGCATCAAAAACAGGGAGCGGTACA
>NZ_CALHIQ010000080.1 GCF_938030725.1 uncultured Fretibacterium sp. | reverse complement strand
CCCAGGCTCTGGCGGAGGGGGCTTTGAGCGAGCTGAAGGACCCCGAGCGCTACCGGCTCATGAGCGCGGCGGGCCGGCAGAGGATGGGGATGCCGGGAGGGCTTGAGGACCTGGTGAACTTCGCCGCTTCGGAGCTGGGCTGGGACCTGCGCCAGCGCGTCTACGCGAGGCTTCGGCTCCGCAGGGAACGATGCGGAAGTCGAAGGGGATTGAGGGGCAAGGTGATGAAGGACATCCAATAAAATGGTTCAAGGGGGACGTCAAGAGAGGCTTGAACAGCGCAATTCTGGCGCTGGATGAACTGGTGCGGAGGAGGGGACTTGAACCCCTATGCCCGAAGGCGCCAGATCCTAAGTCTGGTGCGTCTGCCGTTTCGCCACCTCCGCTAAGAAACCTCCGTTACCCCCTGGCGGAGGATAACGGACACCGCCGCCCTGTCTGAAGCGGCAGGCCGGCTCAAAGTATTGTAGCACACGGGCGACCGGTTCAGTAGGACGGCGCGTAGGGCAGGGCGTCCGTCATCAGGGTGTCCTTCAGGATGAAGCGACGGTCGCGCACCTCCACGATGTAGACCTGACGGCTGGCGGGACGGTGCAGCGACGGGGTGACGTCGAGGGTCTGGGCGCCGAAGGGGATGCCGCGAACTCGGCTCAGCGCAGCGAGCAGGGCGTCGCGATCCAGTCGGTCCACGGGCTGGGGCAGGGCCCCGATCCCCCTCGTCAGCCACTCCGCCAGCGCGTTGGCGCGGCCGGCGGGCACCAGGTCCTGGAGCTGCATGGCGCGCGTGTCCCACAGCTGCCGCTTCAGGGCGCTGAAGCCGCCCCGCTCGGACAGGAACAGGTTTTGGTCCGCGAAGAGCATCCCCTTGCAGGAGAGGTAGAGCGGCTCCGGCGCGGCGCAGTTCCAGAGCTGCCACGGAGTCCCGACGCGCATGAACCCCCGCCACATCTCCCGCGCTCCCATGCCGCCGATGAAGGCGATGAGCACGCCGTCGGAAACGCTCCGAATCTCCTGCGCCACCATGGAGAAGCTGTCGCTCACCGAGGCGTCCATCCAGAAGGGCATGGGCATAAATCCCGCCTGGTCCAGAAGGGAGTAGGTGATCTTCGCCTCGCGCTCCTGATCGACGGTGAAGCGGCTGGCCGCCAGGGCCACGTGGGCCTTGCGATGGAGCGTCTGCACGGCGAAGTTGGCGAAGGCCGCGCAGCGGTAGTCCCGGAACATGTCGAGCGCGAAGACGTTCGGCAGGGGACGGCCGTCCTTGTCGATGAGGAGCTCCTCGCCTCCCGCCAGGAGGAGCGGCACCTTTTGACCCTCCAGGCGCTGGATCAGCCCGCGGTCCACCTCCGGGACGGCGAAGCTCATCACCGCTGCAGTGTGCTCGTCGAGGGGCAGCCGTACCTCCGAGGCCTCGCCCGCCTCGGCCACGGGGACGAAGTGAACGTCGTGCCCGCCGATGCCCTTGCCGCTGTCCGCGATGTTGGCCTCGTGCCACGCCAGCACCGTCAGGATCGACCTCCCTGTTTCGGTCTCCCAGCCGCCCTGAGGCGGAACCACGAAGACGGTCCACATCCAGTTCGGGGACTCCGCCGCAGGCGCCCTCTCCGGAATGACGGCGCCGAACAGCGCGAACCACAGCGCCGCCATGAGGATCAAGGCCTTTTTGTCCCGCATCTTCAGCCGATCTCCCTTCAAAAATTATGAAAAGTCATAAAGAGAAGCGCGTTGGAGTGAAGCGCGTGCTGCTCTCTCTGCGCCGTTTTTATTATAGTGTAAGACCGCCGTTTGTTCGAGTTCCGCGGCCGGCCGTTACGGCGATTGGACAATAAAAAAGCGACGGGCCCGAGGTCAGGTCCGTCGCTTGCTGTGGCGTTGGGAACGTTCTTATTTCTTTGTGGCAGCGACCTTCGAGAGCTGCTGAATGACGTCCTGCGTGATGTCCGTGCCGCCGATGAGGACGATGGACTTGTTGAGGACGAGGGTCAGGTTCTGCTTCGCGGCAACATCCCGTGCCGCCTGCTGACACTCGCGATAGATGGGGTCCATGAGATCCTGCTGCTCCTTAACGAGCTCCATACGCTTCTGCTGGATGATCTGGGCCTTCTTGGCCTGATCGCTCTCCTTGTCGGCAGCCGCCTTGGCCTCGTTCTCCTTCTGGCGCGAGAGGTTGGCCGCCTGCTGCCTCGCGTTCGCCATGCCGGGGTGCTTGTTGACGACCTCGTCGATGTCGATGACGCCCACGCCCTCAACGGGCACGGTGGCGGCGGGCTTCTGAGCCGCGAAGGAGGCGGAACCGGCGACAAGGACGAAGAGGAGTGCAGCTGCACACAGGAACGAAGACTTTTTCAAAATCATAGAAAAATCCCTCCTAAACTAGAGAACACAGGCCTCCGCGAACGGACGTCCCGTTTGAATGACGGGGCCATTCTAGCATCCTGCCCGCAGGAGGGCAAACGTCAGGATTACGCAGATTCGGCTCGCGCTTCGGGCGTTTCCGCTCAGGCGTCGTCCGGCCCCAGGTACTCGCCGTCCTGCACGACGATGAGTTCAAGGTCGATGTGGCCGCAGTTCTCAAGGCTGTGGGGAGCGTTTCTGGGGACGAAGAGCTCCATACCCTCATAGAGAAAGCTCTCCGCGCCGTCGAGGGTCACACGGGCCGTCCCATGGAGGACGATCCAACGCTCGGTGCTGTGGCGGTGGGTGTGGAGGGGGACGGCCCTGCCGGGCATCACGATGCTGCGCTTGACCCGGTGCCGCTCGTCCTCGTGCAGAACGCGGTAGCTTCCCCAGGGCCGGCTGCTCTCCGAGATCTGGCTGACCTCGCGCCGCCCGCGGCCCTTCAGCTCCTTCACGACGGCGCGCACCTCCTGGGAGGCCCCCCGCCGGGTGACGAAGAGCGCGTCCGGCGAGTCCACCACCACGAGGTCCTCCACGCCGTTCAGCACCGTCAGCCGGTTGCGGGAGTCCACGAGGCAGTTGCGCGCGTCCCGCAGCGTCACGTCCCCCACGACGGCGTTGTCCTGATCGTCGCGCTCCAGCACGCCGTGCAGCGCGTCCCAGGATCCCACGTCGGACCACCCCGCGTCCATGGGGGTCACCGCCACGCGGCCAGCCCGCTCCATGACGGCGCAGTCAAAGGAGATGGAGGGCAGGCGGGAGAAGGCCTCGCGCAGAAACGCGGTCCCCCGGCCGGCCTGGGCCGCCAGGTCCGGCGCCGTGCGGACCATCTCCCGAACCAGGGCCCCCAGGGCGAACGCGAACACGCCGCTGTTCCAAAGGTAATCTCCGCTCTTGACGTAGGCCTCCGCCGTGGGCAGGTCGGGCTTCTCCACGAAGGCCTCCGCCTCAAACCAGGCGCCGTGGGACGCCCCCTTCTTGATGTAGCCGAACCCCGTTTCCGGATGGCTGGGGACAACTCCCAGCGTCGCCATGAACCCCTCCTGGGCCGCCTCGACCGCCAGTTCAAGGGCGCGGGAGAAGGCGTCGGGCTCCTGAACGATGTGGTCGCTCGGCGCGACGATCACCACGTCCTCCTCCC
Organism: uncultured Fretibacterium sp.; assembly: GCF_938030725.1. GTDB lineage: Bacteria > Synergistota > Synergistia > Synergistales > Aminobacteriaceae > Fretibacterium. The sequence goes on along the minus strand of NZ_CALHIQ010000080.1, from coordinate 1,904 downwards.
CGGCCCCCGCCTCCCGCAGCGCTTCGATCCCCAGGAGGACGGCCGGCGCCGTTCCGCGGGCCATGGGCTCCTGCACGATGAAGTCCGGCGGCAGGGGGACGACCTCGCGCGCCTGGTGCGCCACCAGGGCCTCCCACTGAGCGCCCGTCACAGCGCGCATCCGATCGATGGGGACGACGTTCAGCATCCGCCTCAGGGTGTCCTGCAGGAGCGTCCCAGGGCCGCAGAGGGCCAGAAACTGCTTCGGCAGGTCCTCGCGGGAGCGCGGCCAGAGGCGCGTGCCGCTCCCCCCTGTGAGGATGATTCCGTATGATTCGGACATTGTCTTCACCTGTCCTCGCTTTCGTTGTCGTGCGGCGCCCTTCTCTTCCAAGGGGTCCAAAGGGGCAGTCCGCAGGAAACAGGATAGAGAAAAGGGCAAAAAAAGTAAAGCCGCGGCGGTCCGTTTTCCAAAATCTTTTGGGGTTCCCGCTGGACGCCCCTTGCGCGCTGCTTCGGGGCTCGCTATAGTGAGTGTATAGTAAATTGAGACCGATCATCGTTTTGAGGGGGCGTTTCGAGTGTTTCGATTTGAGTGCGATTATCAGGAGGGATGCCATCCGCGCATCCTGGCACGGATGGCGGAAACGAATCTGGAACAGACTTCGGGCTATGGCGTGGACCCCCATTGCAAGCGCGCAAGGGCGCTGATTCAGAAGGCCGTGGGCGTCCCGGACGCCGAGGTCCATTTCCTCGTGGGCGGGACCCAGACGAACGCGACGGTCATCAAGGCGCTCCTCAGACCGTGTCAGGGGGTCCTCTGTGTCGAGAGCGGGCACATCAACGTCCACGAGGCGGGCGCCATCGAGAGCACGGGGCACAAGGTGCTTTCGCTCCAGGGCAAGCGCGGCCTCCTGGACGCGGGAACCGTCCGGCAGTACCTGAAGGACTTCTACGACGACGAAACGCGCGAACACAGGGTGCAGCCCGGCATGGTGTACATCTCCCACCCGTCGGAGTACGGCACGCTCTACAGCAAGAGGCAGCTTGAGGAATTGCGCGCGGTGTGTACGGACTACGGGCTGCCGCTCTTCCTGGACGGCGCCCGCCTGGGCTACGGCGTGACGGCTCAGGGGACGGACGTCACGATTCAGGACGTGGCGCGCCTGTGCGACGTCTTCTACATCGGCGGGACGAAGGTGGGGGCGCTCTTCGGTGAGGCGGTGGTACGGTCGCGCCCGGGCCGCCTGAAGGACTTCCGCACGCTCATCAAGCAGCAGGGCGGCATGTTGGCCAAGGGCAGGCTCCTGGGCATCCAGTTCGAAACGCTCTTTGAGGACGGCCTCTACTTCGAGATCGCCCGGCACGCCAACGAGCAGGCCATGCGCATCCGCGCCGCCTTTCTGGAGCGGGGTTTCCCCCTGTTCATCGACTCCCCCACGAACCAGCAGTTCCCTATCCTGACGGAGTATCAGATCGAGCAATTGAAGGGGGAGTTCTCCTTCGAGCGGTGGCAGCGGATGGACGAGGAGCGGAGTGCGGTGCGCTTCTGCACCAGCTGGGCCACGACGCCGGAGAGCGTGGATGCGTTGACGGCAAGGATCGGGACCCTGTAGAGGAATGTTTTATGGAAGAGTTTTGGTTGAGAGCTGAAAAACGCTAAATTTGCCCCAGGGGGCTTTACAAGGGGAAGTTTTTGGTGTAATATATCCAAGCTCTGAGCGAGCGACCCGTTTTGAAGTCGAAGCGGGTTTTTGTACCTTGACAAAAGATTTACAGGTGAGATATTGAGGGTGAGGCGGTAGCTGAGGGGGTACCTGAGGCTGGCGCTGAGTTTTTTGAAGTACGAGTCGGTCAATTCGTAATAATTTTACTGAGAGTTTGATCCTGGCTCAGGATGAACGCTGGCGGCGTGCGTAACACAT
>NZ_CALHIQ010000079.1 GCF_938030725.1 uncultured Fretibacterium sp. | reverse complement strand
CGATCGGGAAGATCGCCGGCGAACAGCTGATCAAGCTGATGACGCTCGGGCTGACCGAACAGCAGGCGGAGGAGGAGATCATCAACGGCTTTTTGGCGTGAGGCGCCGGCAAGCCTCCCCTCGTCGTTCCGCGCAGGCAATCGCCGACGCGAAGCCCATACTGAAGGGGACAGGGTTATCTACCCCGTCCCCTCTCAATTTTACGCCCTCACCAGGTTCGGCGGCTCCTGCCCGGCCAGGGCGACGGCCACGTTACGCACCACCATGAAGCCCGTCTCCATCTAGGACCCTACCGTCGCAGCACCAACACATGGAGCGGCAGCATGCGCGTGACGTAACCCTTCGGCATTGAAATCCTTCCTGAAGCGCCTCTCAGGCGCTACTCCTTCGGTTCCTCGACGACGACGGACTGCATCACGACGTCCTTTACGGGTCGATCTCCCTGCGCGGTCTCCACGTGCCCGATGGCCTCGACGACGTCCATCCCCTCGACGATCCGGCCGAAGATCGCGTGCTTGCCGTCCAGCCACGGAGTGGGGACCAGCGTGATGAAGAACTGCGAGCCCCCCGTGTTGGGGCCTGCGTTGGCCATCGAGAGGACTCCGGGGGCGTCATGGGCAAGGCCCGGCCCGAACTCGTCCTTGATCTTGTACCCGGGGCCGCCCGTTCCCGTGCCGGTGGGGTCGCCGCCCTGGATCATGAAACGGTCGATCACGCGGTGGAAGATCACGCCGTTGTAGAAGCCAGGCCGGGCCAAGTCGATGAAGTTGCCGGCGGTGACGGGCGCCAGGTCCGTGTAGAGCTCCGCCTGAAACTGCCCCATGTTGGTGTTGAACACCGCCACGGGGCGGCGGGGCGTTTCCCCCTCCGCCGCGCAGGCTGCGCGGGGAAGGAGCAGCGGAAGGCACACCGCCGCCGCGGCGCAGAGAAGCTCAAGGAAAATTCTCATCGTCTTCATTTAAAATATCTCCTCTCAAAAAAATCGGGGCCCGCCGACGCGGGTCCCGAAGTCTTTCGTCAACGCGCCCCTACCGCGACTCGGGACGGGCCCTGTACCACTCGATGAGGGCGCCCGTCGCCACGAACATGGAGCTGTAGGTGCCCGCGATGATGCCCACGAGCATGGCGTAGCTGAAGGCCTGCAGCACGGGTCCGCCCCACACGCACAGGGCGATGACCGGGAAGAGCGTCGTCAGCGTCGTGTTGATCGTACGCGCCAGGGTCTGGTTGACGGAGTCGTTCACCAGCTTTTCGATGCCGTCGCGGCCCAGGTCGCGCCAGTTCTCACGGATGCGGTCCAGGATGATGATCGTGTTGTTGAGGGAGTAACCGACGATCGTCAGGATGGCCGCGATGAAGGAGGAGGAGACCTCCATCTGCGTGAGGCTGAAGAACCCCAGGGCGATGAGGACGTCGTGCACCAGGGGCACCACGCTCACCACCGCGAAGCGGAAGCGGAAGCGCACCGTGATGTAGATCAGGATGGCAACCAGCGCGATGGAGACGCCAATGACCGCCTGACGGCGGAGCTCGCCTCCCACGACGGGCCCCACCTTCTCGTAGCCCGATACCTTCATGTCGGGGAAGGCCTTCTGAAGGACGGAGATCACCTGCTCGCGGCTCTCCTCGGTGTCCTCGTTCGTGCGAATGATGACGCCCTTCTCGCCGAACTTCTGGATCATGGCCTCCTGGGCCACGACGCCGGAAACGACCTTGCGGACCTCCGCCACCTCAGGCAGGTTGTCGAACTCCAGCTGGATCACGTTGCCCCCCGTGAAGTCGATGCCGAGGTTCAAGCCCCTGGTAAAGAGGAAGGCCAGGCTTGCCAGGACCAGGACGGCGCTCAGCAACAGAGCGGGCCTGCGAAGCGCCATAAAGTTATAGTTTCTGTTCATCGCAATCCACTCCTTAGCTGCGCTTCAGCGCGTTCTGCCGGCGGCTGACGAAGAGCTGCAGCAGGGCCCGGGTCACGACGACGTTGGCGAACACGCTGGCCACGAGGCCGATGGAGAGCGTCACGCCGAAGCCGCGGACGGACCCCGATCCGAAGTGGAACAGGACCAGCGCCGCGATGAGCGTCGTGATGTTCGAGTCCAGGATCGTCACCAGCGCCTTGCGGAAGCCGGCGTCCAGGGCTGCGATGGGCGTCTTTCCCGAGCGGACCTCCTCGCGGATGCGCTCGTAGATCAGGACGTTGCCGTCCACGGCCATGCCCAGCGTCAGGATGATGCCCGCGATGCCGGGGAGGGTCAGCGTGGCGTGGAACGCGATCAGCCCGGTGAAGATCAGGAGGATCGTTACCACCAGCGCCACGTCGGCGGCCAGCCCCTGGAACCTGTAGTAGATGAGCATGAACACCAGCACCATGGCCGCGCCGAAGAGGCCGGCCTGCATCCCCTGCCGCACCGAGTCCGCGCCCAGGCTGGGACCGACGGAGCGGTTCTCCGCGATCTCCACCGCCACGGGCAGCGCACCGGCCTTCAGCATGATGGCCAGCCGCGAGGCCTCGTCGGCCGTGAAGCGCCCCGTGATCTGGGCCTCACCGCCCGAAATGCGGTCCTGGACCACGGGAGCCGAGATCACGACATCGTCCAGCACGATGGCGATCTGTTTTCCCACGAGGCGGCCCGTGGCCTCCTCAAAGAGCTTCGCCCCCTCGGGACTGAAGGAGAGCGACACGCCCATGCGCCCCAGCCTGTCCGGGTTGATGGAGGCCGTCTCCAGGTCCTTCCCCGACAGAAGGCTCTTCCCCAGCAGGTAGAAGCGGGACGCCTCCCCCTCCTCCTCCTCGCTCGGGGCCACGATGGCGCCCTCGATGTCCTTTGCCCGCGCGGCGAGGTCCGCGCTGGAGTTGTTCTGAGCCTCCACAGCGGCACGCCAGCGCTCCTGGGCCTGGCTGAACTGAAGGTCGCTGTCATAGTTCTTCCGCTGAGGCGCGGGAAGGGTCGAGGCGGTGACGTCCAGCACCTCCCGGAAGTCCATCTGCGCCGTCTTGCCGATCAGCTCAAGGGCCGCCTTGGGGTCCTGGATCCCCGGCAGGTCGATGATGATCCTGTCCTCGCCGCTCTTCTGGATGATGGGCTCCGCCACTCCGTACTGGTCCACGCGGTTCCGCAGCACGGCCAGAAGGCGGTCGATGCTATCCGGCCCCACCGGGTTCTCCGGCGTGTCCTTCGCCTGAAGGACGATGTGGGCCCCGCCCCTCAGGTCAAGCCCCTGGTTGATCCGCCCCTTTATCGGCCACGAGTAGGCCAGAGCGGCAACGATCACGATCAACACGACCCAAAGCCGCAGTCGATCCCTACGATTCATGCTTATCCCCCTGCATCAAAAAAGCCAGCCGCCGCGCCGCCCCGCGGGCGGGCTCGGCGTTCCGGGGACGGCCGCGAGGCCGCCCCATGCCAACGCTCTCCTAGTCCTTCTTCTCCTCGGCTGCGGGCTGCCCCTGGGCCGGCGTGCGCTTCGTCTGGACCGCGGACCTCAGGATGCGGACGCGGACGCCCTCTCCCATCTCGATGAGGAAGGTGTCGTCCCGAACCTCCTTCACCGTGCCCAGGAAACCCCCGATCGTGACGATCTGATCCCCCCGCCCGATGCCGGAGATCAGGGAGTCGTGTTCCTTCTGGCGCTTCCTCTGGGGGCGAATGATGAAGAAGTAGAAAATGACCACGAAGATGACCAGCGGAAAGAGCATCCCCATCAGGCTGGCCTGCTGCTGGGGGGCGGCGCCTCCCTCTCCCGACGGTGCCGACGCGCCGCCCCCGAAGAGCGACCCGCAGGGCGAAACCGCCGTCGTCTGCTGCGCCGCCTCCGGCGCTGCTGCTGTGTCTGCCATGAAAATACCTCCCCTGAAAGTTTTTTCTAAAATAGCACCTCTCGGCGGGCAACGATCTTCCGCCGAGAGGCAGAACCCCAAGCCTCAGGAGGCTCGCGAACGAGGTTTGATTATAACAGATTTTGAGGGCGCAGAGAGCCTGGAACTACCTCTTCCAGGCCACCACCTCGATCTCCACCAGGACCTCCTTCGGAAGGGCCTTGACGGCCACGAAGGAGCGGGCCGGGGCCTCCGCGTCAAAGTACTTGGCATAGACGCCGTTCACGGCAGCAAAGTTTGCCATGTCCGTCGCGAAGACCGTCGTCTTCACCACGTCCTTCAGGCCGTAGCCGGCGCTCTCAAGGATGGCCTTGACGTTCTCCAGGGACTGCTTCGCCTGCTCCTCGACGCCACCCTGAACGACCTCGCCTTTGGCGTTGGCCGGAATCTGGCCGGACACGTAGAGGAACTCTCCGGCCTGGATGGCCTGGCTGTAGGGACCGATCGCCGCAGGGGCCTTGTCGCAACTGATGATCTTCTTCATGAAACGCATACCTCCAAATGGTTTTAAGATAAAGGCGACCGCACGGACCCAAAGCCCGCGCGTTTCAAGAACGCCGCCCTATTCTACAACTTTTAGGGCCCTTTAGGCGCGCCCCGCGGGCTCACTCCCCCCAGGGGTTCTCGTCCGGGGAGACCGGACGCTCCTCGACCTGCTCCCAGCTCACGGTCCCGGGCCGCTTCAGGAGTGCCTCCTCCGCGCACAGCACGCGCGCCTTCAGCACCCGGTTCATGTAGGCCACCTCCAGGACGCTGCCCTCGCGCACCTCGGAGGCGGGCTTGCAGGGCCGCCCGTCGATGCGCACCGCCCCCAGCTCCGCCATCTCCTGAGCCGCGCTGCGGCGCTTGACCAGGCGGGCCATCTTCAGGAACTTGTCAACTCGCATCGCGCACCCCGCCTCAGGCGACCGACGCCACGATTTCCTGAGCCTCCTGCTGGATGCGCTTCAGGTGATCCGGGCCCTTAAAGCTCTCCGCGTAGATCTTGCAGAGGTCCTCCGTCCCTGAGGGACGCGCGGCGAACCAGCCGCCCTCCGCGACGACCTTGAGCCCGCCGATGGGTGCGTCGTTGCCCGGCGCCTTCGTGAGCCGCGCCACGATGGGGTCCCCCGCCAGCGCGTCGGCCCGCACCGCATCGGGGGAGAGCTTCGCCAAGGCAGCCTTTTGTTCCGGCGAGGCCGGCGCATCGATGCGGGCGTAGCAGGACTCCCCGTACCGCTCCGTGATCTCCTTGTAGTGCTGCGCCGGGTCCTTCCCCGTCACGGCCGCGATCTCCACGGCCAGCAGGTCCAGGATGATGCCGTCCTTGTCCGTCGTCCACACCGAGCCGTCGCGGCAGAGGAAGGACGCCCCGGCGCTCTCCTCGCCGCCGAACCCCATGGAGCCGTCCAGGAGCCCTTCGACGAACCACTTGAACCCGACGGGAACCTCGCAGAGCCTGCGCCCCATCCCCTCCGTCACCCGGTCGATGATGGAACTCGACACCACCGTCTTGCCCACCGCGGCGTCCGCTCGCCAGCCCTTGCGCGTTCCGAACAGGTGTCGCACCGCCACGGCCAGGTAGGCGTTGGGGTTCATCAGCCCCGCGGGCGTCACGATGCCGTGGCGGTCGTAGTCCGTGTCGTTGCCGAAGGCCACGTCGAATCGGTCCTTCATCTTCAGCAGGTTCGCCATCGCCCAGGGCGAGGAGCAGTCCATGCGCACCTTGCCGTCGTGGTCCAGGGGCATGAAGGAGAAGGTGGGGTCGATCGTCCGGTTGACGACCTCCAGGTTCCTGATGCCGTAGAGCTCGACGATGGGGTCCCAGTACCCGATCCCCGCCCCGCCGAGGGGGTCCACGCCGACGTGCAGGCCGGAGCGTGCGATGGCCTCCATGTCCAGGACGGAGGCCAGGCCCCGAACGTAGGGCATGACGTAGTCCTCAAAGTGCGTCGTCTCCAGTTTCACCGCGCGCTCGAAGGGGACCCTCTCGATAGAGCGGACTCCCCCGCGGATCAACTCGTTGGCGCGCCCCTGGATCCGCGACGTGATCTCCGGGGACGCGGGGCCTCCGCTCGGCGGGTCGTACTTGATGCCGCCGTCCTCCGGCGGGTTGTGGGACGGCGTGATCACCATGCCGTCCGCCACGGCCCCTCCGGCCTCGCGGTTGTGCGCCAGGATGGCGCGCGAGATGACGGGCGTCGGCGTCGGGGCAAAGCCCTCCTGCAGCACGACGTCCACGCCGTTCGCCGCCAGGACCTCCACGCAGGTGCGCAGCGCGGGCTCCGACAGGGCATGGGTGTCCGCCCCAATGTAGAGCGGCCCCTGGATGCCAGCCTCCCTGCGGTGCTCCGCCACGGCCTGAGCGATGGCCAGGATGTGGGCCTCGTTGAAGCTGCGAAGCCTGGAGGAGCCGCGATGGCCCGACGTGCCGAACGCCACCTGCTGGGACCGGGCCTCCGGGTCCGGCTCCAGGGTGTAGTAATCGCTGATGAGGGCTGGAAGATTCACCGGCTTGCGCGCCGCCTCTGTGACCTTTTCCATGGTTGCAGAACCTCCTCATTGAAAACTCTATTCCAATCCATGCCCTGACCCTCCGCCTGAAACTTCCGGAAGAGTGCGCCCTGCGCACGGCATCTCAGTCGGACTCCGAGCCGTGCCCCCAGAACGTGACGCCGCGCTGGCTTCCCTCGTAGAAGTCGAGGGCATTTTGGACCTCCAGGATGAAGGCGTCCCGCCTTCCCCTCAGCTCCTCCAGGGAATCCGTGAATCGGCGGTCCCTGCGGTAGAGCTCGCGATAGAAGGTCCGGATGGCCTTCCGCGTTTCGGCGGAGAACCCGGCCCGCTTCAGCCCCACGGAGTTCAGTCCCTCAAGGCGCAGGGGCTCGCCCGCCGCCAGCGTGTAGGGGGGGACGTCCTTCGCCACGCGGTAGAGCCCGCCCACCATGCAGTAGCAGCCGATGCGGACGAACTGATGGGCCCCGGCCATGCCGCCGAACACCGTGTGGTCCCCAACCTGGACGAAACCGGAGAGCCCCACCTTGTTGGCGATGGTGACGGCGTTTCCGACGTGGACGTTGTGCGCCAGGTGCACGCCGTCCATGATGAGGCATCCGTTCCCCACCACCGTTTCGTTGCCCTCGCCCGTCGCCCGGTTGATGGTGACGTTCTCGCGGATGACGTTGTCGTCGCCGATGCGCACCCGGGACGCCTCTCCCCTGTAGCTGTGGTCCTGGGGCTCGCCGCCCAGGGCGGTGTACTCGTAGATATGGCAGTTTCGACCGATGGTGACGCCGTCGTGGACCGTGACGAAGGCGTTCAGCACCGTCCCCTCCCCGATGACGACGCGGGAGTCGATGCAGCAGTACGGGCCGACGCGAACGCCGTCCCCCAGCTCCGCCCCCCGCGCGACGATGGCCGAGGGATGGACGCTGACGCTCACTTCTCACCCTCCTCGTGCTTGTTCAGGGTCGACCCCACCATGAAGATGAATTCGCCCTCCGCCACCACCTCGTCGTCCACGTAGCCCGTGACCCGCGCCCTGCCGGCAACACCCCTGAGCCGCGTCAGCTCCGCCTTCGTGACCAGTCGGTCCCCGGGGCGCACGGGCTTGCGGAATCGGGCCTTGTCCACCCCGGCGAGGAAGGCGATCTTCCCCGTCTGCTCCTTCCCCAGCCGGACGGCCACCAGCACGGAGGCCACCTGCCCCATGGCCTCCAGGATCAGCACGCCGGGCATCGTCGGGTCCCCGGGGAAGTGACCCTGAAAGAAGGGCTCGTTGATCGTGACGTTCTTGTAGCCCGTGACGTGCGACTCGTCGTACTCCGTGATGCGGTCCACCATCAGAAAGGGATAGCGGTGCCGCAGCATGTTCATGATCTCAATGATGTCCAAACCCCATACCTCCTCGCAGGGCTCATCCCACGGGGGATCACGCCTGTCTTTTCACCAGCGCCCGAAGGCGCTCCGCCATCTGCAGGTGCAACTCATGCCCCGCCTTCACGGCCACCAGGTGGGCGTAGAGCGGTCGCCCCAGCGCCGCCAGGTCGCCGATGAGGTCCAGCGTCTTGTGCCGGACGAACTCGTCCGGCCAGCGCAGCCCCCCCGACGCCCGCGCCGAGGCCCCCTCCACCAGGATGGCGTTGTCCAGCGTCCCCCCCAGGGCCAGCCCCTGCGCCCGCAGCGCCTCGATCTCCTGCGCCATGGCGAAGGTCCGCGCCCCCGCAACCCGCCCCAGGAAGCCCTCCGCGCTCCAGGCGAACTCGAGCATCTGCACGCCGATCACGGGCGCATCGTAGCGCACGACGCAGGTGACGTGAAGCCCCTCCGCGGGAAACGCCGCGACGAAGCGGGACTCGTCCCCCACCCGGAGGGAGGTGGAGAGGCTCAGAGGGGCCGGAGCTTCCCCGCAGGGCTCCGAGCTCTCCATCACCGCTGCGCCGACGAGGGCCGCGCAGCCGTCCAGCGCCGGCATCTCCCCCCCCTCCACCTCAAGCCGGGCCCCCCAGACTCCAAGGCCCGTCAAGGCGGCAAGGACGTGCTCGCAGGTCCGGACCCTGCGGCCGTCCGGGAAGAGGTAGTCCGACCCGCGGCCGCTCCCGGACAGGGTCATCCTCTCGATGGGGGCCTCCTGTCCCTCCGAGGCCAGGACGATGCCTCCCTCGGCCGGCAGGAAGCGCAGCCTGCACTCAAGCCCCGAGTGCAGGCCAATGCCGCTGAAGGAGAGGGGGCGGAGCAGGCGGCGATACCGCCCGGCGCCCGCTGCGTCCAGGGGGCTCACCTTTTTGCCTCCGCCAAACTCTCCCGCTCTCCCGAACGGGCCTCAAGGCGACGCTCCAGGCTCCGAAGCCGCTTGAACAGGGCAGGGAGGTCCGCAGCCAACACCATGGCACGCTTGGCCTCCTGGTGGGGCCGCGCGGGGAAGCCGGACAGCACGGCCCCGGCGGGAACGTCGTTTGTGACGCCCGTCCGGGCCGCCAGCACGGCACCCCGGCCAATCGTGACGTGGTCCGTGATCCCTGCCTGCACGGAGAGCGTCACCCCGTCCTCCAGGACGGAGCTGCCCGCGATGCCCGACATGGAGCAGAGGATGCAGCCGCGCCCCACGCGCACGTTGTGCCCCACCTGGACGTGGTTGTCGATCTTCGTCCCGTCGCCGATGACCGTGTCCTCCATCGTGCCGCGGTCCACGGTGGAGCAGGCCCCGATCTCCACGCGGTCGCCGATCTCCACCCCGCCGATCTGGGGGATCTTCACGGGACCGTCCGGCGAGGGCAAAAAGCCGAAGCCGTCACAGCCCAGGACGCAGCCGGAGTGCAGGATGCAGTCCCGCCCCACGCACACCCCGTCCAGCAGCACGGCTCCGGGCTCCAGGATCGTCCTCGCCCCAACGCGGCACCGCGCGCCGACGAAGGCCCCCGCGCCGACCTCCGCCCCGCCCTCGACCACCGTTTTCGGTCCCACCACGGCATGAGGCCCCACCCAGGCGTCGGGGTCCAGGGAGGCCTCCGGGTCCACCACCGCCGTGGGGTGCACGCCGCGGCGAGCGGGGCGCTCCGGCACGAAGAACGCGAGGAGCTTCGGCAGCGCCTCCCGCGGACGATCGGAGACGATCCCGTCCCGTCCCGGCTCGAACAGGGCGAGGGGGGCCAGGATGGGCACGTCCTTCCCTACCAGCGGCAGAGCCCGCTCCTCCCACACCGGGCAGATCGTCCTCTCGTTCGCCGTGCCGGGTGCCGCGACCAAGGACACCGTCCTCTCCCCCCTGCCGATGGCCTTCAAGCCAAGCTCCTGGGCCAGGGCGTTCAGGGTGACCTCCTTCATCGTACTTCCTCCTTCTGCGCGGATCACAGGGACCACAGCCCCCTCAGCCCCACCCGATCGTCGTTCGTCCCGTCGTAGTAGATCTCGATGGAGATGTGCTCGTCGACGCGGTAGCCCAGCGCGCCCTCCTGCCCCAGCTCCGGGCTCCAGCGCCACCAGAGGTACGGCCGACGCATCCGGGAGGGGCCCCACTGCAGGCGGCCAAACCACTCCTCCTCCGGCCATTGCACCTCCGCGCCGGCCCAGAGGTCCCCAAAGAGGCGCAGGCGCAGGCCCAGGCGGCGCGTCAGCTCAAAGGCCTCCAGCTCGACGACGGCTTCTCCGTAGAGCTCGAGGTCCACCCCGGTGAGGTTCGCCGTGTTCCATCCAAAGAAGGCCCCCGCCTCCGGGTAGCGGTCCTCCAGTCCGGCGTAGGCCGACACCCAGACCTGAAAGAGAAACCGATCACTGTCCACCCTGGCGTCCAGCTTCGCCACGGGCGCGGCGACGAACGTCGCCTCAGCCTGCGCCCGCATGTTCTCCACGGAGTGACGCTCCTCCAGAAACTCCTGCGCCATCCTCTCCGCGTCCGCCCTGTGGTGCGCCACCCAGGACACCGGGAGCCCGACCAGCGGGGAAAAGGCCGTCACCAGCTTGGCCTGAAGGTCGGACTGAAGCATCACGGGGATGGTCCGCGAGTAGATGGAGGGGGTCACCGCCAGCACGAGGGGCGTCCCTGGACGAAAGGAGATCGTCAGCGTCCCGCCTGTCGGCGAGAAGGCAACCTGAAGGGAGAAGTCCCAGCCCGGCGTCCTGGCCTCCAGGGCCTCCGCGATCCGCGCCCTCAGGGCCTCGTCCGCCCACGTGAGCGCCGCCTCCGGCAGCGGGCGCAGCAGGGCCGCGATCTCCTCCACAAGCCCATCCACGTCCGCACGAAACCAGTCGGAGAGCGTTCCGCGAAACTCAGGCAGTCTCAACTCCACGTCCCACGACGTCCGAGCCTCCGGGACGAAGCGAACGGCAGGTCCATTTTCCCCCCGGCGCACCTCGACGTCGTAGCCCACGAAGAGCCGCCCCGCTACCGTGGAGAGGGTTCCCTCCCGGTCCACGCCGAGGTCCTTCGGAATCTCGTTCCAGACGGCGTCGAGGCTGCGGCGGACCGCGGGCTCAAGCCAGGTCGGAAGCCCGGAAACGCTCAGGTCCGCCCACGCGGGGGCAGGGACGAGCAACGCGAACAGGGAAAGGAGCGCGGCCGGAAGGAGCGCCGTTGCTGTCCACAAGGGCCTCCGGCGTCGAGCACCGCACCCTGGCCCGGAACGGCTAGAACATATCGCCGAAGCCAAAGTACGTCTTGTTCTCGTCCTCGCCGTGCGCGTAGTCCACGCGCAGGTTGCCGAAGGGGGTCTTCACCCGGACGCCGACGCCGTAGTTGTCGTGGAGGTCACCCCAGTCCATGGAGTTGCTGGCGTTTCCGACGTCAAAGAACCCCACCAGCGTGAAGTTGTCGTGCACGGGGAGCCGAAGCTCAAAGTTGCCCAGGAGGACGTTGCTGCCCTCGAAGGAGCGGCTGCTGTACCCGCGAAGCGTGTTCATCCCGCCGAGGGAATAGCGGGCGAAGGCGGGCAGCTCATCGTTCGTGGCCGACCCGACGCGAAGCCGCGCGGCCAGGATGATGGGGTTCTCATCGGTCCACGTCCCCTCGACGTCCACGACCCCCTCCACCAGCTTGTTCAGGGGCGTGTACCACCGCAGCTGGGTCCAGTACTTCATGTAGTCGAATTCGCCGCCCAGCCCCTCGAAGGCCTTCTCCAGGGTCGTCTCCCACACGAGGCCCTTCGGATAGGGCAGGTAGGGGTCGCGCTTGTCCAGCGTGAACTGAAGCTCGACCGTCTGATTGGTGCCCTCCCACATCGTGAGGTCGTCGATGTAGCCCGGAATCGTGTTGTGGACGTCGTCGTAGCTGGTGTCCTCGTGGCGAAGCGTCGCGAACCAGCTCCAGTCTTCGTTCTTGAACTTCTTGCCGATCCCCGCGTAGAACTGGGTGTTCTTCTCGTCGAACTCGAACTGACGCTCCCCCTGGCGATAGTAATAGCGATCGTCGTAGGTGCGGTAGCGCGCTCCCACGCGCCACGCCCAGGTTTCGGAGTCCATATAGGGGCTGGACAGCGACAGCCAGTAGCTGGCCTCGTCGCCCTCGTCGAAGCCGATCTCGAAGTTGAGCCCCTTGCCGAACAGGTTCGTGTCCCCGTAGGTCAGGCCGCCGCTCAACCCGCTCTCGCTGCCGTAGGCCAGGTTCACCCCCACGGAGGCCGTGCGCTTCTCCTTCACGGTCAGGATGAGGTCCACCACGTCGTCCTGGTTATCCGGGCTGTCGAAGGCGACGTTGACGTCCTCGAAGTAGCCCAGTCCCTGCAGCTTCCCCAGCTGGTAGCGGAAGCGCGTGACGTTGAAGAGGTCCCCCTCCTTCAGCTTGATCTCCCTCCGGATCACCTGCGTCTTCGTCCGGGTGTTGCCCTGGATGATGACGTTCCCCACCCTGGGCTCCAGTATCTTGACGCGGATGTCACCGCCCTGCACCTGCACGTCCGACACCCGCACCATGACGTAGCCGTCCGTGTGGTAGCGGTTTTGGATCCGATCCAGGTCGTTGCGGAAGAAGACGCGGTTGAAGACCGTCCCGACCTGGGAGAAGACCTCCTTCATCAGCTGCTCGCTCGTGTAGACGGTGTTGCCCTCGAAGACGATGGACTCCACGATTGGGTTCTCCCTGACGGAGAACGTCACGGCAACCCCGTCCTGCTCCGGCGTGAGGTCCGCGTCCACAAAGGAGAAAAAGCCCTGGTTGTAGATCGCCTCAATGTCCTTCTGAAGCACGTCCCGATCCAGCGTCTGCCCTACCTTCGTCGAAACGACGCCCAGGATGTAGTTCGAGGTGACCTGGCTGTTCCCCGAAACGCTCACCCTCGCGACGGGCACGGCCTCCGCTCCAGCCTCGGCCGCCACGGGCAGGCACAGGAGCACCATCGCCAGAGCCCCCGCCAGGAAGCTCCATACCGATCCAAGACGCCCTCCCGCGGAGCCCCTTAACAAAGTGCAGCTCAAAGGTCTTCCACTTCCTTTCAAATTTCCTCAAAAACCTTTCAAGTTTTGAAACGTTCCTAAAATAACGATGTTATCAAAAAAACTGGCGCGTTCACCTTCAGCGGGCCTCATTGCACCCTGTCGATTCGGATCGCCGGCCCCTCGTTCCTCAGCGCCCTGGCTCCCGTCTGAAGCAGCAGGAACATCTTGTCGTCGGGCACCGTGCCCCTTTCCTGGGGGGCCGGGCGCACCGCGGTCACCCGCTGCAGCCTCGGCGCTGGTGCGGCCGCCCGCGTCCTCCTGTCGGAGGGGGGCCGCCTCTCGGCCTTGACTGAGCGGGGAGGCACAGGAGCGGATTCCGCCGGGGCCGGAAGTGGCGTTTCAACCCTTCGCTCAGGCTCCTGGGCCACGGCGCGGGCCTCGTGGCGAAGGGGCAACCCCGCTAACCCTTCCTCCCGCGACAGGGGGGACGGAACGGCCAGCACGGCGAGGAGCACCAGCGAGGCCAGCCAGGTGACGACCGCGCGGCGGACGCGGCGGGGCGTCCGAGCCGCTCCCACGCTCCGCCACACGTCGGACCGCAGGTCCTCCAGGTCCGCCCTGGCGCACTCCGCGTCCATCAAGGCACTCTCGATGGCCCCGGAACGATAGGAGCTCTGAAACCGTTCCAGCCATCGAATGATGCCGGCTATGCGCCTGTCCATACCACCCTGGACCATCCCGCACCTCCCCGCGAACTCCCGTCAAAGGCCGCTGTTATCTTATCCCGTCCCCCGCCTCTTTTATGGCATGGCCGTCCAGCCCAAGCCACGCCCGAATCTTCGCCACCGCCGTCCGGCGCAGGCGATAGACGTGGCTGATGTCCATCCGCTGTTCCGCCGCGACGTCGCGGGGCTCCTTGCCGTCGAAGAAGAGCGCGGACACCACCGCCGCCTCGCGCCCCTGGAGCCGGGCGATGCTGTCCGCGACATCCAGCCAGTCCTGCCGGTCGTCGTCCTCCTCCGGTTGGGCCGTCGTGAGCCACTCGTCCGGCACGGGGATGGGGGCGCGCCGCTCCGAGCGCTCCAGCAGGTTGACCATCTGGCCGTGAATCCGGTGGTAGGCGTAGGTGGAGAACCGCAGCTCCCGGTCCGGGTCGAAGCGGTCCGCCGCGCGGATCAGGGCCAGCATCCCCTCCTGGACGAGGTCCTGCTTGAGGGACGGAGCCACCCGGAGCCGCCCCGCGATCCAGAAGACCAGCGGGCGGTAGGCGACGATCAACTCCTCCCGCGCCGCCGCATCCCCCTCGCGACAGAGGCGCCACAGCTCCCGCTCCCTCTCAGGGGACAGGGCCCTCGCGTTCTTTTCAGTCGCTTCGGTCTTCTTCATCGTTCACACCAGGCTGCCGGCCTCGTCCCACACCGGCAGGGTCCGGCCCGCGCGGCCGCCCCGAACGTGCAGGTCGTCGTTGGCAAAGCGGATGCAGGCCCTCCCGTTCCGAAGCTCCACGCCGGTCATGGCACAGTTCGTGACGTCCATGTTCCACACCTGATGCGGGTCGAAGCCCACCAGCACCGCGTAGAGCGCCCGCATCACCCCGCCGTGGGACACGATGACGATCCGCGTTTCCGGTCCGTCCAGTATCTTGCCCACGGCTCGCTCAAGGCGGAGGCGTATGTCCTCCCACCCCTCCGCGCCTGGCGGCGGGTTGAAGAAGGGGTCCGCCCGCCAGCGCGCAAAATCCTCCCGGCGCTCCTCCTTCAGGCCGGGGATCGAAAGCCCCTCCCACCCCGCGAAGTCCACCTCGTGAAGCTCCTCCAGCACCGCGGGGACAAGCCCATGGCGTTCCGCCACGGCCCGGGCGGTATCGAGGGCCCGGGAGAGGGGGCTCGAGTAGACGGCCTCCGCACACCAGGAGGAGAGGCGCTCCGCCAGGGCCTGAGCCTGCCGGCGGCCGACGTCGCTCAGCGATATGTCCGTCTTGCCCTGAAAACGCCGTGCTTCGTTCCACTCCGTCTGCCCGTGGCGCACCAGCACGACGCGCCGAAAAATCGATGACTCCGCCACACGTCTTCCCTCCCCGGCGCCCCGTCTTCCAATCCTCAGACCGGTCGCCGCCCATACGGCCTGTTGGACCCATTTAACTTGAAATTATAACACGCTGCCTGCCTTCCTCCCTACATAGAAAGGCCTGAAGTGCAGGGCGCCGCAGGTGCAGGACGGACCGTGGAGCGTGGGCGGAGGGACCGTGACGCCATAGGGGCTTAAAGCGGGCAGAGGCGTTGCCAACTCGCAAAAATGCTGATAAACTGACCTGAGAGGTGAGCGCGGTGAAACAGGATCTGACGGATTGGCTGAACGGCACGAACGCATTGAATAACGCGGCCTCCAACGAGGGGGCGCAGGAGTTCCTTTTGGCCCCCCCTGCGACGGGGGGCGGTGGGGAGCCCAGCACGGTGCGCCCGGAGCCCGACCTCCTCGAACGACCTGCCGACCCCGCGCCTCAGGCGGAGGATGTGGGGGGTTCAAACCCCGAAGCGCCCTCCGAGCGGCAGCGGGCACCCCTCCGGTGGCCGGCGCCCCCCTCGCGGCGCCCCGCAACGGGCGCACCGGACCAGGAGGGGAGCGTCCCCCTGGCGGAAAGGTCCCCCCTGGGCACGACGCCCATGGAGCTGGAGTCCGACGCCGCGCTGAATCTAAACGCCGTCCAGGCTGCGGAGCCCCTGGAGCCGGACGAGCCGTCCGAAGGGGAGTCCCTCCCCGCTCCCCAGGAGGTTCTCGATCCCTCCGAACCGGAGGAGAGTACCGAACCCCAGGACGCCCCGCAGGAGGAGAGCACCCCCGCTCTCCAAGAGGTTCCCGCGTTCTCCGAGCCAGAGGAGGAAACCGACCCCCAGGACGCCCTGCAGGAGGAGAGCGCCCCCGCGCCTCAGGCATCCTACGAGGAGGAAACGGAGGTCCCGGCCCACGCGATCTCCCGCCCCGCCGACTGGGACCCCGATGAAGAGGAGCCGTCGGACGAGGAACTGGAGCGCGACCTGCTCTTCTCCAAAAGGCTGCACCAGGTCATCCAGATGCGGCGGGACCGCGCGGAGGAGCTCCGCGGGCAGGAGAGCGGGCGCAGACGGAGCACGAGGCGCCGGGCCGTCTTCTGCACCGCGATCCTGCTGGTCGCGCTCATCGCCTACGGGGCCGTCCGATACGTCCAAAGCACCTCCTACGACTGGCTGAGCGACAGGGCGGAGCGGCTCTACCGCGAGGAGCGGTACGAGGCGGCCATCGACGCCTACGAGGACGCCCACCTGAAGTTCCCCGACTCCCCCGCCCTCCTGATGGGCCTCGCGCGGTCCGCCATAGGGGCCGGACGCTTTCAGACGGCGGACCTGGCCCTGGAGCGCTGCCTTCAGGTCCTCTCCCAGGACGACGCGGCGGGGCGGGCGCAGGCACTCTACGAGAAAGCGGCCGTCCGCGCGGCCCTGGACGACGCGGAGGGCGCTGTGGCGCACCTGCTGCAATCGACCCGGTACGCCCCGAACGACTACGACGTCTACATCCTTCTGGGACAGCTCCTGGAGAGACAGGGGAAGGCCCAGGACGCCCTCCGCGCCTACCGCGTCGCCCTGGACCTCCGCCCTTCCTCGGAGGAGGCGGACACGGCGATGCGGCGTATGCTGGAGGCCGTCAAGGCGTCCACGGAGTCGAAGCAGGACCTTCGCCCCGCCTACGAGAAGCGCATCGAGGTGGGGACGGTGGCCCTGAACCTGAAGCGCTACGACGAGGCCGTTTCCTATTTCTCTCAGGCCCTTGAGATCCGGAGCGACGACCCGCGGCCGTGGCTGGGGCTGGCGGACGCATGGAGGAACAGGGGGGAGCCGGACAAGGCCCTCAAGGTCCTGGACGACGCCCGGAAGACGTGTCCGGGGGACCCGACCATCGAAACTCTGCGCGGCGAGGTCGAGGAACAGCTCGGCCCACGCAGGCCGGGGGCGGGAGGACGCTCTTAGGCTCCCACGAAGCACTCAGGAGGGACTGCTATGGAGGACGCATTTTCTGCGGCGCTGGCGCGCGCCGGTTCGGCGGTCGGCGGGGCCGTCGTTGAGGAACTCCGAAAAAGGGGCTTCGACGCCCTCTACGCCGCGACGAAGGAGCAGGCGCTGGCAGCCGTTCTGGACCTGATCCCCGCCGGAGCCAGCGTCGGGGTTCCCGGCTCCGTGACCGTTCGGGAGGTCGGCGCCATGGAGGCGCTTCGGGCACGAGGCTGCCGGGTGATCCAGCACTGGGGCGACATGTCCTCTCAGGATCGCGCTCAGGCGCGGCTGGACGAGAACGCCGCGGACTTCTTCCTCACGAGCGCCAACGCGCTCACGCAGGCCGGAGAGATCATCAGCATCGACGGCATGGGCAACCGGGTGGCTGCGATGGCCTGGGGGCAAGGGAAACTGATCTTCGTCATCGGCCTCAACAAGCTGGCTTCCACCCTGGAGGACGGCATCCACCGGGCGCGGTCCGCCGTGATCCCCAACGCCCTGCGGCTGGGGGAGGAAACGCCCTGCACCAAAGCAGGGCGCTGCGTCGACTGCCGCGCCCCCTCGCGGGCCTGCCGCGCCATGCTGATCCTGGAGGCGCCACCCCGCGGACGCGCCGTTCACGTCATTATCGCAGGGGAGGGCCTGGGGTACTAACGCCGGGGCCTCCCAGAGAACAGGAAGGTTATCGTTTATGGAGAACAGAGATAAGATCGTCGTGCTCCTTGCCGGGGGCAGGATCGTTCACCGTCCTGAGGCGGAGAAGGACACGGAGCAGCGGCAGGAAACGCTCCTCTCGAACGCGGAGTTGGCGGCCCTCCTGCCCGACGACCTGAAGGACCTCACGTCGTTTCAGGCGTGGAGCTCCCAGCCCATATCCAACTGCAGCCTGCGGATGTGCAGCGACATCATGCACATGGCGGCGGGCTACGTCAACGACGAGGGCGCGAAGGGGGTCGTCGTCACCTGCGACGTCCAGGGCATGGCGGAACTGGCCTACTTCGCGGACCTCGTGTGGGGGGTCAACCCGCCCCTGATCTTCACGGGCTCCATCTTCCACGCCGGCACGCCGAACAGCGAAACGTCCCTGCGCCTGGGCCAGGCCGTCCGCGCCGCCCTGTCCGGCTTCTGCGCCGGCAAGGGCGCGCTGATCTGCCTGGGGGACGCCGTCTACGCCCCGGCCGACGTCATCAGCATCTCGAACTCGCGCAGCGTGGGCGTCCTGGCCTTTCCAGAGACCCCGTTGGGCGTCTTCCTGCAGCCCTCCGGGCGGCTCCTCCCCCTTCGCGCGCCCCGCGCCCGTCAGGCGAAGGGCATCGACACCGTCCCGGCCCGCAACGTCGCCATCGTCAGCGCGTCGCTGGGCGACGGCGACCTCATCCTGAAGGCCATCCTGGACAAGCGCATCGAGGAACTGGACGGGCTCGTCATCGCCGCCTTCGGCGACGGGGACGTTCCCTCCTCCTGGCCCCCCCTTCTGCGCAAGATCCTGCGCGAAGGGGTGCCCATCGTTCTGGCCACGCGCTGCCCCATGGGATACGTCCAGCCGCTGGACAGCTTCGAGGGCAGCGCGGCGCAGCTCCTGGAGATGGGGCTCTTCAGCGCCCGGGGGCTCACTCCGCTTCAGGCGCGAATCCGCCTGGCCATCGGCCTGGGGGACGGCCTGAAGGGCGACGAGCTGCGTCAGTACATGGACTGGCAGGGCGAGAAGTAGTATGGCCATCGCAGCGATCGTCGGCAGGCCCAACGTCGGCAAGTCTTCGCTGTTCAACCGCTTGATCGGGCGGCGGGAGTCCATCGTGGACGACGCGCCGGGCGTGACGCGGGACCGCATCTACGGCGAGGCGGAGTGGCGCGGCCGGTCGTTCTACGTCATCGACACGGGAGGGATCCTGGGGGAGGAGTCCGCCTTCAGCGCAGGCATCCGCGCCCACGTGGAGGCGGCCATCGAGGAGTGCGACGCCGTCGTCATGGTGCTGGACGGCCAGGCCGGGGTCACCACGGCGGACGAGGAGGTGGCCCACCTCCTGAGGCGCAGCCGCAAGCCCGTCATCGTCACCGCCAACAAGCTGGACGACCTCAAGCACGACGACAACGCCAACGAGGCCTACGAACTGGGCTTTGAGCACGTCGTGCCCATCAGCGCGCTGCACAAGCGCAACCTTGAGGACCTGCTGGACCTGCTGACGGAGCTGCTTCCCGATGAAAAGCTGCAGGAGGAGGCCACGGACGAGGTTCGCCTCGCCATCGTGGGCAAGCCCAACGTGGGCAAGTCCTCCATGCTGAACGGCCTGGCCGGCGCCGAGCGCTCGCTGGTCAGCCCGGTGGCGGGGACCACGCGGGACCCGGTGGACACTGCCGTCACGCTGGAGGGGCAGCGTTTCCGCATCGTGGACACCGCGGGCCTTCGCCGGCGCGGCCGCATGGACTCCGCCCTGGAGTACTACTCCTTCGTCCGCACCCTGGCCGCCGTGGACCGCTGCGACGTGGCGCTGCTCCTGATGGACGCGCAGGACCCCTGCACGGACCAGGACAAGAAGATCGCCGCTCACGTCGTGGAGAAGGGCAAGGGGCTGGTCCTCATCCTGAACAAGTGGGACCTGGTCACGGGGGAGCGGCCCGGCGACAAGCTGACGAAGCGCATCCGGGACGACATGCCCTTCCTGAGCTGGGCGCCCATCCTCTTCACCTCCGCCAGGAGCGGCCGCGGGCTGCAGCGAATCGCCCAGACGGTCCTCGCCGTGCGGGAGGCCCGCCGCCGCCGCATCCCCACCAACGTCCTGAACCGCCTGATGCGCGACGTGCTGGCCTTCGACCGCCTGCCCTCGAACCGCAAGGGCCGCTCCCTCCGCATCTACTACTGCTCCCAGGCCGACACGGAGCCGCCGACCTTCATCTTCTTCGTCAACGAGCCGGACATCGTGAACACGGCCTTTGAGAACCACGTCCGCAACGAGCTGCGGCGGCTTCAGGACTTCACCGGCACGCCGCTGCGCGTCTTCTGGCGCGGGAAGGAGAAGGAGTAGGGGCATCACACGGGCGACCGTCAGTCCCGCGCCCCCCCACTCCCCTCACTCCCTGCGGTCGCTGTGGCGAGGCCCCGTCTCTGCCAGCGCGGGCCGGCCAGCCGCGCCAGGAAGATCGTCCCCCGCCCGCAGAGCTCGACGCACATGGCCAGCCACACCCCGCGAAGGCCCCTGCGGGGAGCCAGGAACGCCGCCAGAGGAAGGCGCACGCCCCACATGCTGGCGAGGGCCATCAGGCTGGAAAAGAGGGTGTCCCCCGCCCCGCGAAAGACGCCCGCAGCGACGATGTACGCCCCGTACAGCGGCTCCGCCAGCAGCTCGACGCGCAGCACCTCCACGCTCAGGGACAGGATATCCGGATCGGCCGTCATCGTGCCGATCACCAGCGGGGCCAGGAGGTAGAGCAGGGCGCCGCCGAGGGTCATGACGGCC
>NZ_CALHIQ010000078.1 GCF_938030725.1 uncultured Fretibacterium sp. | reverse complement strand
CTCAGCTTGCCGAACCCGCCCAGGCCTCGACGGAGGACCTGCTGCAGATGACGGAGGAGAGCCTCTACGCCGACTGGGAGGAGAACCGCGCGTTCGTCCGCGGCGTGGGGCGCGTGGTTCAGAACACGGCCCAGGGCAGGCTTCTGGCCCGTCGGGCGGCCCTGACGGACGCACGCCGGGGGCTCCTCCTGCTGCGCGGACACATCCTCGAAGACCCCGCCCTGAGGGAGCGGACGCTGTGGCTCTCCGGCCCCGTCCCCCCGGTGCGCATCCTCTCCGAGAGGATCGAGGGCGGGCTTTACTTCATCGAGGTGGAAACGGCGCTCTCCCGCCTGCTGAACAGGAACGGCGGCGTCTACGTGGCGGGAGAGATGCAGCGGCTGAAGCGTAACAGCGCCCCTGCGCGCTAGAACAATAGGGCCTGCGTTTCCTGGCCTCTGAAGGTGGGCCGAGCGGCAAGCTGAGAGCAAAGCCCGCCGCCCCTGACGGCACAGGCGAGGCCCAACGGTCGCTTCGTCAAGCGCGATTTTGTAATCAAACACTTTTCATGGAGGAGATGTCAATGGCACTGAAACATTGGAGGAGCGTTTTCGCCCTCGTTTTTGGGTTGATCTTCTGTCTGACGTCGGGGACCGCCCACGCGGTTCTGCCCAAGGGCTCGATCGCGGTGCTCTCCAAGAGCGCCTCCGCCCAAGAGGCGGCGCAGGTGGCTTCGGTATTCACACGCCAGCTGCTCGCCAAGGGGTACAAGGTGGTGGACCCCAAGAAGCTGGACGCCATACGGCGCAGCAAGGCCGCGGCTCTGGCCCTGGACGGCAACGTGGACGCAATCATGAAGTTGAGCAGGCAGTACGGGTTCAGCACTCTGATCACGGCCCAGTCGGAGGCTGGACGCCCCGTTCTGAACGAGTTCCAGCTCTACACGGGCACCTCCTCCATCGCCGTCATGGTCACGGCCTCCAACGGAAGCCAGATCTACGCCGACACCGTGGCGGGCAAGCAGGTGGGCTACACCCCGTCGGAGGCCCAGCAGAAGTCGATCGAGGCCGCAGCCGCTCTGGCCGTCAAGCGGATGACGGAATAGCCGCGGCCCAGCCCGAAGGGAAGGGAGAGGTTGACCATGAAACGAAATCGAAACCTGCGCCTGCTCGTCCTGACGGCCCTCCTCGTCGGAGCGCTCGCTGTCGGAGCGGAGGCCAGGCCGACCCTGGCGGTCCGAGAGTTCACGAACAAGGCAGGGGGCAGCGTCCCCGCCTCCGCCATCACCGAGATGATGACCACCGAGCTCTTCGAGGCGGGCCTCTTTACCCTGGTGGAGCGCGAGAAGCTGAACTACGTCGGGGAGGAGATTCGGCTGAGCCAATCGGGACTCATGGACGAGTCCAC
>NZ_CALHIQ010000077.1 GCF_938030725.1 uncultured Fretibacterium sp. | reverse complement strand
CAAACTGTAGATGAACTTCTCCGCCATACCACTCACTCCTCGTTCGACAAAACGTTTTCCGAAAAAAGCTCCGCGCCCCGCAATCCCAAACGGCGCGAACCCGCTCTCAACCCTCCGGCTCGCTCAGACCTCGCAGCATCAACAAACCGCATCGACAGCATCACGATCTTTTATACTATAGCGTTTTCCACGGTTCTCTTCAATGGGGATTTCCAAGGATTTCATCCTGGCGGGCGGGCTCACGGCTTGCCCGCATGGGACCCCTCCCTCACCGCTCCTTCACGAACACCTGGCGCCGGGAGATGGAGTTGATGTAGCGGTCTTCCGTCAGGCTCAGGCCCCGTTCGCGGCAGATTGCGGGATAGGCGTTGTTCCAGTTGTCCCGGTTACGCTCGCCCCAGCGGCAGAAGGGGTACCAGACGATCCCCCAGAGGCCGAAGCGCGGCCGGCTCCAATCCACCAGCAGAAAGGTCCCGCCCGGCCGCAGCAGCCGCGCCGTCTCCGCGATGGCGGCGCGCCGAACCGCAGGGGGCGTTTCGTGCAGCGCCATCGAGGTCATGACCAGGTCGAAGTACCCGTCGGGGAAGGGAAGCTCGTCCATGGACGCCTTCAAAAATTCCACCTTGCAGGCGAAGGCCCCCGCTCCCCGACGCGCGCACTCCAGCTGGTCGTCCGAGATATCCGCCCCGACGATCGACGCGCTGGCGGGGCTCGTTTCAGCCAGAGCGTAGCTCAGCCCACCGGGGCCGCAGCCCAGGTCGAGCGCCTTACCGCCCTCCCCAAGCCGCAGGTCCCCCACGGCCTGACGATAAAACCGCTCCTGAAAGCCGAACAGTGCGGCAAACCTCCGGTAGTTCTCCCCTCCGAACGCGCCCTTGAAGGCCCTGCCCTTCCCCCGAAAATCCCGTGCTTCCTCAGTCATCGTGCCAACCTCCCCGATATCTTTCCAATACGTATAGTTGCTATACAATTAAGAACGCGTACCCCCCCTAAAAACCCCAACCAACTCACCGGTGGGCGCAGGACTGAAATTTCCCCTCCAGAGCGGCGTCCAGCGAGCCCAGAAAGTTCAGCAGAAAAAGCCTCTCTCCCTCCGCCGCGCCCGAGAGGAGGCCCTCCACCAGGCGGTCGAAATCCGCGTGAAGGCGCTCGTGGAAGCGGTAAGCCCGCTCGCCGTCGGGCGTCACCCTCAGGATGCGGCGGAGGCTGCTGCCCTCGTCCTTTTCCTTGACGAGCATCCCCTTCTCCTCCAGCTTCATCGCGATCTGAGACACGGCTCCCCGCGTCACGCCCAGCACCTCCGCCAGAGCCGCCATGTGCCGGTCCGGGTTCTCCTTAACGCACTTGATCAGGTGAATCTCCGCCGCAAATAGGGGCGTGTCGGTGCCGTAACGGTGCAGCCGCTCCTGCGCCTCCTGCAGCTTCAGCATGACGTTCAGCAGGCGATAGCTGACCTTCTCCTCGTTGGCCTCGTTGATGATCTTCATGGCGCCTATTGTATAGCATCTATACAATTGAGGCAAGGGGGGCGGCCTTTGCACAAGCGCCCCAAAAGGCTATAATCGTCTGTACTTAATTAAGGCCTGCTCAGGCGGCCGAGGGAGGATTCTGCAATGCCGTACGATTTTCAGGCGATAGAGTCGAAGTGGCAGAGGAAGTGGACCGAGACCCGCTGCTTCGAGGCGAAGCCGGACCCGTCAAAGGAGAAGTTCTTCTGCCTTGAAATGTTCCCCTACCCCAGCGGAGCGCTTCACATGGGGCACATCCGCAACTACTCCATGGGCGACATGCTGGCGCGCTTTCTGCGCAAGAGGGGCCGGAACGTGCTCTACACCATGGGGTTCGACTCCTTCGGCATGCCTGCGGAGAACGCCGCCATCAAGTACAAGACGAAACCCCACGATTGGACGCTCAACAACATCGACTACATGACGAAGCAGTTGAAGCGCATGGGCTACAGCTACGACTGGAACCGTGAGGCCATCACGTGCCTTCCCGAGTACTACCGCTGGAACCAGTGGATCTTCCTTCAGATGTACAAGAAGGGCCTCGTGTTCCGCAAGGAGGCGCCCGTCAACTGGTGCGACACCTGCGGCACCGTGCTGGCCAACGAGCAGGTGGAGGACGGCCGCTGCTGGCGGTGCCACAACCCCGTCTCCAAGAAGAACCTGAAGCAGTGGTTCATCAAGATCACGGACTACGCTCAGGAGCTCCTGGACGACATCGAGAAGGACCTGCAGGGCTGGCCCAAGCGGGTGCGCATCATGCAAACGAACTGGCTCGGTCGGTCCGAGGGCGCCGATCTGACCTTCCGGGTCCCTGAGCTGGACTGCGGCATCGAGGTCTACACCACGCGCTTCGACACGGTGTTCGGCGTCACCTTCATCGCCCTGGCTCCGGAACACGAGCTGGTGCAGCGCATGATGGAGCACATGCCCCAGGACGAGGCCGAGGCCATGCGGGAGTTCGTTCGGAAGGCTGCGGCTCAGAGCTCCATCGAGCGCTCCGACGCCAGCGCGGAGAAGCTGGGCTTCAAGACGCCCTTCAGCGGCATCAACCCCGTCACGGGCAAGCCCGCTCCCATCTGGCTGGCCAACTACATCCTGACGGACTACGGCACGGGGGCCATCATGGGCGTGCCGGCGGGGGACCAGCGCGACTTCGAGTTCTGCCGCAAGTACGGCATCCCCGTCGTCCCCGTGGTCCAGCCGAAGGACGGCACGCTCCTGGACGGCGACACCATGACGGAGGCCTTCACGGAGTACGGGATCGTCGCCAACTCCGGCCACTTCGACGGCATGACCACCGAGGAGGCCATCCCCGCCATGATCGACTGGGGCGAGAAAAACGGCTACTGCAAGAGGACCGTCACCTTCCGCCTGCGCGACTGGCTGATCTCCCGCCAGCGCTACTGGGGCACGCCCATCCCCTTCGTACACTGCCCGCAGTGCGGCGACGTGCCCGTGCCGGAGGACCAGCTGCCCGTGCGCCTGCCGGAGGACGTGACGGTCAAGGAGGTGGGGCACTCCCCGCTGCTGGACCTGCCGGACTGGCTGGCGACGACCTGTCCCCGGTGCGGCGGCCCGGCCAAGCGCGAGGCCGACACCATGGACACCTTCTTCTGCTCTTCCTGGTACTTCGATCGCTACTGCTCCCCCGACGACGTGGAGCGCCCCTTCGAGCGGGCCGACGTGGACTACTGGATGCCGGTGGACCAGTACATCGGCGGCATCGAACACGCCTGCCTGCACTTGATCTACGCCCGGTTCTTCACGAAGTTCCTGGCGGACATCGGCCTGATCCGCGTGCGGGAGCCCTTCACCAACCTGCTGACGCAGGGCATGGTCATCAAGGACGGCGCCAAGATGTCGAAGTCCCTGGGCAACGTGGTGGACCCCACGGAGATCGTGAACCGGTTCGGCGCGGACACCGTGAGGCTCTTCATCCTGTTCGCTGCGCCGCCCCAGAACGACCTGGACTGGTCGGAGAAGGGCGTGGAGGGGTCCAGCCGCTTCCTGGGCCGCGTGTGGCGCTGCGTGGAGGAGAACCTGGCGACGCTCAAGGCCCACAGGGGGCGCATCGTCCCCATGAGAGAGCTCAAGGAGGACGCCCTGCGGGACTTCAAGCGGAAGATCCACACCACCATCCGCGACGTGACGTGCGACATCGAGACGGAGAAGCAGTTCAACACAGCCATCGCCCGCCTGATGGAGCTGACGAACAGCCTGACCGCCCTGAAGGAGACGGGGGAGACGGCGGACTCCCTGCGCGCCGAGGCCGTGGAGGCCCTACTGCACTGCCTCTCTCCCTTCTGCCCCCACATCGCGGAGGAGCTTTGGGAGATGCTGGGGCACCAGGAGGTGATCAGCACGGCCCCCTGGCCGGAGGCCGACCCGGAGGCGCTGGTTCGGGACGTGGCGACCATCGTCGTTCAGGTGAACGGCAAGGTCCGCGCCAAGCTGGAGCGCCCCGCAGGGCTCTCCAGGGAGGAGCTCGAGAGGAGCATCGTCTCGGACCCGACCGTGCAGGAGAAGCTCGCGGGCAAGGCCGTCCTCAAGGTCATCGCGGTGCCCGACCGCCTGGTCAACATCGTGGTGAAGGGCTAAACCCTTTACCGATCGCACGCAAGGGGGGCTTCCAAACGGAGGCCCCCCTTTGTCGTTCCCCGCTGCCACCTGCCCTCCGACTTCAACGCGGGCGGATCATGCGCCAGAGCGTGGTGCGGCTGATGCCCAGCCGGACGGCTGCGGCGGTGCGGTTGCCCCCCGCCTCCTCCAGCACCCGAAGGGCGACGTCCCGGTTGATCTCCTCCAGGGTGCGGTTCAGGTCCAGGGGGGTGGAGGCGTTCTCCGCGTTGGGCGAGAGCGTCCCAACATGACGCTCACGCCCCAGCGTCCGCCGCACGTCCTCCGCGGTGATGCGCCCCTGAGCCGTCACCGCCAGCTCCCCCACCACCCTTCGGAACTGAGTGGCGTTGTGGGGCCAGGGGAACTCCTGGAGGAGGCGCAGCGCTTCGGGAGACGCTCCCAGGATCGGGCGCGGCAGGTCCGCGTTCAGGCGATTCAGCAGAAGGCTCAGCAGAAGGGGGATGCGGGACGCGGTCTCCCTCAGGGGCCGGAGACAGAGGGAAAGGCAGCACAGCCTGTCCATGAACAGGGACCCGACCTCGGAGGCGTACTCCCCCTGACGGCACGCGCAGGAGAGGAGGACGCGGTTCTGGCGGCACACCTCCATGTCGGAGAGGATGGCCAGGAGCTGCCGGCGGCGCTCTGGGCTCAGCGCGTCCAGGTTCGAGAAGTAGAGCGTGCAGGCCTCTCCGTAGAGGGGCGAGGAGTGGCGCTCCGTCAAAAAACTCCAGCTCCTATCCGTCAGCAGGCTGCAGTTGACGACGACGAAGGGGTTTCGGCTCAGGGCGCCCTGCACGTAGAGCGCGCAGGCCATGGGCTCCTTGCCCGTGCCGTCCTCTCCCGTAATCATGACGGGGGCTTCGCTCCGATTGATGCGGTCCAGGTCCTGCCGATAGTCCGCGATGCCGTCGTCAAGGCTCAGCAGGCTGCCGTCGTAGATGCGCCCCGCCTCCTCCCGCGTCAGGAAGCGGATGCCCATCTGGCGGGGCGACAGGGGCGACCGGTGGGCCGTGAAGAAGAACGCCGTGCAGGAGAGCCCCCCGGCCTCGACGCGCCGGCTGCGGATGGAGTAGAGCATCCCGTCCATGTTGCGCAGGATTCGACGCTCCTGAGCCGCGCCGGCCCTCTCAAGCTCTCCCCTCAGCAGCGCCAGCAGCCGGGGGGAGGGGTTCTCGATGGAGGAGAGAAAGAGCCGTCCCCGGTCGTCGAAGACGACCGTCTGCCCCACCTGCCCCTGAATGACCTCCTTGAAAAAACGGTTCTCCGCCCACAGCTGCGCCTGGCTGTCGTAGAGCCGGACCGCCTGATCAAAGGCCCGCCGGACGCTGTCGGCGCCTGAAGCGATGAGGAAGGAGTTCATCCCCAGCCGCCTGGCCGCGGCGTGGGAGATCGCGTCGCACAGGACGACCTCGAAACGCCTCTCCCGCAGGCGCAGCAGGGCGGGCTCCACCTCCTCCGGGGACTCGATGGTCACGATCTCGATCGGACGGCCCATGAGCTCGCAGAGCTGACGCGCGCTGTTCGTGATGTTGGCGAAGGCCAGCATGGCCGTCGGGGCCGCCACGTCGTCCGACAGCTTCAGGGCGCAGAGGACGTCGTAGGCGGACACCTCGATTTCGATGACCGGAAGCGTCAGGTGCTCCTGCAGCATCCGGGCCGTGCCGCCCCTGGAAACGAGGGCGTCGTAGTTCCCGTGAAAGCTGCTCCGCACCGCCTCCAGCCCCTGCTCCATGTCCCCCACGAACGACGTCAGCTCAACCTGCGGGTACTCCCCTGCCAGCCTCTGCATCAGGACCCCCATGCCCTCGTAGGGGGCGACGCCCAAAAGCCTGATCCGCCGCTCCATCCCTATTCCCCTTTCTTCCCTCAACTTCGGGGTTTGTTTCAAAACGAAACAAACTATCCGCTTAAAATTCTTGCAAATCCAAAATCACCTTGTATAATGAGGTCATTCGAGGAGATTCCACAAAGATATTATAGCGATTACAGCGGGCCGGACCAATGGGCGTTCCATGTTGTTTCATTATTTAACAGTCGAGGTCGAACGACGAAACCGGGCTTGAGGGGCGTGGGCGATGGTATCCCTTTTGATCGTAGCCGATGACTTTACGGGAGCGCTGGACACGGGCGTGCAGTTCGCGGCCCATGGGGCCTCCACGCGGGTCGTGACGGACCTCGACCGGGATTTCAGCCGGGACGAAGCGCAGGTGCTGGTGCTGGACGCCGAGACGCGGCACCTCGCCCCGGAGGTCGCCTACGCGGCGGTCCATCGTGCCGTGTCGGCGGCACTTCGTGCAGGCATCCCCTACATCTATAAGAAGACGGACTCCGGGCTTCGAGGGAACGTCGGCAGCGAGCTGGCGGCCGCCATGGACGCGGCGGGCGTTCAGAGCCTGCCCTTCGTCCCCGCCTTCCCCTCCATGGGCCGGATCACGCGGGATGGCGTTCACTACGTGGACGGCCTGCCCCTGGACCAGAGCGTCTTCGGTCGGGACCCCTTCGAACCCGTGCGCTTCTCCCGGATCGGCGACGTCATCGCCCAGCAGACGTCAAAGGCGGTCTTCGTCCGCAGGCCGGGGGAGCCAGGGACGGGCCGGGGCATCCAGGTCTACGACGCCGCGACGGCCGAGGACCTGAAGCTCACCGCACACGCCCTCGGCCCGGATGGCCTGCGCCTGTCGGCGGGCTGCGCCGGATTCGCCGCGGTCCTGGCAGACCTCCTGATGCCGGCCGCGCGCCCCGCCGCGGTCCCCTCCCTGCCCCCGGCGCTCCTCATGGCCTGCGGCAGCGTCAACCCCGTGACGCGACGCCAGGCGGCCGCCGCCGAGGGCTGCGGCTTCCAGCACGTCCATCTCAGCGTGCGGCAGAAGCTCGACGAGGCCTGGCCGTCGGGGAACGAGAGCTCCGCCCTGATCGAGGACTGCCTGGCGAGGGTCCGTCGGTGCGGCCGGGTGATCTTGGACACGAACGACCCGGAGGGCAGCGCAAAGACGCAGGAGCGGGCCGCAGCCATGGGACTGAGCCTGGCCCAGACCCGGGTTCGGGTATCCAAAGCGCTGGCTGAGTTGACCAGAGGACTTCTGGACCGAGGGCTCGAAGCCACGCTGCTGTGCGTCGGCGGGGACACGCTGCTGGCCTTGATGCAGGCCGTGGGGACGCACGAGTTGACGCCCGTCTGCGAGATGGCTCCGGGCGTCGTCCTGACGAGTTTCGTCTACGGGGGAAGGGCCCGTTACATCCTTGCCAAGTCCGGAGGGTTTGGCAAGCCGGACCTTTTGTGCTGCCTGGCCGACCGGATTGGCGCCGGGAGAGAGGAGAAAGCCTGATGCTGACGAAGTACGATCTGAAGATGCCGCGCGCGGTCTACAGTGGCGAGGACGCGCTGACGAACGTGGGGAACGTCCTGTCCGAAAACGGCGTGAAGAAGCTGGCTGTCTTCACCGACAAGGGGATCGAGGGTGCGGGGCTCCTGGAGCCCCCCATGGCGGAGGTTCGCAGGACGGGCGTCGAGTTCACCGTCCTGGACGACCTGCCGGCCGAGCCCTCCTACGCTCAGGCCCAGAAGCTGGTGGACCAGTGCCGCGAGAGCGGAGCGGACTTCATCATGGCCGTCGGCGGCGGCAGCGTCATGGACACGGCGAAGCTGTCGAGCGTCCTGATGACCGACGAGTACGGGATCAAGGAGCTTCTGGAGGACCCCGGCCGCGCCCGCAAGCACGTCAAGACCCTCATGATCCCCACCACGGCGGGGACGGGGGCCGAGGCCACGCCCAACGCCATCGTGGCCGTCCCCGAAAAGGAGCTGAAGGTGGGCATCGTCAACGCGCACATGATCGCGGACTACGTCGTCCTAGACGCCGTGATGATCAAGAAGCTCCCCCGCAAGATCGCGGCGGCCACGGGGCTGGACGCCCTGGCCCACGCCATCGAGTGCTACACCAGCAACAAGGCCAACCCCTTCAGCGACCTCTTTGCCCTTCAGGCCCTCGACATGATCCTGAACAACATCGAGCGGGCCTGCGACGACCCGGAGGCCATGGAGGCCAAGCGCATGATGCAGATCGCGAGCTTCTACGGCGGCATCGCCATCACGGCCTCCGGCACCACGGCGGTCCATGCGCTGAGCTACCCCCTCGGAGGCAGGTACCACATCGCACACGGCGTCTCCAACGCCATCCTGCTGGCGCCCGTGATGCGCTTCAACGAGCCCGCCTGTCGAGAGCTGCTGGCCCATGCCTACGACCGCTGCATCCACGGCGACGCCTCCTCGACGGAGGCCAAGAGCGCAGCCGTCATCGCCCGCATCGAGGAGATCGTGAAACACCTCGACATCCCCACCAGCCTGAAGGAGTTCAACGTGCCCAAAGAAGACCTGGAATCGCTGGTACAGTCCGGAATGCAGGTCACGCGCCTCCTGGTGAACAACCGCCGCCCCGTCACGGAGGAGGACGCCCGCCGTATCTATCAGGAGATCCTGTAGCATTTTACGAGCCGAACAGGCAGGACAGAGGAGGAGAACGACCTTGAAGAAGATCGCCATGAGGGGCATCATCGTCCCCATCCTGACCCCCATGAACGAGGACGAGAGCGTCAACGAGGGGGAGCTTCGCAGCCAGGTCCGCCGCATGATCGACGCGGGCATCCACGGCATCTTCGCCTTTGGAACCAACGGAGAGGGCTACGCCCTGAGCGACGCGGAGAAGGAGCGCGTGCTGACGGCCGTGGTCGACGAGGTGCGGGGGCGGGTCCCCGTCTACGCCGGTACGGGCTGCATCACCACGGCAGACACCGTCCGGCTGAGCCGCCGGGCTCAGGAGCTGGGCGCCGACGCCCTCTCCATCGTGGCTCCCTTCTACGCCGCGGCCTCTCAGGACGAGCTCTACGACCACTACATGGCGGTGGCTGAGGCCGTAGACCTGCCCATCGTGCTCTACAACATCCCGCCCCGCACGGGCAACGCCCTGGCTCCCGCCACGGTGGCCCGCCTGGCCACGGACGCCCCCAACATCGCAGGGGCCAAGGACTCGAGCGGGAACTTCGACAACCTCAAGCAGTACATCGAGCTGACGAGTGCCCTGGACAAGGACTTCAGCGTCCTCTCCGGCAACGACGCCCTGATCCTGCCCGGGCTGGTCTTCGGAGGCAGGGGCGGCATCGCGGGCTGCGCCAACGTCTTCCCTCACACCATGGCGGAGATCTACGAGGCCTTCGCCGCCGGGGACCTCAAACGGGCCATGAGGGTCCAGGACAGCATCCGTACCTTCCGAAACTGCTTCAAGTACGGCAACCCCAACACGATCATCAAGATCGCCACGGGGCTTTTGGGCTATCCCGTCGGGGCCTGCCGCAGGCCCTTCTGCCGCCTGTCCGACGAAGGCATGAAGGCGCTGAAGGAGGCCCTGGAGCGCTGCAGGGAGAACGGGCTCCATTAGGCCCACAGCCTGTCTTTTTAAGGAGGCATGTTCCATGGACAAACCCATCATCGGCATCACCATGGGGGACCCCTTCGGCAACGGGCCGGAGATCACCGTCAAGGCCCTGGCCGACGCGGCGGTCTACGATCGCTGCCGTCCCCTCGTGGTGGGCGATGCATCCAGCATCCGATACGCCGCGGCGGCGGCCCGGACGCTCTCCGGAGCGGACCTGGAGGTCCACCCCATCAAGGCCGTTAGCGAGGCCGCCTTCACCCCCGGCGTCATTGACGTCCTCGACCTGGGCCTCGTGAAAGCCTCCGACATCCCCGGCGACCCGGCGGCCCCGAAACCCTTTGGGCTGGGGGTCACGAAGCTGGGCGGCGAGGCCGCGTTTCAGTACGTGGTGAGGGTCATTCAGATGGCCATGGCGGGCACGGTGGACGCCACGATCACGAACGCCCTCAGCAAGGAGGCCATCAACCTGGCGGGGCATCACTATTCGGGGCACACGGAGATCTACGCCGACTACACGCACACGCAGAAGTACACCATGATGCTGGCCCACGAGAACCTGCGCGTCGTCCACGTTTCCACCCACGTTTCCCTCCGTGAGGCCTGTGACCGGGTGAAGAAGGACCGGGTGCTGGACTGCATCCGAATTGCAAACGACGCCTGTCTGGCCCTGGGCATCCGGGACCCGAAGGTCGGCGTGGCGGGCCTGAACCCCCACTGCGGCGAGAACGGCATGTTCGGCACGGAGGACATTCAGGAGATTCAGCCGGCCATCGACACGGCGCTGGCTCAGGGGATCAACGTCCCCGACCGCAAGCCCACGCCGCCCGACACGATCTTCAGCAAGGCCATCGGAGGCTGGTACGACATCGTGGTGGCCATGTACCACGACCAGGGGCACATCCCCCTGAAGGTGAAGGGGTTCGTCTACAACAAGGCCGAAAAGCGCTGGGAGGCTGTGGCGGGGGTCAACGTGACGCTCGGCCTGCCGATCATCCGCGCCAGCGTGGACCACGGCACGGGGTACGGCCACGCCGGCAGCGGCGGCGCCAACGCCCTGAGCCTGGTCAACGCGATGGACTACGGCATCCGGCTGGCGGAGCACCGGGGGAAGCGGTGAGACACAGAGGCAGCGCCCCTGCGGCGCAGCCCGATCACACGGAATCGAGGGACCTGGCATGAAATTCGTACTCACTCAGGCCCTTTGTCCTGAGGGGATGGAACCACCCTTCCTCTAACCCCCGCAGGAGGCCTGAAGGTTTGGTCCGGATTTTCGCCGCCGACTGAGGCGGCGTGCAGCAAAAAACGTCTTACTTTTTGAAGGAGGAAGAACCATGAAGAAGATCCTTGCGTTGTCGTTGATCCTCGCGTTTGCCGCCGCTGCGTCGGCCGAGTTGACGCAGCCCGTCAACCTGACCTTTGCGGCCCAGGAGGTGGGGACCGGAGCCTACTCGGTGGCGGCCGCCATCCAGTCGGTGCTGATGAAGGGCCTGCCCCAGGGCTCGACCATCGACCTCACCACCAACTCCCCCGGCGGCGTGGGCGCCCCCATGCTGATCCAGAACGAGGACTGCGACCTGATCGTCTCCAACGCCGGCCCCTCCCTCTGGAGCTACGAGCGCACGCCCGATCAGTATCAGTTCGGCGGCTGCAAGGACGTCCGCAGCATCGGCGGCGGCCTCGGCCACACCTTCACGAACGTCATGTTCACGAAGAAGTTCGTGGACGAGACGGGCATCACGACCCTGGAGGAGCTCATCGCGAAAAAGCACCCCGTCAAGATCGTCACGAAGAAGAACGGGTCCCTTGGGGAGCTGACGGCTGAGCGCGTCATCGAGGCCTGCGGCATCTCCGTCGAGGAGTTCAACTCCTTTGCCAAATGGGAAAAGACCGGCACCGACGCCATCAAGAGCGGCCTGCAGGACGACCTGTACGAGATGACCATCGACCACATCGACGCGGGACAGGCCACCACCACCGAGATCGCCCTCACCCACGACATGTTCTTCGTCCAGCTCTCCGACGCGACGCTCGCCAACATGCAGAAGATGGGCTACGCCCCCATCGTCATGCCGGCCGGCACCTGGAACAAGCAGGACAAGGACATCAAGACCATGGGGTCGCAGCAGAACGTCCTGGTCCCCGCAGCGATGGACGAGGAGCTCGCCTACGCGCTGACCAAGGCCATCTGCGAGAACAAGGACGAGATGGCCAAGTTCGTCGCCTCTCTGGGCTGGTTCGACCTCAAGACCGCCGCCAAAAAAGAGCTCAACGGCGCCCCCCTGCACCCCGGCGCGATCCGATACTACAAGGAGATCGGCGTCCAGGTGGACGAATAGCTCCGGCGCCATGCAAAGCCTCCTGAAGGGGAAGGCCGCGATCGTCACGGGCTCGTCCCGCGGCATCGGCAGGGACATCGCCCTCGCCTTCGCGGAGAACGGCGCCGACGTGGTGATCCACGGCACGCGAGAACAATCCGACCTGCGGGACCGCATCCGCGCAACGGGTGTTCGCTGTGAGTGCGCGGCAGGCGACATCGGCGACTACTCCACTGCGGAGCGCCTGACGGCGGCCTGCCTGGACGCCTTCGGCCGGGTCGACGTCCTGGTGAACAACGCCGGCGTCAACAGCCGAACCCCCTTCGCGGACCTATCCCTCGAGGAGTGGGAGCGCGTGCTGCGAACGAACCTGACGGGCGCCTTCTGCACGTGCAAGTGCGTGGTGCCTCACATGCTGAGGCAGCGCAGCGGCTGCATCATCAACCTGTCCTCCTCCGCCGGAAAGACGGCACACCCGAACGCCGCCCTTCCCTATGGCGTCTCCAAGGCCGGAATCAACTCCCTGACGCAGAAGCTGGCGTGGGACCTGGCTCCCTTCGGAATCCGCGTCAACGCGATCTGCCCCGGTCCCATCGAGACGGACATGACGAGGCAGTGGGCCCCGGAGTACCGTGAGGAGGTCCTGAAGTCCATCCCCGTCCGACGGCTGGGCTGTGGGGCGGACGTCGCGAACGCGACCGTCTTTCTGGCGTCGGACATGTCCACGTTCATCGTTGGCGAATCCATCAACGTCAACGGCGGTAAGTACATGAACTGACCCTGCGCCCCATGCCGGCGCAGTGCGGGGAGCCGGGATCGCCCCGGCTCCCCATTATTAAAATCCTCACAAGAAGGAAGTGAGCGACTTGAATACCGAGAAGAAGATCGCCCCGCGGACCGTTGCCGCTGTCGTCGTCACCGCGACGTTCTTTGCGTTTCAGCTGTACATCGCCCTCGTGAAACAGTTTCCTCCCATGCTGCAGAGCCCGCTGCACCTGGTGTTCGCCCTGACGTTGGTCTTCATCTACTTCCCCGCGGACCACAACCACCGCAAAAAGGTGCGGAAGGCCGCGGAATCCCAGGGGCACGCACCGGACCCGACGGAGCTCAACCGCTACGCATGGGCCAACTGGCTGGACCTCCCGGCCTTCGCGGGGATCGCCTACCTCCTGTGGTACGTCCTGACCCAGAACGCCCGACTGACCGACTACGTGGTCAGCATCTCCCCCGTCTACGGCATCGACTACGCCTGCATGATCGTCACCGTGGCGCTGCTCCTCGTGGCGGTGTACAGGACGCTTGGGATGGCCCTGGCCGCCTTCATCGCCGTCTTCATCCTCTACGCTTGGACGTCCCCCCACCTGCCCGGCATCCTCTACACGAAGCCGAAGAGCTTTCTCAAGTTCCTGAACCAGTTCACCGCGGGCATGACCATGACGGAGAGCGGCGTGTTCGGCACGCCCCTCTACACGAGCGCCAGCACGTTGTTCTACTTCATCGTGTTCGGAGCGTTCTTCTCCACCATCGGCGGCGGCCAGCTCCTGATCGACATGGGGATGAACGTGTCCAACAAATCCGCAGGGGGGCCTGCCAAGGCCGCGGTGCTCTCCTCAGGCCTCATGGGCATGATCTCCGGCTCCGCCGTGGCCAACGTCGCCACCACGGGGGTCATGACCATCCCCATGATGAAGAAGATCGGCTACGCCCCGGAGGAGGCCGGAGCCGTCGAGGCCGTGGCCTCCACCGGCGGGCAGATCATGCCGCCCATCATGGGCGTCGGCGCCTTCATCATGGCCGAGATGCTGGGGATCAACTACATGAGCGTCGCGGCGTCGGCTATCATCCCCGCGCTGGCCTACTACTTCGCGGTGTTCGTCCTGGTGGACCGCCTCGCCGCCAGGCGCGCCTCCCGCCTCAACGCCAACGTGGACGCGACCATCCGGATAAAGCGGGCCATCCTGCCCCGCCTCTACCTGCTGATCCCGGCCATCCTGCTGGTGGCCTGGATCATCCGCGGCGCCTCGCTGATGCGGTCCGGCATGGTCGGCATCTTCGCCTGCATCGCCTGCAACGTCCTCAACCGCTTCTTCAACCGGGACGACTACATCAACCTCAGAGGTCTCGCCGCCTGCTGCATGGACGGCGCGCGTCAGGCCGCCAGCATCGCCATCCCAACGGCGGCGTGCGGGATCATCATCAACGTCGTCACGGGGCAGACCTCCCTGGCCACCAACCTCTCCAACCTGATCAGCGCCCTGGGGACCAGCAACCTGTTCCTCGCCCTGAGCATCGCCATGATCGGCTGCATGATCCTGGGCATGGCGCTGCCCACCGTAGCCGCCTACCTGGTGGGCGCCATCCTGTTCGTACCCTGCATCCAGCCCATCCTGCTGGCCAGCGGCATGAGCGGCCCCGTCGCCAGGCTCTGCGCCAACATGTTCGTGTTCTACTACGGCATCATGGCTCAGATCACCCCGCCCGTCTGCGTGGCGTCCTACACCGCAGCGGGCATCGCAGAGGCCAACGCCATGAAGACGGGCATGAAGGGCTTCACCTTCGCGATGGTCGGCTTCATGGTCCCCTTCGTGTTCGTGTACAACCCCGCCATCCTGCTTCAGGGCTCCGTGGCGGAGATCGCCGTCTCGACGCTTCAGTTGGGAGCCGGAACCTTCTTCCTGGCCGTCGTCGTGGCCGGCTACTTCAAGGGCGAGCTGAACGTCCTCGAGCGCGCGCTGCTGTTCGCGGCAACCCTGTGCCTGATCGCCCCGGAGTACGTCAGCTCCGTCGTGGGGGCCGTCCTGGGCATCGCGGTCCTGGCCGTCAACTCCCTGAAGCGGAAGCGCGCCCTCGCGGAAGGGGGGATTTCCGAATGAGCCGGCACAGCGTGGCCATCGCGGGCAGCGGTCTGGCCGCCCTCGCCACGGCAGCCCGCCTCCACGAGCTGGGCGTGCGCGATATTGCCCTCTACGCAAACGGCTTCGGCGGGACGCCCTTCATCGCGGCCATCAACTTCGTCCTGCCGGACAACCCCTACGGCGACACCCCGGAGCTGTACTGCGAGGACATGCTGAACGCGGGTTACGACATCGCCGACCGGGCGGCGGTGCGTCGGATGACGAGCCGGACGGCGGACGGCTACGAGCTCCTGTGCCGCTGGGGCGTGACCTTCGCTCGCAACGCGGACGGGACGCTCAAGCGCCGCCACGTCTCCGGTCACACGCACCCCCGCTCCCTCTGCCAAACCACCCGGCTCATCGGATTCGAGATCCTGCAGGCCATGCTGCCGCGCCTCGAGGCGGCGGGCGTCGAGGTCCACCGCAGGTGTCCGGTGACGGGCCTCCTGACGCGGGACGGGCGCATCGAAGGGTTCACGGTCCTGGAGGACGGCGCACCGCACAACGTCTACGCCCCGGCGACGGTCGCAGCCTGGGGCGGCGTGGGCGGCCTCCTGGGCCCCACCACCTATCCGGCCGACGTCCAGGGCAACACCCTGGGGATGGCCAAAGAGGCCGGAGCCGCGATGATCGACATGGAGTTTCTGGAGTTTGAGCCCATGGTCATGATGGACCCGCCGGGCACGGTGGGCGAACCGGCCCCCACCGCCATGCTGGGGGAGGGCGGGCACCTTCTGAACTCCCTGGGGGAGCGCTTCCTTCTGTCCGTCCGGCCCCAGGGAGAGGGCGGCGCGCCCAAGTCCCTCATCAACCGCGAGGCCTGGAAGCAGGTCCAAAGCGGCAAGGGCAGCCCCAAGGGCGGCGTCTTTCTGGACCTGCGCCACATCGACCGCGCAGTGCTGCAATCCTATCCCTGGTTCTACGACCGCCTCATGAAGAACGGCTGCGACCCCAACCGACAGCTGTTGGAGGTGGGGCCCATGGCCCACAGCTTCTCCGGAGGCATCCGGATCGACGCCGACTATCGGTCCGACGTCCAGGGGCTCTATGCCGTGGGCGAGGCCTGCGGCGGGCTACACGGCGCCTGCCGCTGCGCCGGAAACGCCGCGAGCCAGGCCGTGCTCTCAGGGCTCCTCTGCGCGGAGGGCATCGCAAAAAACGGCGGCCTGGACCGCGCAATCTCCCCTCATCCCATACGATACGCTCAGGACGCGGCCCTGCGCGAGGAGGTCCTGCCAAAGCTGCGAGACATCGCCGCCCACGCCCTGGGAATCTATCGCAACGGCCCCGACCTGGAGGCGGCCCGCTCCGCCGTGAAGGCCATCCTGGACGACGCGGCAACGGCGCGGGATGACCTGACGCGCCAGTCCGCGCTGGCCATCCTGACGATCACCGAGGCGGCGCTGAACCGCAAGGAGAGCCGCGGTACCCACAACCGCCTGGACTTTCGGGAGACCGATCCGGCGTTTCAGCGAGAGTTCACCCTTTGAGAGAGGCGCCCCTGTGGCACAGACGGCGGCCCCACGTCGCCTGTGCCGCAGGATCGCAGCCTGAAACTCCGACGCGACACGCCGAATGAACGCCTGGCCCCTCCGCATCCTACCCCCGTCGAAACGGTATAATAATCACGAGCGTCCCGCCGGAGACCAGCACCCCCAGCAGGACGCTCATCAAGCTCTTCCTCCCTTCGCGTTTCCGCCCCCGCCCTCCGGCAAGAATCATCGCAGGCACCCCCGTCGGGGAGAGTCAAGCCTGCGGGCCAGCGCCGCCGGTCACTTCGTAGTATACTCGACTAAACGGAAAGGACACCTTCCTTCGTCAACGGGTCAACGCTGGAGCTTCAAGGTCCCGAACGAAGGACACTGGGGGAATACGATGATCAAGATCGAGAAGATTTGCCTGCGAAACTTCAAGACCTACAAGAACGCGGAGATGTCAAACGTCCCGCGGTTTTGCGTAGTGGTTGGGGCAAATGGCTCCGGAAAGAGCACCCTTTTTGACGTGTTCGGCTTCCTCCGGGATTGCCTGACGTTCAACGTTACCCGAGCCCTCCGGACCCGGGGCGGATTTCATGAGGTGGTTTCACGTGGAGCCGACGGGGAGAACCTTTCCATCGAGATGCAGTATCGTATGCCGATCACGGGAAGGGAGCGCCTGGTGACGTACAGCCTGGAGATCGGGCTTGAGGGGAAGTCGCCGTGCATCGTGCGCGAGGTTCTGCGCTACAAAAGGGGGGCTCATGGGTCGCCCTTCCACTTCCTGGACTTCTCCAGCGGCGTCGGGGAAGCGGTCACGAACGAGGAGGATTTCGACAAGACGGACGAGGAGCTGACGAAGGAGAGGCAGGACCTGGGACAGCGGGATGTCCTCGCCATCAAGGGGTTGGGACAGTTCCAGAGGTTCAGGGCAGCCAATGAACTGCGTCAGCTGATAGAAAACTGGCACGTTTCAGATTTTCACGTCAGTATGGCTCGAGGCGTCAAGGAGGCGGTTGGAGATGCCGATCACCTCTCGGTCACGGGAGACAACCTCCAACAGGTCGCAAAAAACCTTCATGATTCCCATCCGGAGGTCTTTCAACGCATCCTCCGGAAGATGCAGGATCGGGTTCCTGGCGTGTGCGACATCGAAACCGAGGACACGCTCGACGGAAGGTTGCTGCTGAAGTTCAGGAACGACACCTTCGAGGACCCTTTTATTGATAAGTTCGTCTCCGATGGGACCATCAAGATGTTTGCATACCTCGTCCTGCTGCACGATCCCCAACCGCATCCCTTTTTATGCGTCGAGGAGCCGGAGAATCAGCTTTACCCCAAACTTCTGCCCACACTTGCGGAGGAGTTTCGCGAATACGCCCTCAGGGGAGGGCAGGTATTCGTGTCCACGCATTCCCCGGACTTCCTGAATGCCATCGAGGTGGACGAGGTCTTTTGGTTGGAGAAGAACGAAGCCGGGTTCACCGACATCCGACGTGCCAGCGACGACCCCCAGATTGTGGACTATATGAAGGATGGAGACCAGATGGGATACCTCTGGAAACAGGGACTCTTCGGCAAGGTGGATCCCCGATGAGCACTTTGGTCTGCCTTTTGGAGGAGCGCTCGGCAGAGATGATGCTTCGGGGCATTCTGCCGCACCTCATCCCGGAGGACTGCGAGGCCGTTTACATCCCCTTCGAGGGCAAACAGGATTTGGAAAAGCAACTGGTGAGGAGAATTCGGCTGTGGAGAAAGCCCGACTCGTGGTTCCTCGTCCTGAGGGATCAGGATGCGGGAGATTGCATCGCCGTCAAACAAAACCTGCAAGAACTCGTCAGGAAGACGGGGAAGGAGGATCGCACCCTCATCAGGATAGCCTGTCACGAGCTTGAGAGCTTCTACCTTGGCGACCTACACGCCGTCGAAGAAGGGCTTGGCCTGTCCGGCCTGACACACCGTCAGGAACAAAAAAAATACAGGACGCCGGATGCTCTGTCCAACGCATGTCAGGAGCTCAGGATGCTGACGAAACAAAGCTATCAGAAACTGAGTGGCTCGGAGAGGATAGCTCCCTGCCTAAGAGTGGACGGAAGCAATCGTTCGACCAGCTTCAACGCCCTGGTTCAAGGGATCGGACGGATGCTTTCCCGTTGATCCGGTCCATAGGGCACACGCCGCAGGGTCGCGGCTTGAAACTCCGACGTGACGCGCCGAATGAGCGCCTGGTCCCTCCGCACCCTACCCTTCCGAAACGGTATAATAATCACGAGTGTCCCGCCGGGGGATGACGGACGGCGAACGAGGCGATGCGGGCCGTCTTTTTGATGTAGGGATGCAGGATAAAAAGAAAGCGTCCGCAGGACCGGGCGCACGATGAGGGAGACGACAACACTATGGAGAAAAACGAGCTCAATCGCGTTCAGTTTCACGACCTCATGAAGTACCGCTTCATCTCCTCGCCGCGCATCTCGCCGAACGGGGCCAAGGCGGCCTTCGCCGTGCACCAGGGGGACCTTGAGGGCAACCGCTACCTCTCCTGCCTCTGGCTCTGCGACCTGACGTCCGCTCACACCTCCCAACTGACCTTCTCCGGGATGGAGCGGGCCTTCTGCTGGTCGCGAGACGGGCGGGACCTGATCTTCGTCAGCGGCCGCAGCCCTCAGCCCGGAGAGCCCGAACCTGCCCCGGACGCGCCCAAGGACTCCCGACTCTACCGCATGAACGTCGCCGGAGGCGAGGCCCGCTTTCTGGCCGCCCTGCCTCGCACGGTCACGGCCCTGTGGGACCTGGGGGACGGCAGGCTCCTCCTGAAGACCACGGACCCCCGCAAGGGCGAGCGCTTCGAGGACGCGGACTACATGGTCTTTCAGCAGATCCCCTTCAACTCCAACGGCAAGGGCTTCACGGCCCAGCAGAGGTCCCGCCTATCGCTCCTCACCCTGGAGGGCTGCGTGCTGGAGGACCTGACCCCGGAGACGATGGACGTCCGGCAGGTGCGCCTGTCGTCGGATGGAGCGCGCGTCCTCCTCACCGGAGTGGACTACGAGGACGTCATGCCGCTGACCACGGGGGTCTGGGAGATCGACCTGAGCTCGAAGGCCCTGAAGGAGCGCCTGCCGCAGGGGCAGTACACGTGGGGCTGCGCCGCGTTCTTCGAGGGGGAGGTCCTGCTGGCGGGCACGGACATGAAGCGCCACGGCCTCAACGAGAACAAGCGGTTCTTCATGGCGCAGGAGGGCGCCGCCCCCCGCTGCCTGACCCCGGAATGGGACCGCAGCCTGCACAACTCCATCATCTGCGACTGCCGGTACGGCATCGGCCCCATCGGGGAGAGCTTCGTCGTGGACGGGGACAAGGCGTGGTTCGTTTCCACCGAGGGCTGGCGCTCCCGACTCTCGACCGTGGACGCGCAGGGCGCGGTCGTACAGGTCACGCGGATGCTCCGCAGCGTGGACGACTTCGACGTGAAGGGCGGCCGCGCGGTCGTCGTGGGCCTGGAGGGCTTGTCCCTGCAGGAGCTCTACCTGATCGAGGACGGCGCGGAGCGGCGCCTGACGGACCTGAACACGGCGGCCCTCGAGGGGACGGACCTGAGCGTCCCGGAGTACATCCGGCTGGAGAACGGGACGCCCGATGGGCTGGACTGCTGGTACATGCGCCCCATCGGCTTCGAGGTGGGGAAGAAGTACCCCGCCATCCTGCACATACACGGCGGGCCCAAGGCGACCTTCAGCGACGTGTTCGTCCACGAGATGCAGTGCTGGGCGGCGGAGGGGTTCGCCGTCCTCTTCTGCAACCCGCGGGGCAGCGACGGCAAGGGCGGCGGCTTTGACGACATCCGGGGCAAGTACGGGACCGTGGACTACGAGGACCTGATGGCCTTCGTGGACTGGGCCGTTCAGACCCTGCCCTTCGTGGACGGCGACCGCCTGGGCGTGACGGGCGGCAGCTACGGGGGCTTCATGACCAACTGGATCATCGGGCACACCAACCGCTTCCGCGCCGCAGCGACCCAGCGCAGCATCTGCAACTGGGTCTCCATGACCGGCATGACCGACATCGGGTACTACTTCGACCCGGACCAGCACTGAGGAGCGGACGTTGGGGACCCGGACCAGCACGGAGCGGACATTGGGGACAGCGTGGAGACCCTGTGGGACCGTTCGCCCCTGAAGTACGCCGACCGGATGAGGACGCCGACGCTCGTCATCCACTCCGACGAGGACCACCGCTGCGACCTGGGGCAGGGGTTGCAGCTCTTCACGGCACTGAAGCGCGGGGGCGTGGAGTCCCGCATGTGCGTCTTTAAGGGCGAGAACCACGAACTTTCCCGCTCAGGCCGGCCCCAGCCGCGCCTGGCCCGGCTGCAGGAGATCGCGAAGTGGCTGAAGGAGAGGGTGTAAGAGCTTAAAGAGGAGGGGCGGACGCTGAAGCGCCCGCCCCTCTCGAACCGCTCTACTCCAGTTTCAGCAGGCGATCCGGTATGTGGCAGTAGCCGCCCGGGTTCTTGTCCAGGTACTTCTGATGGAATTCCTCAGCCCGCGAGTAGTTGTCGATGGGCAGCACCTCCACCGCGAGCGCCTTCCCCTCCTTCTCCTCCACCGCGGCGCAGACCTCGCGGATGGCCTCCTGCTGCGCGGGGTCCGTGTAGTAGATACCCGTCCGGTACTGCCGGCCGTAGTCCCCGCCCTGGCGGTCCCTGGAGAAGGGGTCGATCGCCATGAAGTAGCGCTCCAGGAGGCGCCGCAGCGGGAGCTTCGCCTCGTCGTAGAGGACCTTCACCGTCTCCGCGTGCCCCGTATTCGCCTTGCTGACCTGCTGGTAGGTGGGCTCCACGCCGTTCCCGTTGGCGTAGCCCACCTCCGTCTCCACCACACCGTCGAACTGGTCCAGGAACTTCTGCATCCCCCAGAAGCAGCCGCCCGCCAGGTAGATGACCCGGACGTCCTTCCCGTGCGCCGCAGCCTCCGCCGCTGCCGTGTCCGCAGGCCACAGCTCCCGCTTCAGACGGCCCAGCCCCGCGGCCTCCATCTCGTCAAAGGGGATGAAGCGAAGCGCCGCGGAGTTGATGCAGAACCTCTTTCCGCCCCGCTCCGCCGGACCGTCCTCGAAGACGTGTCCGAGGTGGGAGTCGGCGCCTGTGCTCCGAACCT
Organism: uncultured Fretibacterium sp.; assembly: GCF_938030725.1. Lineage (GTDB taxonomy): Bacteria > Synergistota > Synergistia > Synergistales > Aminobacteriaceae > Fretibacterium. Next base: position 1,687 of record NZ_CALHIQ010000077.1, on the reverse strand, counting down.
CGACGCGCGTCATCCCGTGGGACGAGTCGCCCCGCAGGGACACCGCCTCCGGCGCGATGCTCTTGGAAAAGGCGGGCCAGCCGCACCCGGAGTCGAACTTGTCCTTGGAGGAAAACAGGGGTTTCCCGCTCACGACGTCCACGTAGACGCCCTTCTCGAAGAAATGGTCGTACTCCCCGCTGAAGGCCATCTCCGTCGCGGCGTTCTGGGTGACGTTCCAGGCCAGGTCCCCGATCCGCTGCCTCAGCTCCTCCCCACTCTCTCCATTCGTCCTGCTCTCCACGGATTCCACCCCCTCGTTTTTTCTCGGCTTTTCAGGCGCTCCGTTCGCCCCTCGCGCGGCCAGGACGGCGACGCAGGACAGACAGAACAGGAACAACGCAAAACCCTTACGACTCAACAGAACACAACACCTCCGAAAAACTGTTTGAAACGCCCCGCGCCGGTCGACCGGAAGGACGGCCGGCTCAGGGGATTCCCACGTAGGCCACGACGACGTCGCCGGCGTACTGCGGCGCCAGGTCGAGGCAGGGTTTCATCCGATGGAAGGTGACGGTCTTGTGCGCGCACACCGCCGCGCCCAGGACCTCCCCCGTGTCGGTGTCAACGCCCGACGGGACGTCCACGGACACGATGTGGAGGGCGCACCGGTTCATCGCCTCGATGGCGCGCCGGGGAAGGCCCTCAACGGGACGGTTCAGGCCGATGCCGAACATCGCGTCAATGCAGGTTTCACAGCCCTTCAGGGCGTACTCGAAGTCCTCGAAGCTCTCCTCCGTCAGCGCGTAGACCGACTCCGGGGACATCCTTCTCATGATCTCCAGGTTCGTCCTGAAGTCGGCGCTCCCGCCCTCGGGGTCGCCGACCAGGTAGACGCGGACGTCGCGCCCCAGGAGGCACAGGTGCCGAGCCACGGCCAGGCCGTCGCCTCCGTTGCCCCCAGGCGCGCAGACCACGGCAAACGCGCTGTAGTCCTCCACCTCGCGCACCACCGCCAGGGCGGCGTTCTCCATAAGGAGGAGGCTGGGGATGCCAAACTTCTTGGCGGCACGCTCCTCCATCCGACGCATCCTCTCGCGCCCGACCGTCTCCGGAGAGCTCACGCCGCGGTAGACCACCTCGCGGACCAGGCCCTCGCCCATCAATTCCTCCACTCCAAAACCCTCCACAATCATCGCGTCATTTTCCCCCTCTCAGGGGGCCAGGCCGTCGGTCCCTGTCCTGCGCCGCATCCACCACGCAAACCATGCGCCGCAGCCTCGTTCGGGCCTATTATATCAAAAGGGGTCGGGCAGACCCCGACCCCTCCTCAATTTAGGCGTTCCGGCGGACGGACCTCTAGTGCTTCGTCACGAGGTCCGTCAGGTAGTCCATGTCCGCCAGGTACGGCAGGGTGATGTGCTCCCCCGTGCGCTTTTTGTTGAACTCGGCCGACGTCTCGAGCGCCGCCTCGTTCCGCGCCCAGGCCCGGCGCGCCACGCCACCCATGACGTCCCAGCTCATCGCGCTCCGGATGACGTCGTCCACGCGGAAGGAGCCGTCCAGCACCAGGCCGAAGCCGCCGTTGATCGCCCGACCGATGCCCACGCCGCCGCCGTTGTGCAGCGCCACGAGGCTCATGCCGCGCGCCGCGTTGCCCGCGAAGCACTGCACCGCCATGTCCGCCATGACGTTGCTGCCGTCCTTG
>NZ_CALHIQ010000076.1 GCF_938030725.1 uncultured Fretibacterium sp. | reverse complement strand
CTGCACGTCGCCGCCGAGTACGCCCGGAATCCGGAGGTCGTCCGGCTGCTTTTGAAGCACGGCGCGTCCCTCACCTCGGTGGGGCTGGAGGGGCTGACCCCGTTGATGCTGGCCGCGGCGTACAACCCCAACCCCGTCGTGACGGAGACGCTCGTGTCGGCGGGCGCGTCGCCGGACGTGCGGGACGATAAGGGCAGGACGCCCCTGCACCTGGCTGCGGCGATGAACGGCTCGCCTCAGGTCGCCGCGGCGCTCCTGAGGGCCGGGGCCTCGGCCAGGGTCCGGGACGGGGAGGGCAGGACGCCCCTGTGGCTGGCGGCCTCCCGCGCCGATCCGCAGGTCCTAGAGCTCCTGTTGGACGCGGGGGCCCCCGTGGATGAGGCGAACGAGGCGGGCGTCACCCCCCTGCAGGCAGCGTGCGAGCGCCCGGATGCGGAGGTGCTGCGCCTCCTGGTGGAGGCGGGGGCCGACGTAAACCGGCGCGACGAGGGCCGCCGGACCCCCGCGATGCGGGCCGTGGCTGCGGGAGCGAGCGCGGCGGCGCTGTCGGCCCTGGTGCAGGGGCGGGCGGACCTGACGGCCGAGGACGACCTGAACCGCGGGGCGCTCTTTCTGGCGGCCTCAAACCCCTTGATCTCCGCCGACGCCCTGACGCTGCTGGTCGCCGATGGGGAGGTGGACGTGCGGGAGAGCCGGCTGATGACGCCGTTGATGGAGGCGTGCCGGTCGGACAACCTGCCCGCCGCCTCGGCGCTGCTGGACCTGGGAGCCTCTCTCGCGGCGAGGGACAGGAACGGATGGACGCCTCTGATGTTTGCGGCCGTCAGCGCGTCGCCGGCGACGATCCGCTTCCTGGCGGAGCGCGGAGCCTCGCTGCGGGACGAGACGCCGCAGGGCGACACCCCTTTGACGGTCGCGCTGGGGGCCGGAGCGAGGCCGGAGGCCGTCGAGGCCCTTCTGTCGCTGGGAGCGGACCCCAATCATCGGAACCTTCAGGACCTCTCGCCGCTGATGATCGCGGTTGCGGGAGGTGGCGACGGCGCGAGGCAGGTGGGGGAAGCGGAGAGGGCCGCGGTGCTCGAGGCCCTGCTGAAGGGGGGAGCGGACCCCGACCTTGCGACCTGGGACGGCCTGACGCCCCTGATGGTGGCCGCCCGAAAGGGTAGTGCGGAGAGTATCAGGGCTCTGGTCGAGGCCGGGGCCTCCGTCGATGCGAGGAGCCGGTACGGTATGACCGCTCTGATGGTGGCCGCTGTGACGCCTGCCCTCCCCGCAGCGGAGGAGCTCCTGCGGTTGGGCGCGGACGTTTCCCTTCAGGACCGGGACGGCATGACGCCGCTCTCCCACGCCGTCCAGGGCCCTGAGAGCGCGCGTGAGGTGTTGGCCCTCCTGGTCAAGGCCGGCGCCAGCGTGGACGTGCGCATGGCGCGGGAGATGACGCCCCTGATGGACGCCTCCCTCCGGGGCAGCGAGTGGGCCGTGAAGGCGCTCCTCGAGGCCGGAGCGGACGTGGGGGCGCGGGACTTTATCGGCTGGACCCCGTTGCACTTCGCGGCGAAGGGGCGGTCCGGGGCGAAGTGCACGGAGGCCCTGATCGCCTCCGGTGCCGCGGCGGACGTTCCGGACGACGGGGGCACGACCCCTCTGATGGTGGCCGCAGCCAGCGATAACCCGGAGGTCGTGAAGATGCTTCTCGCGTCGGGTGCAGACCCGTCCCGAACGGACCGCACGGGCCGCAGCGCCCTGGGCTACGCCGTGATCAAGAACGCGAGGCAGTGCATCCCCCTTTTTGATGTAAAAAAGTGACGGGCAGCGCTCAAACGCTCCGCAGTGCCTTCGGGCGCGGTTCGAGGCGGGCTGGTTGAGGTTCACCGATCCGCCCCCGCCGGGAGGCAAATTGAGAAAACAGATTGACATTCGCCCGGCGGCCCCTTATAATGTCACAAAATTTCAGCGAAGGAGGATGCCCGCAAATGAACCGAAGCCTTGCCGTCAGGTCCGCGATGTCCTGCCCTGCGGGCGCGTCCTCCTGTGACGCGGCGGCTTCCTTCGCGCGCGCTTCCCTTTGTGTTTTGGATCCCCTGATGGACGCCCTTTTTGTGGCGTCCATTATTATTATTGCCCTTATCGCCATGATTGGCGGGCAGCTCGCCGTCGTCCTATCGGTCGTCGCCGTGGTCCTGGCGGTCGTTGTAAGGGATGAAAAAAAGAATACTTAAGGGGAAGCCAAAAATTTTTTTAAGACGCTCCATTGCGCGGCTGCACTCTTAAAAGAAGGGCAGCCGCCTTTTTTTGGCCACAGGTCCCCAGGATCGCCGAACGGCCGTCGGTGGACGGGGATAGGGCATAGACGTTCTGTGAGATTGAATTCAAGGAGAGGAAAACGATGAGAAAAATGACCAGAAAAGTTTTTACCCTTGCTGCAGGGCTTGCCCTGAGCGTTGTCGTGGCGACGGGCTGCGCCTTTGGAGCCGAGGCCTTTAAGCTGGGCGGCACGGCGCCCCTGACGGGCGGCGCGGCCATCTACGGCAATGCCGTGAAGAACGGTGCTCAGATCGCGGTGGACGAGATCAACGCCATGGGCGGGGTGCAGTTTGAGCTTCGCTACGAGGACGACGTCCACGACGCCGAGAAGGCCGTGAACGCCTACAACCTCCTGAAGGACTGGGGGATGCAGCTCTCCATGGGGGCTGTCACCTCAAAGCCCTGCGAGGCCACGGCTGCAGAGACCTTTAACGATCGCATCTTTGCGCTGACGCCCTCCGCTTCCGCGAAAGCCGTCACGACCAATAAGGACAACATGTTTCAGATGTGCTTTGTGGACCCCAACCAGGGCTCTGCCTCCGCGCAGTACATGGTCAACAAGGGCCTGCCCCGGAAGGTCGCCGTCATCTGGAAGAACGACGACGTGTACTCCAAGGGCATCCACGATACCTTCGTCGCCAAGGCGAAGGAGCTGGGCATCGAGGTCGTCAGTGACACGACCTTTGCGGACGGCAACGACACGGACTTCTCCGTGCAGCTCACCGATGCGCAGAAGAACGGAGCGGAGCTGGTGTTCCTCCCCATGTACTATCAGCACGCATCCTTGATCCTGGCTCAGGCGGCCGGCATGGGGTACACGCCCCGGTGGTTCGGCGTGGACGGCATGGACGGCATTCTGACGATGGAGGGCTTCGACACGCAACTGGCCGAGGGAGTGATGCTCCTGACCCCCTTCAACGCGGATTCGGAAGACGAACGCACGGCAAAGTTCGTGGCGGAGTACAAGAAGCGCTGCAAGGACGTGCCGAACCAGTTTGCGGCCGACGCTTATGACTGCGTCTACGCCTTCAAGATGGCCCTCGAGAACGCCAAGGCGACGCCCGACATGGACGCCCAGACGCTCTGCGGCCTCATGATCGAGCAGTTCACCTCCATGACCTTCTCCGGACTGACGGGGACCAACATGACCTGGAACAAGGCCGGCGAGGTGACGAAGGACCCGAAGGGCATGGTCATCAAGGATGGCGCTTACGTGGGGCTCGACTAGCCTCAACCGTCAGCGGGGGAGGGTGGCCGCCCTCCCCGCGCTCCTTTTGGGGGGTGCGTCCAGTGCGCCGGCATGTCCCGACCTGTTGGACGCGCCCTGCCGGAGGAGAGGATTCGAACACGGCGGCGACCGCCGTTGCGCGGTTTCGGTTTTGAGAGGTGCGTTCATGATCTTTTTAAGCTTTATCATCAGCGGGATCAGCCTGGGCAGCATCTACGCCATCATCGCCCTGGGCTACACCATGGTGTACGGCATCGCGAAGATGCTGAACTTCGCCCATGGAGATGTCATCATGGTGGGGGCTTACGTCTGCTTCTACGCTGTCGCCCGCTATCAGCTTCCGGCCGTGGCGGGGGTGGCGCTTGCCATGTTCGTCTGCACGATTCTGGGCATCGTCGTGGAGCGCCTGGCCTACAAGCCCCTGCGTCAGGCGCCGTCCCTGGCGGTGCTCATCACGGCCATTGGCGTCAGCTACTTTCTGCAGAACTCGGCGCTCCTGCTCTGGACGTCGAACCCCAAGATCTTTCCCTCGGTGGTGGGAAAGGGGACCCTGAAGTTTTTCGGCGGGCAGCTCTCCATCTCCTATGTCACCATCGTCACCATCGTCACCTGCGTGGTCATCATGCTGGCTCTGACCTGGTTTACGGGCAGGACCCGCATGGGCAAGGCCATGCGCGCCTGCTCGGAGGACAAGGGGGCCGCGCAGCTGATGGGGATCAACGTCGATGCCACGATCTCCATGACCTTCGCCATCGGCTCGGGGCTGGCTGCCGTGGCGGGGGCGCTGCTCTGCTCCGCCTACCCGACCCTGATGCCGACGACGGGTTCCATGCCCGGCATCAAGGCCTTCACGGCGGCGGTCTTCGGCGGCATCGGCTCCATCCCAGGAGCCCTGTTTGGAGGCCTGCTGCTGGGCGTCATCGAGATCTTCGCGAAGGCCTACATCTCGACGCAGCTCTCGGACGCCGTGGTGTTCGCCGTTCTGATCGTGGTGCTCCTGGTGAAGCCCGCAGGGCTCCTCGGCGTACAGGTTCAGGAGAAGGTGTAGCGCGATGACGATAAAAAGGTTTGTCAACCTGAAACGGGCGGAGGCGCGACGGATCTTCACCACCTATGCCGTCGTCGTGGCGGCCTACGGCCTCATGCAGATTCTGAGCACAACGGGCCTTCTCAGCTCCACCATGCGGGGGATGCTGGTCCCCGTCTGCGCCTACATGGTCATGGCGATTGCCCTGAACCTTGTGGTGGGCATCCTGGGAGAGCTCTCCCTGGGACACGCCGGCTTCATGTCCGTCGGGGCCTTTACCGGCGCTGCCTCGGCCATCATGCTGCAAAACCTCATCCCCTTCGCCCCCGCGAGGCTGGCCGTCGCCATGCTGGTCGGATCGGGCTTTGCCGCCGCCGCGGGGTTCCTCATCGGCATCCCCGTGCTGCGGCTGAAAGGGGACTACCTGGCCATCGTGACGCTGGCGTTCGGGGAGATCATCAAGAGCGTCTTCAACAACTTCTACCTGGGCATGGACTCGGGCGGCATCAGCTTCAGCATGCTGAGCGACAACACGCGCCTCCTGCCCGGTGGACGCCTCATCATTGCGGGCCCCATGGGCATCGGCGGCATCCAGAAGATATCCACCTTCACGGTGGGCTTCATCCTGGTGATGATCGCGCTGGCCGTGGTGTACAACCTGATGAACAGCCGTGCCGGACGCGCGTTCATGGCCATCCGGGACGACCGCATCGCAGCGGAGAGCGTCGGGATCAACATCACCCGCTACAAGATGATGGCCTTCGTCACCTCCGCGGCGCTGGCCGGGGCGGCAGGAGCCCTCTTCGCCATGAACTACTCCACGATCGTCGCCAACAAGTTCGACTTCAACACCTCCATCCTGGTGCTGGTGTTCGTGGTGCTGGGCGGCCAGGGGAACATTCTGGGGTCCATCGTCGCGGCCGCGGCCCTGACGATCCTGCCGGAGAAGCTGCGCCAGTTCGCGGACTATCGGATGCTGCTCTACGCCGTCGTGTTGATTGCGGTGATGCTGGCCACGAACAACGCTGCGGTGAAGGGGTTCCTGACTCGCTTCAACCCCTTTGTGAGGCGTGCAGGGAAGGAGGACGAACATGCCGTTTAAGCGGAGGAAGACGAGGCTGGTCCCCGTCCCGTCCAATGCCGTGATTCCCGATCGAGACGCGGGCCGCGCCCCGATCCTGGAATGTGTCAACCTGGGGATCACGCTGGGAGGGCTGAAGGCGGTGGAGAACTTCAACCTGACCATTGGGCGGACGGAGATCGCCGGGCTCATCGGGCCCAACGGCGCGGGCAAGACCACGGTCTTCAACCTGCTGACGAAGGTGTACCAGCCCACGTCGGGCACCATCCTGCTGGACGGGCAGGACACCAACAGCATGAGCACCGTGCAGGTGAACCGGGCGGGTATCGCGCGCACGTTCCAGAACATTCGCCTCTTTGGCAACCTCAGCGTCGCGGACAACGTGAAGGTCGCCATGAACAACGACATGCACTATGGCATGTGGAGCGCCGTCCTGCGCCTGCCGAAGTTCCGACGGGAGGAGCGCGCCGCCCATCGCCGCGCCTTGAAGCTGCTCTCGATCTTCGACATGCAGGACATGGCGGACGTCCGGGCGGGCTCGCTGCCCTACGGCGCGCAGAGGCGGCTTGAGATCGTCCGCGCCCTGGCCACGAACCCATCCCTTCTGCTGCTGGACGAGCCCGCGGCGGGGATGAACCCCTCGGAGACGGTGGAGCTGATGGAGAGCATCCGCAAGGTGCACGACATGTTTCAGATCGCCATCATGCTCATCGAGCACGACATGAACCTGGTCATGAACATCTGCGAGGGCATCTGTGTGTTGAACTTCGGGCACGTCATCGCCAAGGGCACGCCGGAGGAGATCCAGTCCGATCCGGCGGTTATCGAGGCCTACCTGGGCAGACAGGAGGGGGCATAGCCATGGACCCCATTTTGAAGGTGGAGGGCCTTCACGTCTACTACGGCAGCATCCACGCGATCAAGGGAATCTCCTTCGACGTCAGGGAGGGGGAGGTCGTTACGCTGATCGGTGCGAACGGCGCGGGCAAGTCCACGACCCTGAACACGATATCGGGCCTGCTGCACCCCAAAAGCGGTACCGTGTCCTTCCTGGGGCAGGGGCTGGCGCACACGGCGCCGCATAAGGTGGTGGAACGGGGACTGGCCCAGGTGCCGGAGGGACGGCGCATCTTCCTGCAGATGACCGTGAAGGAGAACCTGGAGATGGGAGCCTACGTGCGGATGGGGAGGGACGGCAGCGTCGCGGAGGACCTGGAGATGGTCTACGGCCTCTTCCCGCGGCTCAAGGAACGCCGCCGCCAGGTGGCGGGCACGCTCTCCGGCGGCGAACAGCAGATGCTGGCCATGGGCAGAGCGTTGATGAGCCGTCCCAGGCTCTTGATGTTGGACGAGCCCTCCATGGGCCTCGCTCCCCTTCTGGTGGAGCAGATCTTCGACATCATCAGAAACTTGAACGAGCATGGCTCCACGATCCTGCTGGTGGAACAGAACGCGCGGATGGCGCTCTCCATCGCGAGCCGCGGCTACGTACTGGAGACGGGGAAGATCGTCACCACGGGCACGGGGCAGGAGCTCCTCGATTCCCCGGAGATCAAGAGGGCTTACCTCGGTGGAGACTAAAAGACGGGGGCCCGCCGGCAGGCGGTCCCCCGTCTTCTGTATTTTTCGTCGATGGCCCGACGGGCGCTGGCTAAAGGCCTGCCACGCGCTCGGTCGTCCTGGCGGAGAGGGTTCGGACCTCCTCTGCGTCGGCCTCGAAGCCTTCCCGACCCATCAGGCCGTAGGTGTACTTCTTTCCCTGCTCGACCCCCGGCTGGTCAAAGGGGTTGACGTCCAGCAGCCACCCCGTCATGGCCGTCACGTATTCGTAGAAGTGGATGAGCGCGCCCAGGCGGCGCGCGTCCAGCGCGGGGATCGAGAGCATGGCGACGGGGCGCCCCACCTTGTGCAGCGCGGCTGCCGTGGCCTCGGCCTCGAAGTTGCGCAGCTTATCCATGGACTTTCCATAGAGGTAGGAGAGCTTCTTCAGGGCCTTCTCCGGAGCGGCGGGCAGGGCGATGTCGCGCTTGTCCTGCTCCACGGTGAGGATGGTGTAGAGCTTGTCGTCGGGCCCCGACGTGTAGAGCTGGATCTGGGAGTGCTGGTCGATGGCGCCCAGCGCGCGAACCGGCGTGGAGCCCTTGCCCTCCTTGCCGAGGGACTCACCCCACAGCTGGGCGAACCACTCGCCGAACTTTTCGAGGTGATCGGAATAGGGCATCAGGACGCTGATGCCACGTCCTGCGTTCATGTGCAGGTAGTTCAGCCCGGAGAGGACCCAGGCCGGGTTCTCCAGCACGGACTGGGCGCCGGCGATCCGTCCGTCCATTTCTCCCGCGCCCTTCAGGAGCTCCGCGCCGTCGATGCCGAGGGCCCAGCCCGTCAGGAGGCCGACGCAGGTGAGCACGGAGAAGCGCCCGCCCACGTCGCCTGGCAGGATCAGGCTCTTGCAGCCCGTCTCGTCCACGAAGGGACGCAGGACGCCCTGCTCCTTGTCCGTGATGGCGATGACGCGCTCGCGGGCCCCGGCCTCACCCAGCGTGTCCCGCAGCTTCTCCCAGAAGAAGAGGAAGTTCGACGCCGTTTCCGCCGTGCTGCCCGACTTGCTGACGACGACGACGGCCGTGCTCTCCGGGTCGATGAGGTCCCAGATCGCGCGATTCTCCGATGGGTCCACGTTGTCGGACATGAAGAAGCGGGGACCGCCGCGCTTGGCCTGGGGGATCTCGTTCCAGAAGGGGGGCAGGAGCGCGTTGTGCAGCATCTGGTTGCCCAGGGCGGAGCCGCCGATCCCCACCTGAATGACGGACTCTCGGGTGGAGAGCCAACGCGCCATCGTTTGCACGTCGTCAACGTTGCGTTTGGCGAGGTTCATCCAGCCGAATCCCTCTTTGCCCGCAGCCGCGTTCTCTCGCAGCCACGCATCTCCGGCCTGGAATCTGGGCGTCAGGGCGGCCAGGTCTGTGAAGGTGACGGCCCCTTTCTTCTCCGGGAACGCGGCCCCATAAGCAAGCGACAGCAAGGTCTTTTCAGTCATCGTTAACCCCTCCAAACATAAGCACTCAAAACGTCTACGCCGCACTCAGGGTCCAGTTTCTTTCAGGGGACGCGGCCCCATCCTGCGGGTATCTTAACATATTTATGAATAGAAATACAGCAGCGACAAAGCAATGAAGGACGTCAAAAAGGCGCGCCGGCGAGTTGAGGGGCCTCCAATATGTTATTTCAATTTTAAGAATTTAAGGCTTTTTGATGCATAAACGTATCTGGATTCTTGTTTTATGTGGAAGAATGGCTTATCATAGGAGGGTGCAGGACGTCGTCCTGTTTTTTGTCGTAGCAGGTCATATTTTCGAGAGCTCTTTGCTGTGAGGCTCTAACGGAGCCTTTGCAGTTCAGCAGTGCATATTATCTTGGAGGGGGAAGGTCATTTGCATAAGATACTGGAGAAGAGGCAGCTCTCTCATGACCTTGAGAGGGGTCAGAGCGTCTACTACTTCAAGGTGACGGCGCCGGAGATCGCGCGGAACCGGAAGGCGGGGCAGTTTATCATCTTCCAGATCGATCGGGACCTGGGAGAGAGGGTGC